>JAEETC010000002.1 GCA_016286585.1 Prevotella sp. | reverse complement strand
CGGCAGACGAGCAGATCACCTTCACCGTGCCTGTCACCAATACGGGCAGTCGGGCTGGTGCCGAAACTGTACAGCTTTACATCCGCGATGTGGAATCTTCCGTGGAGCGTCCTTTCAAGGAACTGAAAGCCTTCAGCAAAGTGTTCCTCCAGCCTGGTGAAACGCAGCAAGTGAGTCTGACCATCGATAAGTCGGCCCTGAGTTTCTACGATGACAAGGCTGCTGACTGGACGGTTGAGCCTGGTGATTTCGAAGCGCTCATTGGCCCATCGGCAGGTCAGATTGTGACACGATATTCATTCCATCTCCAATAGTGTTTAATTAGTTAGGTAAACAGATTTAGTTAGATGAAGAAAGCCGGACGCTGTGAAGTGTCCGGCTTTTAATGTTTCATTGTTTCAATGTTTCATTGTTTCAATGGTTATCTTGCTATCAGCGAGATGGCGAAGCCGCCACCTGGGGCTTCCTGCAACTTGAGCGTCTGACCAGTCTTCACAGTTTTCTTGGTGATGGTGTAGGCCTGGGGATTCGTCTCGTAGTGAGCACCCTTGGCATCGGCATAGATGGTGCAGTCGTACTGACGGCCCTTGTCGAGGAAGTCGAGTTTGATAACGCTCTGGTGTCCGTTCTCATCGCACTTGCCGCCAATGAACCAGTTGTCGGTGCCCTTGGCCTTGCGGGCTACGGTGATGTAGTCGGCAGGCTCGGCCTCCAGATAGATGCTCTCGTCCCAATCGCAGGCCACGTCACGGATAAACTGGAAGGCATCGTCGAACTTCTCGTAGTTCTCTGGCAGGTCGGCGGCCATCTGGAGGGGTGAGTACATCGTGAGATAAAGGGCCAATGAACCAGCGAGGGTGATGCGGGCCCATGAGGTGTTGTCGCTCCACTCAGAGAGCTTGGTCACGAAGATACCAGGGGTGTAGTCCATCGGACCACCCTGCAGACGGGTGAAGGGCAGGATACAGGTATGGTCAGGACGGGAACCGCCGAAGGCCTCGTACTCTGTACCACGGGCACTCTCGTTGCCTACGAGGTTGGGATAGGTGCGGCAGATGCCCGTAGGACGGGTGGCCTCATGGGCATTCACCATGATGTGGTGCTTGGCGGCCTCCTTCACCACGTAGAGGTAGTGGTTGTTCATCGACTGTGAGTAGTGGTGGTCGCCACGGGGGATGATGTCACCCACATAGCCCGTCTTCACAGCGTCGTAGCCATACTTGTTCATCAGCTCGTAGGCCTCTTTGATATGACGCTCGTAGTTCTGTGCCGACGATGAGGTCTCGTGGTGCATCAGGATCTTCACACCCTTGGAGTGGGCATAGTCGTTGAGCATCTTGATGTCGAAGTCAGGGTAGGGGGTCACGAAGTCGAAGACATCGCGCTTCCACATGTTCGCCCAGTCTTCCCAGCCTACGTTCCAGCCCTCCACGAGCACCTCGTCGAGACCGTTCTTGGCAGCGAAGTCGATATAGCGCTTCACGTTCTCGTTATTGGCCTTATGCGTGCCGTTGGGCTTCACGCTGCTCCAGTCAATCTGGTCGAGTTTGATGCTGGGGAAGTCGTTGGTATAGTGCCAGGAACCACGCCCCACAATCATCTCCCACCAAACACCACAGTATTTCGTAGGATGGATCCAGGAGGTATCCTCGAGTTTACAGGGCTCGTTGAGGTTGAGGATGAGGTTCGACGAAAGCATGTCGCGGGCATCGTCGCTCACCATCACGGTGCGCCAGGGTGTCTCGCAGGGGGTCTGCATACAGCCCTTCAGTCCTGTGGCGTCGGGGGTGAGGTGGCTCACGAAGGTGAAGGCCTTTGGCAGAGGCCAGGGCGACGGTTGGGGATTAGGCGTGTAGGCATTGCTGCCGCCACCCAGTTGGGTGGTGAGGGCCTTGGTCTCAGCGTCGACCAGTTCGAGGTGCATCGTGGCATAGTCGAGACAGGCGGCCTCGTGGATATTGATATAGAGTCCGTCATCGCTCTTCATCTGCAACGAGGTCTGCACACCTGTTGGCGAGAAAACGGCCACAGAGGAGTTGCCCCAGTTAACAGCCTCCTTCATTCGGCTACGGATCTCAGAGAGTTTAGTCTCTTGTGTCTCCTGCTCCTGGGTGTCGTAGTCGCCGGGTAGCCACCAGGCGGTGTGGTCGCCTGCCATCGCAAACTCTGTGCGCTCTTCCTTGATGAGGAAGTAGTTCAGTTCCTTCTGCTGTGGGAACTCGTAACGCAGGCCGATACCGTCATCGTAAACGCGGAAACGGATCACGATGGTCCGTGTGTGCTGTCTTGGGGCCATCTGCGCACCGTTGGCGCTTACCGGACGTTTGCCGAGCCAGCGCTGATTCAGGGTGACGGCCAGCTCGTTGTAGTGGTTGCGGATGTCCTTGGTCTCGCCCCAGACGGGTTGCCAGGTCTCGTCGAAGGTAGAGGTCTCTTCCTTGGCGATGGTGAATCCGTCCATGAGGTCGTGCTCCTGCAGACCCATTGAGGCGTGCTTGTCCTTGGCCAGTTCAAGGCCGAGGAATGAGGGTTTGACCACTTCGCACCCTTTATAGGTCATCTCATAGACGGGGCGCCCTGTGTTATCCACTGAAAACTTTAACTCGATGTTGCCATTCGGCGACTTCACACTGCCTGCCCATGCCATCATCGGCATGAGCAGCAGGCTTAATAATATTTTTCTCATTTTCGTCCGCTTTGTATAATTAATGTGCTGATTTCGTTGTTCAGGTCATCGGCAGCGAGGAGCTGTTCGATGGAGAGGTGCATGCGGTAGCGCCAGTAGTGACGCGGATTGGCGGGGATATTGATGCGCTCGGCATTCTCGTCGGGCAGACGTAGCTTCTCGTCGATACTCATCCAGTCCTGGAAGGAGAGCAGACAGAGCATCGATGGACAGGTGAGGTGACGGCTCACGATGTCCTTGGCCAGCCAGCCTGGCAGAGGACGGGGTGCAGGACCACCACGGCGCAGGGTGGTGTTGTAATACGACTGCGAGCGCTCTTCGTCCTCGTCCCACCACTGGCGCAGGGTTGCCATATCGTGGGTGGAGATGGTGTCCACACTGCGATAGGGATTGTGCGACAGCTTACCGAAACGGGTGGTCGGATCCTTGGGCATTGCCTGAATCTCCAACGAGAGGATACGCAGTTCGTTCATCACCCAGGGCACGCAGTCGGGCACCATACCTAAGTCCTCGGCACAGACCAGCATGCGGGTGGCCTGCGTCAGACGAGGCAGCTTCTTCATGGCCTCAGTGTACCAGAACTGGTTGTTGCGACGGTAGAAGTAGTCGTTGTAGAGGTTGTTGAAGTTGGTCTTCTGATCCTCGCTCAACTGGGTGTATGCCTCCTGATACTGCACGGCGATACGGGGATGCCAGCGGTCGTTACGCTTGTGGTCGACGAGGAACAGTCCCTCGTTGAACTGCACACCGTAGGCCTCAATTTCCTCGCGGCTCATGCCTAGTGCTGGTGCGAACTGTCCCATCAGTCCAGACTTCTCCGGCACGGGGATCTCCCAGATACGGAAGAATCCCAGCACGTGGTCGATACGGTAGGCATCGAAATACTCGGCCATCTTACGGAAACGGCGCACCCACCACTGACAGCCGTCTTTGAGCATCTCGTCCCAGTTGTAGGTGGGGAAGCCCCAGTTCTGACCGTCGGCAGAGAAGGCATCAGGCGGCGCACCGGCCTGACCGTTCAGGTTGAAGTACTTCGGCTCTACCCAGGCCTCCACACCGTCGCGACTGATACCGATGGGGATGTCGCCCTTCAGGATGACACGATGGGCACGGGCATAGTTGTGGGCAGCATGCATCTGGGCATCGAGATGGAACTGGACGAAATACCAGAATGCCACCTCTTTATATATCTTAGTAGCCGGCTTGGTCATGGCCTCGCGCTCCTCAGCGGGCAGGTCGTGGTGGTCAGGCCATTCCGAGAAGGTGGCCGTACCGTAGATGTCGCGGTAGTGGCAGAAGGCGGCATAGGGCACCAGCCACTCCTTGTTCTCCTCAAAGAAGGCCTTGAAGGCTGCGCTCTTCAGCGTCTTGCTGCCTTCCTGAGCATAGAGCTCGCGGAGGTAGTCCATCTTGGTGGCGAACATCTTCTCGTAGTCGATCTGGGGCAGGGCGTTCAGCTCCTGGCGCAGCTTCTCGAAAGCCTCGCGCTTGGCCTGATCCTTGATCTCAGGCAGCTGGCGCATGTCGCAGTACTGGGGATGCAGGGCGTAGATGCTGATCGAGTTATAGGGATAGCTGTCCTGCCAGGTCTTGGTGATGTTCGTGTCGTTGATGGGGAGCACCTGCAGCACCCGCTGTCTGGTCTTGGCACACCAGTCGATCATCATCTTCAGGTCGCCGAAGTCGCCCACGCCGAAGCTGCCCTCGCTGCGCAACGAGAAGATGGGGATGACCGTTCCGGCACCCTTCCAGGGATAGACGGGGAAGTAGGCCTGTGACAGTTCATACACGACCACCTCGCCCTGTTCCATCGGAGGCAGCGCCACCGTGCGGTTCATGCCGTTCTCCCAAAGGGGTGTGACATCCACCTCCTCGTCGAGAGCCACGAACTTGAACTCGAAGGTCTGAGGCAGGGTGTCGGCATCGAGGCTGACGACCCACTCGTTGCTCTCATGCTCCGTCATGTCGATGGCACGCAGGGCCTCCCAGTTGCCGAGGGCCTCGCCACCGCCGATGATGGCCAACCGCTCGTTGTTGCGCAGCTGTGGGGCACGCACCTTCAGACGGATTGTCTTTCCGAATGTGGTCTGGGGACTCATGTCCAGTTTCCTAGCCGCCACGCACTCCGTGAAGGCCGACGAATAGAGGTAGGCGTCCTCAGGAATGTCGATCCAGTGGTCATACACCGTATAGTGAGCCCCCTTCTGGGCGGCAAACTCCAGACGGTGTGGCTCTGTCAGCCATTCCGTGCGTTCCTGCTGGTCGCCACGCATCACGCTATAATAATAATCGATGTGTGTTGAGGTCTTTACGGGCTTGCTCAGTTCTGTCGACCAATGCAGTCCGTCGAGCGTACCCATCTTGTGCTGTTCGGCTGTGTCATCCTTGAGAATGTTCAAAACAAGCTCTTCACCGAACGTCGTCTGATACTCCAAATGAAAGTTGATTCTCATGTTTATTTGGTTTTTTGTTAGACAATTGATTGTAGCTTTCGCCCTTTTGTTTTCTTTCGTGGGTCAAAGTTACGAATTATTCGGATAGGGTGTTCTGCTTTTGTCAAGTTATTAAAGGATTGAATGCGCAAACGATTGCATCTGAAAGGGTCGTGGACAGCCCGTCTCATGCCTATTTGATGGCCTCCAGGAACTCGATTTCCACCATACGGAGTTCGTTGTTGGTGTCGCCGCCGTTCTTGGCTTTGAACAGATCCAATTCACCTGCTGCAGGCTGGGCAACCTCTGTGATGCCACCGAAGGCATCATCGTCTTTGCCGTTGCCTTTCAGACGAATGGTGATCTCGTTGGTCTTGACACGCTTGGCGGGCTTCAGGTGGATATAGCCGAGGCTGCGCTCCGTCTCACCGCTCCAGATGAGTGTCTTTCCTGCATAGACCTCTAAGGGATAGCTACGTACTCGCCAGCCAGTGAGCTTGAGGCAGATGTCGTCAACGATGGCCTTCTTGGCCAGACGGTATGTGATCCAGGCGGTGGAGAGCCGACCGTCGTTCTTCCATTCCGACAGTTCGTTGTCGTCAAAGCTGCGGGAAGCATGTTCTGAGTCATAACCTGCCTTGGCGGAGATGATGTCGATGCCTTGTGCCTGTTCGACGTAAGATGCTGTCTGTGGCGTCTCACCACGATCCAAACGGCCTTTTAACGTCAGCTGCGGCAGGCACTCCTCGCTTTTCACTTCCTCGCTCCTCATTTCTATATACGCAGGCTTCACGCCCTCGGCATAGGCAGAGAGATGGATCTCCCCAGCGTTAGGGGTTGTGCGGACCAGCACACGATTCACACCACACTCCACGGGAAGATCATAACTGCCCACATAATTGTCAGAGATGTTCTTCGTGGCAGCGGCATCGAGCAGACCCGTTGGACGGTTGTCGTCAGGGCGCTGCATCTCCTTGTTGTTGCGGGTGGCGATACCACCAATCCATTTTGCTTCGCCCCATAGTTCGAAATGAACCATACGGTCGTCGAGCGGGCAACGGCGACCCTCTTTGTCGAGCACCTCCACTTGGAAGAGCACTATATCGGCACCGTCGGCCTTGGTACCCTCTGGATTCTCGATGGCCGTCAGTTTCAGTTGATAGGGTTCGGCTACGGTCTCCAGTTTGTAGCGACTGCCATCGGAAGCGACAGCCTCCAGTGTGCCTGGCTCGAAGGGCACATCATCGAACGTAAAGAGATAACGGTAGCTCTGCTTGCCCTTGCCCAGGCTGCGGCCGTTGAGGAACAGCTCCACCTCGTCGGCCGTTGACACCACACAGACCGGCTTGACAGTATTGGCCGGATAGTTCCAGTGCCCTACGATATATGTCCGTGCCTGTTCTGGCTCCACCCATCCTGACCACATCACCTGATGGGCAAAGAATGCATCCTTGGGAATGCGCATGGCATCAACGACGCCGCTGGTGCGATAGTTCGACTCACCGCGATGGTGGGTGTTGGTGTCGGAGAAGATGATCTTCACCCCCCCAGACGAGACACGGGTGCCAGTGCCAGGCCGCTCACGCCAGTAGTCGTACCAACGGCGTACCATCTCGATGGCCAGCTGGTCCATGTTGTGGTTGTAGTCAGGCGCAGGCTGATTGCGATACAACGGACCGTCGCCCTCCTTGTGATAAGGATAGCTCCATTCATCCCAATACTTGCGCAGTCCCTCGTCACGACAGTACTCCATCGCCCACATGGGGTGCTTCTTCGACTTGTTGATATACAGCATCTCGCCACCATACTCTGCCTCGTCGATGTCGAGCATCTCACGACTGCCGATAGCTCGTCCGCCGTAGGGGTCGTACTCGTCGCGGATGGCCTTCATCTCCAGCATGTGCTCTCGGCTGATGCTCTCATTGCCACTCTCGTAGAAGAGGATCGAGGGGTTGTTCCTATTATAGATGATGGCGTCGCGCATCAGTTCCGTGCGCTGTGTCCAGCGAGGTCCCTCCACATCTTTCTCAGCATCACCGGCAGGCATGGCCTGGATGAGTCCCACACGGTCACACGACTCGATGTCCTGCTTCCACGGCGTGACGTGCATCCAGCGCACGAGGTTTGCCCCTGACTCCACCATCAGTCCGTTGGAGTAGTCGCTGAGCCAGGCGGGTACGCTCAGACCTGTGCCAGGCCACTCGTTCGACGTGCGTTGGGCATAGCCGTGCACCATCATCACACGATCGTTCAGCCATATCTTGCCTTCGCCAAACCTGGTTTTCCGGAATCCCGTGCGGGTGATGACGGGGTCATAATACTCTATCCTGTCGCCGCCTGGGGCCACCTCCTTCAGACGGGTCTCCACCGTATAGAGATAGCCATAGCCCCACGACCAGAAGTGGAGTCCGATGACCTCCGAGGCAGCCTTCAGCGTCGCCGCCTCTCCTGGTTCGAGATGGGTGTAGTCCTGACTCTCCTCGCGGGCTATCAGACGTCCGTCGGCATCAGTCAGCGTAAACACCAGCGCTACGTTATGGGCCTTCGTGTCTTCGTTCCTGACCTGCGACTCTGCGTGGATCACGGCCTTGCGGCTGGGTATGTCGAAGTCCGTAGCATAGATATATGTGCCCGTTGTCCCAAGATTCGAATACAGGGGAAGCGTCTGATAGAGCTTATCCGTCACGTGCAGCCATACGTTCTTGGGGATGCCGCCATAGTTGGCATTGAAGTTGCGATCGTTCCACTGGTATCGGCTGTCGTGTTGGCGCGAGCGATAAGTCCAGCTGTTGTCACAACGAACAGCCAACACATTCTCACCTATTATTATATAAGGTGTCAGGTCGAAGCCACAAGCCATCACTCCATTTTCGCTGTAGCCGAGGTGATGTCCGTTCAGATAGAAGTCTGCCCCCTGACGTACACCCTCAAACTCGATGAAGTATTTAGATGTGAGATTTGATTGGTGAGAAGTGAGGGAAAACGTTTTCCTATACCAGCAGATGGTGTCTGTCAGGTTCACAATATCCTTGCGGAAGGCCTCGTCACCATTGAAGGCGTAGGGCAGCGTCACCTGTTGCCAGCGGCTGTCATCGAAGTCTGCCTGTATGGCTTCAGGGTAATCGCCCACACATAGGCGCCAGTTTGCGTTAAAGTTCTGTTTCACTCGTTCCGCAGCTTGCGCTGTCATGCACCACACAGCCAACAAAGCGACAATTAGGGTTGTTTTTAGTAGTTTCATTGTTCCTTGTAGTTTGTTGGTTGCAAAGTTACTGTGTTTTTCGCCAAACAGGCTTTGATTTTTGACATATTCTCCCCACTATTTGCTTTAATCGTCACCCGCGTTGCACGAGTCTGTAGCCTTAGATGCGCAAATACAAGGAATTTGTTGAATGTGTAAAATAGTCCATATCCTTGCAGCAATTTTTCTATATGGTGGATGCGGAAAATGCCGTATCTTTGCACCCATGATTAGAAAACAGTTTGAATTATGCAAGGATTTAACAAAGGATTTCTCTATTTCATTTGTGGCGTGTCGGCGATGGGCGGTTTGCTCTTCGGCTACGACTGGGTGGTGATTGGCGGCGCAAAACCGTTCTATGAGTTGTACTTCGGCATTGCCGACTCACCGCTGATGCAGGGTGTGGCGATGACCACGGCCCTTGTGGGTTGTCTGATAGGAGCTATGGTGGCTGGTGGCGCTGCCGACAAGTATGGCCGCAAGCCGCTGCTGATGTTCTCGGCAGTGCTGTTCACGGTATCGGCCATCGCCACTGGACTGTTCAACGACTTCACCTTATTTAATATAGCGCGCTTCATTGGCGGTGTGGGCATCGGTGTCGCCTCCGCCCTCGCGCCGATGTATATCGCTGAGGTGAGTCCTGCAGAGATTCGCGGACGCATGGTCAGCCTGAACCAGATGACCATCGTGCTGGGTATCCTTGCCGCTCAGGTTGTCAATATGTTGCTGGCTCGCGACACCTCGATTGCCGCAGAACAAGCATGGAACGTGGAGTGGGGTTGGCGCTGGATGTTCTGGGCCGAGACGTTGCCTGCTGCGCTGTTCCTCTTCATGAGTTTCTTTATTCCAGAGAGTCCGGTGTATTTACAGCTGAAGGCTGCGACAGTGTCGCAGCATAAGGAACAGAAGGCAGGACTGAGGGAACTGATGGAAAGCAAGTATGGCAAGGTGTTGCTGTTGGGTCTGATTATTGCCGTGTTCCAGCAGTGGTGTGGCACGAACGTGATCTTCAACTATGCCCAGGAGATATTCGTGGGTGCAGGCTTCGATGTCGACGGCATGTTCATCAACATCGTCATTACTGGTATTGCCAATGTGGTATTCACCTTCGTGGCACTCTATACCATCGAGAAATGGGGCCGTCGGACGCTGATGCTGATTGGTGCAGGAGGACTGGGACTAATCTACTTCATACTTGGCACCTGCTACTTCATGCAGCTGACCGGTGTGATGATGGTGGCTCTGGTGGTGGCTGCGATTTCCGTCTATGCCATGACGCTGGGACCTGTCACATGGACGCTTCTGGCAGAGATATTCCCTCACCGTGTGCGTGGCATCGCCATGGCAACCTGTACGTTTGCCCTCTGGGTGGGATGCTGTACGCTCACCTTCTCCTTCCCCTCGATGAATGCAGCGCTAGGGTCGAGCGGCACGTTCTGGATCTATAGCGGCATCTGTGTGTGTGCTTTCATCTTCCTCTTCCGCAACTGTCCTGAAACCAAGGGCAAGTCACTGGAGCAACTGGAAAGCGAATTAGTAAAATAAAGAATATAAGAAAAATAGTATAAATCAATTGTTTCAGATATTATGGTAAAAGCTTGGAGAGAAATGGTGACGATTCCGACATACGAAGTCGGAATGCCTGAGAAAAACCCGATGTTCTTGGAGAAGCGTGTCTATCAGGGCTCGAGCGGTGTGGTCTATCCCTATCCCGTCATCGAGACGATAAGCGACGATAAGGTCAATAAAGAGTATAAGGCTGTGTATATCGAGAATGAGTATATCAAGGTGATGATACTGCCAGAGCTGGGCGGTCGTGTGCAGATGGCCTACGATAAGATTGCCAAGCGCCACTTCGTCTATTACAACCATGTTATTAAGCCTGCCCTGGTAGGACTCGCAGGACCTTGGATCTCTGGTGGTATCGAGTTCAACTGGCCCCAGCACCATCGTCCTACAACCTTTATGCCAGCCGATTGTACGATAGAAGAAGGAGAGGATGGCGCTGTCACCGTCTGGGTGAGTGAGATGGAGAAGATGTTCCATCAGAAGGGAATGGCTGGCTTCACGCTCCGTCCTGGCTGTGCCTATCTGGAAATCAAAGGTCGCGTCTACAACCGCACCGACGTGCCGCAGACATTCTTGTGGTGGGCCAATCCTGCAGTAGAGGTGAACGATGCCTATCAGAGTGTGTTCCCGCCTGACATCAACGCCGTGTTCGATCATGGCAAGCGTGCCGTCTCGTCGTTCCCCATCGCTACGGGTACCTATTATAAGATGGACTACTCGGCAGGCGTTGATATCTCGAACTATAAGAACATCTTCGTGCCGACCAGCTATATGGGCGTGAACTCACGCTTCAACTTCGAGGGAGGCTACGAGAACGACACCAAGGCGGGCATGCTGCATGTGGCCTCGCACCACTTTTCGCCTGGTAAGAAGCAGTGGACATGGGGTAATGGCGACTTCGGACGTGCCTGGGATCGTAACCTGACGGACGAGTCGACCCCAGAGGAGCGCCAGAAGTGGGGCTTCAAGGCAGAGGGATTCCGTCCCTACATCGAACTGATGGCTGGTGTCTATACAGAGAACCAGCCCGACTTCGCCTGGCTGATGCCCTACGAGGAGAAGCTATTCACGCAGTACTTCATGCCCTATCGCGAGCTGGGTGTGGTGAAGGAGGCCAGCAAAGACCTGGTGTTCAATATAGAGGAAGTTAAAGAAGTTAAGAATGCAGTGGAGTTCAAGGTGTTCGCCACCAACAAGCAGGACGTATGCATCATCTTACGCAATGATGATGGTACCATATATTATAAGAAGGAGCTGACCCTCACGCCTGAGAAAGTGCTGGTTGAGACCGTCGATATGAGGGGTGCCAAGATGAACGAGCTGACGTTCGAAATCAGCAAGCAGTTCCCCTATGGCGAGCGCGCCGTACTCAGTTGGCATGCCGAGAGCGATGAGATCTGTCCTATCCCTGACAGTGCCGAGGCTGCCCTGCTGCCTGAGCAGATCAAGACCAACGAGCAGTTGCTCATCACAGGTAGTCATTTGGAACAGTACCGCCATGCTACATGGAATCCGCTTGATTACTACGAGGAGGCCCTGCGCCGTGATCCGAATGATATCCGTTGTCTGAATGCGATGGGTCTGTGGTTCATCCGCAAGGGTCGTTTTCAGAAGGCCGAGGAATATCTGCGTAAGGCCTACAAACTGTCGATCAAGCGCAATCCGAACCCCTACGACAGCGAGCCTCTTTATAACCTCGCCCTCTCCCTGAAATACCAGGGTAAGGTGGACGAAGCCTACGAACTCTTCTGGAAAGCTACATGGAGCAAGGCTTGGGCTGATGCCGGCTACTTCGAGGCCGCCAAGATCAGCGTGATGCAAGGCCGCTACAAGGATGCCCTCGACGAGATCGACCGCTGTCTGAACAACAACTGGCATAACCACAAGGCCCGTGCCCTGAAGGCTGCCATCCTGCGCAAACTCATTGGAATTGAAAATGGAAAATTGGAAATTGAAAATTCCTCTGCATCAGAAGATCTTCAATCTTCAATCCTCAATCTTCAATCTTTCATCAAGGAGTCTCTGTCGTTTGACCTCTTCAACTACGGCTGTCGCTATGAGCAATATCTTCTTACCAAGGATGAGGCTTTGCTGGCAGAGTTGAAGGAGATGATGCGTAAGAGTGCTCAAAATTATGACGAACTGGCTCTCGACTATGCCGCTGCAGGCCTGTGCGACGAGGCTAAGGCCATCTGGCAGATAGCCATCAGCGAGGGAGCCACATCGCCTATGACCTGGTATTACCTTTTTGCTTTCTGTGGCGAACAAAATGCCCTTGCCAAGGCCGAGGCTGCCGATCCCGCCTATTGCTTCCCCAACCGTCTGGAGGACGTCATCGCCCTCGAAGCCGCCAAGCATTGCGCAGCCAACTCTCAACTCTCCGCTCTCAACTCTCAACTCTCCAAGGCTCCTTACTATCTGGGGTGCCTCTACTATGCTGCCCGTCAGTATGACCTCGCCATCGAGAACTGGGAACTCTCTGCCCGTCTCGATCCAAAGTTCCCAACGGTATGGCGCAACCTCGCCCTGGGTCGTTTTAATAAGCAGGATCGTCAGGAGGAAGCTCTCGAATACATGGAACGCGCCTTCCATCTCGACGAGAACGACGAGCGCGTATTCATGGAACTCGATCAGCTTTACAAGCGTCTGCACCGTTCACATGCAGAGCGTTTGGCTTTCTACGAGCAACATGCAGAACTCATTGAGCGCCGCGACGACCTCGTGCTCGAAGAGGCCACCCTGCTCAATATGCTGGGGCGTTATGAAGAGGCCAAGGAGGTTATCGACAACCGCATCTTCCATCCGTGGGAGGGTGGCGAAGGCAAGGTGAGCGGACAGTATCAGATGTGTCGCCTGGAGATTGCCAAGAAAATCCTTTCAAAGGGAAATGACACCGCCACTGATAACTCTCAATTTTCAATTTTCAATTCTCAATTAGAAAAGGCCAAGAGCCTTTTGGAGGAGTGCCTCGTGTTCCCACACCACTTAGGCGAAGGCAAACTATACGGTTCTCAGGATAACGACTTCCTCTACTTCCTAGGACGCTATGAGGAAGGCACCGCAGGCCCCACAGAGCCCGCTGCCGCCATATACTACAACGATGCCAAGCCCGACAAGATCTTCTACGCCGCCCTCTGCTACCGCAAGCTCGGCCAGGAGGACAAGGCCCGCTCGCTGTTCAACAAGCTCATCAACTACGGCAAGCAGCACATCTTCCAAAAACAGACGATGGACTACTTCGCCGTCTCGCTGCCCGACCTGCTCGTCTGGGAAGGCGATCTCGACGAGATAAACCTCATCCACTGCAAGTACATGCTCGCCCTTGGCTACTATGGCATGGGAGACAGGGAGCGCGCACTGAAGTACCTCGCTGAGGTCGAGGCCCTCGACAACAACCATCTCGGTGCCCGCCAGTTCCGCACACTGATTGACTTGAATCTTTAGGCAGAAGCCTCACTCCGGATCGGGAGTGAGGCTTCTGTATTCCGTCGGGCTCATGCCCATCTGTTTGGAGAACATCCGCGAGAAATAGAAGGGATCGTCGATGCCGATCTTGTAACAGATCTGATTCATCTTTAGGTCTGTTTCCTTGAGCAGACGGCAGGCGTATTCTATCTTCAGGCGATTGAAGTAGGCCAGCGGGCTCTGGCCTGTATGCTTCTTGAATACGGCAGAGAAATGGCTCTGCGAATACCCCACGTAGCGCAGCACGTCGGCCAGCGTGATACGGTTCTCGATATTCTCCTGCATATAGTGGATGGCAGCCTCAACCGTCCCCTTCCCGTCGTTATAGAGTGACGGTTTGTTGCCGTGGCTCTCGTCCTTTCCGGCCCTGCGGAACTGCCCCAGATAGCGCATCGAGGCCAGGAAATGATGCAGCAGGCTCGAGGCATAGCGCAGATCCTCGAGACTGGCGGCGGCGTGGAGCGTCGTCAGGATCTCCTCAAAGATATTGATACGGTCGCTGATGCGCGAGGTCGGCGTGACGTTGATGGCCTGTGGCTTCTGTGCGCCTTCTGCATAGACGGGAGCATGGTCGCCCCTGAAGTGCAGCCAGTAGATGGTCCATTGCTTTCCCGCCGTAGCCCCGTATTCATGCGGCTTCCCTGCCGGCAGGATGAAGTACTGGTTGCGCTCCACCTCATATCGCTTGCCGTCGACGACGTAGAATCCGCTGCCGTCCACACAATAAATAAGTACATACTGGTCGATGACTTTCTCCCTGATGCGGTGGTGATGCTCTGCCTTCGGGTAGTAGCCGATGTCTGTAATCAGCAGACTCTGGCAGAGGGCATCCTGCTCCTGCATCTCTATGAGCATCGGCGGCAGCACCACAGCCCGCTCACCCTGGAATCCGTCTTTCTTCCTGATCATACTTCTTACCTCTTACATCATTTACATGCCGCAAAGATACATATAATAAATGAATGCTCCAAATCTTTCACCGTAAAATCGTCCATATCATTCCCCCGCTTTTCTATAACGGATGAGCGGGGATTTTTGTATCTTTGCACCCAAAAGACAAATGTAGAAATGATGAAGACAAGGTTTTTCATGACAATGGCATTGCTCAGCATGGTGCTGATGGCCAATGCGCAGCGGGTTTACGAGCTGACGGCTCCTGACCAGCCGAAGGTGATTAAGAGCGACCATCTACGGATGGGCGGTGCAAACCCGCAAGGGGAGCGCATAGACGTGAACAGCTTCTATATAAGCATCGGGGGCAAGCCCGTGATCCCCGTGATGGGCGAGTTCCACTACTCACGCTATCCGGCCGAGCAGTGGGAGGAGGAAATCCTGAAAATGAAGGCTGGCGGCGTGACGGTGGTGCCGACGTATGTATTCTGGAGTCTGCACGAGGAGGTGGAGGGCCAGTTCCGCTGGGACGGACAGCGCAACCTCAGAGGCTTTATAGAACTGTGCAAGAAGCACGATATGCCTGTTATCGTACGTATTGGCCCGTTCTGCCACGGCGAGATTCGTAGTGGCGGTCTGCCTGACTGGTTGTTTGCCAAGCCGTTGGAAGTGCGGAGCAACGATCCTGAGTATCTGAAGATCGTGAAGCGGCTCTACACGGAGATTGGCAAGCAGTTGAAAGGACTCTACTACAAGGACGGCGGTCCGATTATCGGCTGTCAGGTGGAGAACGAGATGCAGCACTCTGCGGCTCCGTGGGCCATCTGCTACCCAGGTGAACCCAAGGATCATACTGCGGCCAGCTATAATGCCGGTGAGGCTATGATTGGCGTGGGCAATCAGGCTCACAAGGCCACTGGAGCCGAGATGGGAACCCTGCACATGCAGCTGCTGAAGCAGATGGCGCAGGAGGCGGGCATCGATGTGCCGTTCTTTACGGCTACGGGCTGGGGAAATGCTGCCGTGATAGAAGGTGAGGCCATTCCCGTGACGGCCGCCTATACCTATCCCTTCTGGGCCAAGCCCCATATGTCGAAATTCCTGATGTTCAAGGATCTGACGAAGGAGGCCGACTATGCTCCCACACGCTATAACCCCTCGGACTATCCCTCGTTCTGTGCCGAGATGGGCGCTGGTATCCAGATGATCTATTCCGCACGGCCCATCGTGACGGCTGAAGCTGCCGAGGGTCTGATGGTGCGCACATTAGGCAGCGGAAGCAACGGCATAGGCTATTATATGTATCACGGTGGAAGTACACCTAAGCAGATAGGTGGTGTGGGGTCGTTTAACGATGAGCCGATGGGTATGCCGAAGATTAGCTATGATTTCCAGGCACCAATAGGCGAGTTTGGACTGGAGGGGAAGATGTATCGCAACCTGCGACTGCTGCACTCGTTCCTGGCTGACTTCGGCGATAAGTTGGCTCCGATGGAAACGGTGCTGCCAGAGGGTTGGGAGAAGATGACGCCGCAGAACCGCGATGACCTGCGCTATGCCGCTCGCATGAAGGATGACAGCGGATTCCTGTTCCTGGTGAATTTCCAAGACCACGATACACTGCGCCACAATCAAACGGGAGTGGTAAGACTTAACTTGAAGAAAGAGACCATTTCCATCCCCGTCACACTCCCCAAGGACGTAAGCATGATATTGCCTTTCAATCTGGACATGGACGGCCAACTCCTGAAATATGCCACGGCGCAGCCACTGATGAAGATCTCAGACAAGGGCGCACCTCACTATTTCTTCTTTGCGCCTGAAGGTGTAAAGCCAGAGTATGTGTTTGCAGGCGGTAAAACCTTCCGCCCTGTGCCTGGTCTGAAGAGCACCTTCACGTATAAAGGTATCAAGGTGACAACGCTGACGCGACAGCAGGCATTGAATGCCCTGAAGGTAAACGGCCGGCTGCTGATAGCCGATGCCACCGTGCTGCCTCGCGAGGATGGTGCCGACCTGCTCTGCCTTGGACGGAACACCGTCAGCTATGTGGTATATCCCAGCAAACTGAGCTTCAAGGAGCAGACTGCCAGCGTGGAATACGTCGCACCTCAGTTCGAGGTTAAGAAAGCTGGGCCGAGGCGTATGTCTGTCAGTGTCGCACAGCAGGATGCATCACAGGTGCAAGAATATTTCCTCCGTATCAACTACGTCGGCGATGTGGCGATGGCCTTTATGAAGGGTCAGCTGGTGCAGGATGAGTTCTATCATGGTGAACCATGGACTATCGGCCTGAAGCGATACTACAACGACCTGAAGACCGACCCGCTGACTTTCTACTTCCGCCCTTTGCGTGCCGATGCCCCGTTCCTGCACGACTTGCCCAAACAGACTGTTCCAGATTTCAAGAACGGTTCAGTTGTTGAAATCAAGGATGTTGAGGTCATTCCAGAATATAAGTTTAATATCAAATTCTAGCGACTGAGCCGAAAATTGGGGGACGTTGAGATTGGATTTTGGGAAAGAAAAAGTGCTGCAAGTTTTGTCTTACAGCACCTTGTTTCCGTTTGTTTTAGGGAACCCTAGTACCCAGAGCCGGGGTCGAACCGGCACGGGTTGCCCCACTGGTGTTTGAGACCAGCGCGTCTACCGATTCCGCCATCTGGGCATATCAACGCGACTGGATTCCCATCGGAAAGCGGGTGCAAAGGTACGATAAAATTTTGAAATGACAAAAGTTTCTGATAAAAAACTTAAAAATACTTGCGCATATTATATATTTTGTGTATCTTCGCAGCAAAATATGACTCAATCTATATTCATGGATATCAAGGATGCTAAAAACTTTTGCGTGATACTCGCAGGAGGCAGGGGTCGGAGACTATGGCCGGCTAGTAGAAATGCCTATCCCAAGCAGTTTATTGATTTCTTTGGCACAGGAAAGACCATGTTGCAGTCAACGGTGGATCGTGTGTGCAAGATCATTCCCAAGGAGAATATATATATATGTACGTGTAAGGAGTATCTGGCATTGGTGCAGGAACAACTGCCTTGTCTGACGGAGCAGAACATCCTCGTAGAGCCGATTCACAGGAATACGGCACCTAGTGTGGCTTGGGCTACTATGCGGATACTAAAACGCAATTCTGAGGCAAACGTCATCGTGGTGCCTTCAGACCAGTTGGTTCTCGACGAGGAACGGTTTATCTACTGTCTCAATGTAGGGCTTGGCTATGTATCGGAGAATAACGTGCTGCTGGCGATGGGCGTGAAGCCGACGAGGCCTGAGCCTGGCTATGGCTATATCCAGCTGGGCGACCTGAGCTGCAAGCCTGACGTGTATATGGTGAAGTCGTTCACGGAGAAACCTGAGCGCGAGTTTGCGAAGATGTTCATGGAGAGTGGGGAGTTCTATTGGAACACGGGTATCTTCATCTCCAATGCGCTTCATCTGATCCAGAGCTTTGAGGCCATCTTCCCTATTGTATTACGTACTCTTAGGCTGAATCGCGTGAACTATACTTATGAGGAGGAGATGGCGTATGTGGAAGAGAACTATCCCCGCTATCCTAACCTCTCGCTCGACTATGCCATCTTGGAGCAGAGCCGTAATGTGTATGTGATGAAATGCGACTTTGGTTGGGCTGACTTAGGCACATGGCATGCCATCTACGAGGCCATGAGCAAGGTGGAAGCCGATAATGTGGTGATCGACTCTCTGGTAGAGATGGAGGACTGTCGTAATAACATTATCCGACTGCCGAAGGGACGTCTGGGCGTGATCAGCGGGCTTGACGGGTATATTGTCGTGGAGCAGGATAATGTCTTGCTGATCTGTAAGAAGGGCGACTCTTCGTCGCTGGTGAAGAAATACGCCAGCGAGGTGCAAATGAAATATGGAGAGGAGTTTGTCTGATCAGACAAACTCCTCACGAATCTTTGCGGCTATTTCCTGGAATTCCTCTGGTGTGAGCTTGAGCTTCTCACGACGGAAGTCCGCATCCTGTTCCGACTGCATGGGAATCAGGTGGATATGGGCATGAGCTACTTCGAGGCCGAGCACAATCTGGGCGACCTTCTTGCAGGGGAAAGCTGCCTTGATAGCCTTGGCTACTCGCTTGGCGAAAGCTTGGTACCGCGCCAGTTCGTCGTCCTCCATGTCAAAGAAATAGTCCACTTCGCGACGGGGAATCACGAGCGTATGGCCCTTCACCAACGGATTGATGTCGAGGAAAGCATAGAATTCCTCGTTCTCTGCGCACTTATAGCTGGGAATCTCACCAGCAGCGATCTTACTGAAAATATCCATATTATCCAACTGTTATCTTATCAATTCTCAACTTGATGGTGCCACGCGGAATCTTCACTTCCACCTCGTCACCCACCTTGTGGTTCAGCAGGCCCTGGGCAATGGGGGTCTTGATGGAGATCTTGCCCTCGCGGAGGTTAGCCTCGCTCTCGCTGACGATGGTATAGGTCATCTTCGCCTTGTTGGTGAGATTGGTCATCTCTACCTTTGAGAGAATCTGTACGGCGTCAGTGCTTAGACGGGAGGTGTCTACCACCTTGGCCTCGGAGATGGTCATCTTCAGACGGTTGATCTTGTCTTCCAGGTTTGCCTGTGCCTCCTTGGCGGCATCATACTCAGAGTTTTCGCTGAGGTCTCCCTTCTCGCGGGCCTCGGCGATGGCTGCTGAGGCCTTCGGGCGCTCAACACCTTCCAATCGTTGTAGTTCGGCTACCAGTTTGTCGTAGCCTTCTTGTGACATATATGCCATGTTGTTATGATTTTAAATTTATAATTTTCTATTTCCTTGGGCGGACAAAAACAAAAGAATCCCGACCTTCTCCATGTCGGAATCCTCAGTACTCGCATGTCCTTATCCTTACTCTTCTGGTTGCAAAGGTAGGTATTATTTTTTAATTGCGCAAATTTTTCCGTATAAAAATTGCAAAACGGCATAAATGACCACAGCCGACACCCAACCTCCGATGACATCGACGACGTAGTGAGCCTGGATATAGACGGTGGCCAGGCACATCAGTATGTAAAGTGGCGTGATACCCCAGAACAACGGACGGCTGCGACTGCGCCAGGCAAGGATCATCAGGATGGTGGTGATGCCTACATGACTGCTGGGGAAAGCTGCCGTAGGGCGCTCACCTGTGGCATGGGCACTGGCTACACACTGGTAGAAGTAACCATCGCTGTAGCCAGGCATGGGCAGTGGCTGGTCGTGGGTGGCGAAGTAATCGTGGACGTTGGGGAATATACCCTGGGCGATGTTGTCCAACCCTGCTGCCAGATAATAATACTGTGGTCCTGTGACGGGCAGGAAGATAAAAATCACATAATAGATGAAGAACGACGTGAGGATGATAAATACCGCACGGTCGAATTCCTTATAGCGGAAAAAGAAGTAGAACAGCGACACGAGGGCAATCAGCGGGAAATATGATGCGTAGCCCAGGTGCATCAGTTCTGAGAACACGGGGTGGGAGATGGCCTGGGAGAACAACAGCGCAGGCTGACAGCCGCACAGCCATTGCTCGTAAGCCGCAAAGTGGTGGTCGAGGTTAGGAAACAGCCTGTTCAGTTCGTACGTGTCTGGATACCACCAGGAGAGCAGGAACATCTGTACTATGATTCTGCATAACAATGTGAAGCGGCAGGGTATTAGTCTGTACACGAGCCATACGGCCAGCGTAAGCATCACAATACGGAACCGGCCCCAGAGCATGGCTTCGGGATTCATGGCTTTCGTAAAGGTGAACAATACCACAAGCACCGTCAGCAACAGATAGCCCATGACGACCCATTCCACTGCCAACAGCCCCTTCTTCGGCTTCCGCTCTATCTCAAAAAGATGTTTTATAATGTTCAATGTTCAATCTTCAATGTTCAATGATCACAACCAACCATTGTCTTTATACCACTTGATGGAGCGTCTGACACCTTCTTTGAGTGTGACCTTCGGCTGATAGCCCAGCTCGTCGATGGCAGGCTGGATGTCACAACGCCAGTTGCGCTGCTTCAGAATGTTGAACTTATCGTTGTTCAGCACACTCACCTTACCCGTCAGTCTACTGGTGTATTCTCCGAAGAAGGTGATGACGCGCAGCACCCATACTGGTGCCGTCATGCGAATCCACCAAGGGCGCCCCAATTCTTCATGGATAAGGTCGCTGAAGGTTGTGCTCTGATACACCTCGCCATCGGAGAGGAAATACTTTCTGCCATTCTCTCCTTTCTCGAGTGCGAGGAACACGGCCTGCACGACATCCTCGACATAGACGAACGTAATGTCCTGGCGCTTGTAGCCCACGGCGAAGTCGGAATGCTGTTTAATGCTTTTCGCCATCACGAAGTAGTCCTTCTCCCTGGGACCATAGACACCAGTCGGCCTTAATATAATATAAGGTATGCGCGAGGCGAGTGTGTCGAGATAATGCTCTGCCTCTAATTTGCTGCGTCCATATTCGGTATTGGGCTGAGGGATGTCTGTCTCGCGGATCTCTTCGTAGGGCTGTTGTTCTTTGATGGCTCCAAAGATGCTGAGACTGCTTAGGTAGACAAACCGTTTCAATGGCATCCCTACTTCAAGGATGGCTTCGCACAAGTTTTTCGTTCCTTCGCAGTTGATGCGCATGAAGTCCTGGCGGTTCAGGCACTTCGTCACGCCAGCGGCATGCACTATGTAGTCGAAGTCCTGCCCCCGCAACTGCTCTACAAGCTGTTGCTGGCTCGACAGGTTCAGTTCGATGAAGTGGATGCGCTTGTCCTGCAGGTATTCCTTTGAACTGCTCTTGCGGACAGCCGCCCATGTCTCGAAGCCTCTTTTAAGTGCCTCCTCCACGATAAACGAGCCTATAAACCCGCTCGCACCAGTGATTAATATCTTCATTTTGTTAAATTTGGGTGCAAAGTTACTCTTTTTTTGAGACAAAAGAACAAAAGCTACATAAAAACTTGTGTTCTTGTGTTCTTATGTCTAAAATTTTTCGTATCTTTGCCCCAAAGAACTTAAAAATACAAGTCTATGGGAAAGAAGAAAGGTGGAAAACGGTTAGGGAAGAAACAGGTCAGCGAACTGCTGCAGAACCTCTTCCAGCACAATCCGAACGAGACGTTCTCGTTCAAACAGATATTCAGGGCGCTTAAACTCGACACCCATCCGCTGAAGATGCTCGCCATCGACGTGATGGAGGAGATGGCGTGGGATGACTTCCTCTCGAAGGTCAGCGACACCAGTTACCGTCTGAACCTGAAGACACAGGTGCAGGAGGGTGTGTTCCGTCGTAAGGCCAGCGGTCGTAACTCGTTCCTGCCAGACGATGGTGGAACGCCAGTGTTCGTGGCTGAGCGCAACTCGATGTCTGCGATGGACGGCGACAGAGTGAAAGTGTCGTATATGGCCCGTCGCGACAAGCATATCAAGGAGGCGATGGTCATTGAGATCGTCCGTCGTGCCCATGATCAGATTGTGGGTAAGCTGAGGGTGGAGAAGGATATGGCCTTCCTTATTCCGCAGGACTCGACGTTCGTCCATGACATCATCATCCCCAAGCGCAAACTGAAGGGAGGAAAGACGGATGATAAGGCTGTAGTGAAGGTTATCCAATGGCCTGATGCCGAGCATAAGAACATCATCGGCTCCGTGGTTGATATCCTCGGAAAGACAGGTGAGAACAACGCCGAGATGCACGCCATCCTCGCCCAGTACAACCTGCCGTATAAGTATCCGAAGAATGTGGAGGAGGCGGCAGAGAAGATCGACGCTACCATCACGCCGCAGGAGATTGCCCGTCGTGAGGACTTCCGTGACGTGTTCACCTGTACCATCGACCCCAAGGATGCCAAGGATTTCGACGATGCCCTCAGTATCCGTAAGCTGGAGAATGGATTATGGGAGGTGGGTGTGCATATTGCCGACGTTAGCCACTACGTGAAGGAAGGCTCCACCATCGACAAGGAGGGGTATAACCGTGCTACGAGCATCTATCTTGTCGACCGTACTATCCCCATGTTGCCAGAGCGCCTTTGCAACTTCATCTGTTCGCTACGCCCCAATGAGGAGAAACTCTGCTACAGCGTCATCTTCCAGATGGACGATGAGGCGAACATCAAGACGTGGCATCTCGCCCATACGGTGATTAAGAGTGATCGTCGCTATGCCTATGAGGAAGTTCAGCAGATCTTGGAGGACAATGGTGTGAAGGACGGCACAGGTGAGCCTGCGCCCCCTGCCACTAAGAAGAATCCTTACAAAGGCGAATACGCTGACAAACTCATTAAACTCGATGCCCTTGCCAAGAAACTGCGTGCTGCCCGCTTCAAGAACGGCTCCGTGAAGTTCGACCGCGAGGAACTCCACTTCGACATCGACGAAACGGGCAAACCCGTCAAGGCTTACTTCAAGACATCTAAAGATGCCAATAAGCTCATTGAGGAGTTTATGCTGCTGGCGAATAAGACTGTCGCAGAGTCCATAGGCCGTGTGAAGAAGGGGCAGAAGGCTAAGACCCTGCCTTACCGTATTCACGACCAGCCCGATCCCCAGAAACTCGAGAACCTGCGTCAGTTTGTGTCGAAGTTCGGCTATAAGGTGAAGACCAGCGGCACGAAAGGTGCCATCACCAAGTCACTTAATGCGCTGATGACTGATGCTGAGGGGACTCGTGAGCAGAATGCCATCGAAACCGTTGCCTTGAGGGCTATGATGAAGGCTAAATACAGTGTTCATAATATCGGACACTATGGTCTCGCCTTCGACTATTACACTCACTTTACCTCGCCCATCCGTCGTTATCCGGATATGATGGTACATCGTTTGTTGACGAAATATCAGGATGGAGCCCGCTCGGCTAATAAGGACAAATACGAGGAGTATTGTGAGCACTGTAGCGATATGGAACAGGTGTCGCAGAATGCCGAGCGCGACTCCATCAAATACAAGATGGTGGAGTTCATGGCCGATAAGATTGGAAACACCTACGATGCCCATATCTCTGGTCTCACCTCCTACGGCATCTACGCCCAGATCGACGAGACCCACTGTGAGGGTATGATTCCCATCCGTGACCTCGGTGATGACTATTACGACTTCGACGAGAAGAATTTTGTCATCGTCGGCCGTCGTCATCACACGAAGTACCAGTTGGGCGATCCCATCCGCATCCAGGTGGCCCGTGCGAACCTCGAGCGCAAACAGCTCGACTTCACCCTCGCCGACTGACTATGACTTGAACGACGTGGAGTGTCGTGTAACTTCGCGCGTTCCTTTTATTATTACGCCTGCGAGGAACTGTTAAAAAACATATTCTCTGAATAAAAATCCCGATAATCATTTGGTGGCTATCGGGATTTTTTCTTATCTTTGCACCGGAATTTAAAACATAACCATCAAGAAATAGTTTATCACAAAACCCAGTAAATTATGCACCGGCTTTAAAAGGCCGGCGGGATCGTACGCTCTTTGACATTTTGGTACAACAATAGTGTTTTGTGATAGAAACTTCGAGTCAAGTTTCTGTGAACCTTACTGGACAGTGGCTCAGGCCATTGGCCAAATACCACTTGCGCCCTTCTCCAAAGGGCATATATCAAATGTTTTCAATTCAACCTTCTATTACTTTTTATGAAAAAGGAACCGAAAAACAAAGTTGATGAAGAGTTCGACCTTTTACTTCAGGAGTTTATCGATGATGCGCTCGACTATGAGAACCAGGATGAAGATCTGGATAATGACGGGCTTGAGACTCCTGACGAACATGAAGAACCTGATGACCCACGTTTGCCCTTCCCGCCAGAAATGGACAGCAGGGTTGCGGAATTCAGGATGAAGACATGCCTTGAAGAGCACCACGACATGGAGGATGTGCAGTCTGTCAGCATTGAGGTGATGCCTGACCGAGAGAAAAACCTCTGCAGCAATGGCCCCGTGTCTGTGACTATTCAGATGAAGCCCAAGATGCGTTCCCGATTGCATCGTTTCAGGTGCTTCGTCTACCATGAATCCTTCTTTCCGATGTGCTCATCGACAGAGAAGACACCATTCAAACGTCTGCCAGACAGACGAATGACGGTGGAGCTCCCCTGCGATCATATCTGGGTGCCCGGAAAGTATATCCTCTACGTCAACGACAGCTTCGACGAGTCACTGATGCGCATCGACTTCACCCTCGACAGTGATCTTCGTCTGGAAGCCCAGGAACCTCGGATGATCGATCCATGTGGATTGGAACACGTCCTCGTCTCCTGTATCGAGGTTGTTGACGGCGACTGGCACGCTGTGGCAGAAATGCCCGGCATGACTCAGTTCAGACAGCGGGTAATGCAGGCCCGCCAAATGGTACTTATGAACGAAGTCCGAAAGGAACTAGGCGCCGGAGCCCTTCGTCAGTGCCATAATCTTCTCATCTGCACTCACAACGATGATATCACCCCTGAGGTGATGAAGAACTTCCAAAGCATGATCACCTACGATCATAGCTTTGTGCATGTAGATTGCTCAACGCTCTATGACCCCACAAGTCAGTATCCTTACGAACAGCTTTCCGAGAAGTTTAGTGCCAGCTCCGGACAGGTATACTGTCTCACTCGTATAGCCGATCTTTTGGCAGCTAGCGGCAAGGTGGTGATGCGACGCATCATGGAGCATATCCGTGCCTCCAACGGATTGGATTATCTTTGGATTTGTGGTTCGCGCTCAGAGATCGACGAACTGCTGGAACTCTACCCCTCGCTGCGGCAGAACTTTGAGAGCGACAGCTACATCGAGCAGCAGCGCTATACGGCTTTCGACCTCGTGCAAGTCTTCTTCCGCCAACTTTCCCACGAACATCTCGACTTAGACGACCATCTCAAGGACCGTCTTGCAAAGACCGTCTTTCAAGGCTGTAAGCAGGGCGCAATCGCCAACTGGACGATGGCTGATGTCCGTCGTTTCATGGCTGAGGAGGTGCGACCGCGTTATATCCAGCGCATCATCCCCCTGACCAACGACTACAAGGTTTTCCCGCTCGTCGACGATGATATCCCCTTCGATAAGCTCACCAGCAGAGGCTCAGTCTTCGAGGAGAGTGTTCACGAACTTAACGGTATGGTAGGCCTTAAGGACGTGAAAGATGGCGTCCGGACGATGGCTAATCAAGCCCGCTTCAATCAGGATCGTCGCCAACGTGGCCTCAGAAGTGACAGTGGTATCGTTTACCACACGGTCTTCATGGGCAACCCGGGCACAGGCAAAACCACCGTCGCCCGTCAACTCGGCAAGATGTATCACGCCATGGGACTCCTCTCCAAGGGTGAGCTGATTGCCGTAGACCGTACACGTCTGGTAGGGCAATATCTCGGACAGACGGAAGACAATATGAAGGTGGTCTTTGAGGAGGCCCGCGGCAATGTGCTATTCATTGATGAGGCCTACAACCTCAGTACGGGGGCAGACGATCGTAAGGACTTCGGCTATCGTGTCATCGAGTCGCTGCTCACTATCCTTACGAAGCCCGTCGATATGCTTGTCGTTCTCGCGGGCTACACCAAGGAGATGGAAGCCATGCTGAGTTCCAACCCTGGACTTTGGAGCCGCTTCCCCTACAAGTACCAGTTCGATGACTACGACGGCGTTCAGCTGATGGAGATTGCCAAACATCTCTTCGAACGTGAGGATTACATCCTTACCGGCGAAGCCGAAGCAGAACTGAGGAAGGACATTGAGCATACCTTGAAGATGAAGCCTCCTGAGTTTGGCAACGCCCGATGGATAGAGCAGTTCGTCCACAACGGCATCATCCCCGCCATGGCCGATCGCGTCTATGCCACCGCATGTTCCGACTTCCAACGTGTCGAAGCCTCCGATATCGCGAAGGCCTTTGAGCGTTTCCGTCCCAAAGCCGCTCCGCTGAAGCCCCACCACAAAGTGGTGTCAGGCTTCAGCGCCTGACGGCGCCTAATTAATTATCAAATATGAGAAGAAGAATTCCGTATCGGGTATGCCAATGCTTACCCAATGGTGTAGTGACTCATCTTGAAGCCAGATTGCTCAAGGATTTGGTCAATCGTGAGATCCATCCGATCCGTTGCGCGGAGAGTTGCAAGAGGAAATACATGAAGGGCATGAGGCTGGGAGATCTCTGTGCTGAGACGGGCCATTTCTGGTGGGCCAGGAAAATCTGGAGGTTCACGGCCGACCTGATTGAGAGCAAGGACTACGACGACTGGCGTTATGTCTGGTTCGACAATCGTAGGGTTCGTCTCACAGATGTCATCTCTGAGACAGAATGCGAACTGCTTGAACGCCGATGCAGTGACCTTTGGTGTCGGCTTGGATTCCCTGAGTACTCGTGGTGGGACAAACGAGTTGAGTATCTTACTAGCCAATATTTCGGCACGTGCTATTATTACTTGTTTGCTGAGCGGTATGATGGCTACTACGACGAGTTGATTGGTGAATGGGAAGAGAAGATGGTAGAAGCGCGGGCTGAGCAGGAGACGGAACAGATGTTCCGCGATGGCCAGGGCGACAACCTCCCTCCTTGTTCACAGAACTTCACTGAGTATTGGCACGATGGTCCTCATATAGAGGACTTCTCGTGGCTTTACAACTAATGACCAACCTGAAGATTAATTTGAAAACCATGTAAATTGATTAAGATTATGCATACAGAATTATTTAAGAAAGACAGAACCAACATCTTAAAGTACCTCCAAAAACTTGGAGAGAATCGTAAAATCTATTCAGCCCATCGCGACAGTTTTAGGCCACTGTTCCCTGATATGGATGGCTATATCTATGCCACGGAAAAAGAAATCATCGTCGTACTCATAGATTCCGGTAAAAGCAAGCGTTTCGATGAGAAAGACGACATGGCGTGGGATCTGGCTCTCACCTGCGAATTGTATCGCAATCGTCTGCAACGTCTCAGCAAACATGTCCCCGATGTCTATGGCGTTCTGGTGACTTCCGACGACGTCCTTTCCCATTATGAGATTAAGGATGAATTGGAAATTCTCGATTTCTCCATTATCGACAATGTAGAAGGCCTCGATCGTCTCTCCCTCCCCGTCAATACTGACGAAACCCTGCCCGTTGCTTTCCCCCTCATCTTCCTCTATGAAGCCGAGTTCACCGAAGCCGACTATGCCTATGCCGAGTATAGCCTTATTTCCCTCATCGATCCCGACATTACTACCGAGGAGCGCGATGAGGAGTTGAACTACCTCCGTGAGGAATTTGGACTTGACGACATGTTAAAGGATTAAAGTATGACGGAAAAGACACGATTTTTGGTTTATAACTGGTATAATTGGAGTATTTTTGCTATATTTGCGCCATAAATATGATAAAAGAGTCTATTGTATGTCAATAATTAGTATCATCATCTTAATTATCATTGGCTTGGTGGCCTATGCCTTCAGGGAGGAACTGATGGCGATAGCTGCTTTTGTCGGTATCTGCATGGGTATCGGTGCCTTGCTATTCTGGATTCTGTTCGATAATGCAAGTCTCGGTGCGACCATTGGTTTTTGGTTCGCAGTCCTCTTTGGATTGCGGCTAATCCTTCAGGCTATGGGTGCAGAATATGCCAACATCTTTGAATACGCATACAGGATTATTTCCTTCCCATTTTGGTTATTGAATCGTTTGCAGCTCATCCTGATGGAACCCTGGAGGTATTTCACAAAGGGGTATGTAAGCTATAGCACAAGGGAAGCCGTATGCGATTGGCTATATCCTATTGAGATAATCTTATATATAGTCATCACTCCACTAAGGTTTGTTAATGCCGTCTATTATAACATTTTTGTTTATGGCATTTCTGAACTCTACGATCTTATACTGGAGGTTATTCAACCTAGCAGCTATTATGAAGGGAAGGGCGAATTTGGAGCATGGATTTTTTATTTCCCCAAACGTCTTATCAAATATCCCATCTACCAAGGCTTCTTGGTATTGGTAGAGGGCGCAGTATGGACGGTTATCGACATCTTCATCCCAACAATTACCATGTATCATGGAACAGACCTCACAGCAGCTCAGTCGATAACAGGTAACGATAGGCTTAAAGGTTATTCTAAGAAATGGACTGATGGAACATTCTGTTCCAGTCGGAACGGATGGGCAGGAGCAGGAGCCTATTTCGCTTCAAGCAGAAGAACAGCGGCAGGTTACGCATACGACGGCTATCGGCTCAGTGACAACAACCCAGTTATGATTGTTTGCCGTGTGTCGTTGGGTAAGATTCTTAACTACCGTTTGGCTCCATCCTATATTCACGACAATACAGGCCCAAATGGCAATCATGCTGTTATCAACAAATATGCAGAAAGCAATGGGTATGTAACAGGTGAGTGGTGGAACTATAATCATAATTATTGGGAATACTGTATGTTCGACTGGCAAAATCGCTATAATCACCCGTGGCGTATTAGACCAATCTATGTTTTCAACTTCAGGACAGGTTTGGCTCAACACATTGACAAAGGCTTAAGACGTTGGCTGTTCTCAAAGCCCGTAATTGATGATATTATTAAAAGTACAAGATTCTCATTTCTTGTCATCATGGCATTTATTATTGTGATATGGTTTGTGTTCTACGGTTACAGGTATATAATGGATGAATACTTCTGGTACTACTAAACTACAGATTATCTCGTTGTTGAGCGACATCAACCGCGAGGGGATAGGCAATGTGATAGCCTATTTGGAGCATAGCGACTACTTTTCTGCCCACTGCCATCACCATCACCGTTTTAAGGGAGGTCTGGCAGAGCATTCCCTTGGTGTGTATTGGGAAATGCGGGCCTTTGCGCCAGACCTTCCTGATGAGAGTTGCCGTATCGTAGCACTGCTCCATGATCTATGTACCACTCACTTGGATGGATATGATGCCATCGGCTACCATCATCATGGTCAGCGTTCAGTAGACTTGCTTGATGCTCTAGGTCTTGACCTTCATGATGAAGAGCGTCTGGCCATCAGTCATCACATGCATCACGTTCCACAGTCCGACTACAACAGTGAGACTGAATTATGGCACTACCTGCACTTCTGCGACCGTAGGAATGCAAATGAATCGTAAATATTAGGCATAAATGCAGCATCTTAGGAGAAATTTGATTATTTTTGTGGCATCAAATAAGATAAATAAGGTATTATGGCTGTACTGACCAACAATCAACATATCGGCAAATATGAGGTAAAGCGTCTTATCAAGGAGAACCTCTATTGTGAAACCTATCGGGTGGAGGACGCGAATGAGGAACCGTTCTTTCTGAAACTATTCGTCTTAAAGAATACCCCGGAGAAGATGCTTAATGAGGAGCATAAGGTGACTTGTATTGAAGTCATGTCGAAGCTTCGTCATAAGAATATTGTGTCCTTCGTAGAACAAGGAACCTATCATAATGAAGAGGTCGGCGAATGCGCTTATGTTGTGACGAACTATTTCAGTGGTGAACTTTTGGCAGACAAACTACAGCGAGAAGGGGCACTGCCAATAGATGAAGCCCTAAGAATAATGAAGGACGTACTTGAAGGGTTGAAATTCATGCATGAGCGCAACTTCTTCCATAATGACATCACACCCCGCAATATCATGTTGTCAGAGAAGACAGACGGTGTGGCAGAATTGATAGATTTAAGCCATGTTTCCAAATACATAGGAGGATCACCGTCTTTTGACACCTCTGATTTAGATGAACGGTATCAGTCGAATACCACTTTTGTTGGTATGTATAACAATGCCACAGATATGTTCTCTGCCGTCGCTCTGTTCTACACGATGCTTACGAACCGTGTACCTTGGGATGTTACTATTCCAGAAGGAACAGAACGGAAAGAACGTATCAAGATAGTCAAGGAAGCCCGTAAGACTGCCCTGAATCTGGATGACGTAAAGATTGATGAAGGATTCAAGCGCATCTTGGCTAAAGGTCTCTGTGCGAATGGAACCTGCAAATACGCTGACGTTGTCATTCTCTTGGATGATTTGCAGAATCCCAATAAGGTTGAGGAAGTAAAACAACCAGAGCAACCTTTACAGCAACGCCCTGAACAGACAAGTGTTTCGGAAGAAGAGAAACAAGCCACGTCTGCGAATGTTAAAGTACAAAAGGGAAAAGGCAACGGCTTCAAGGATATTGCCGGTATGGATCAGTTGAAGCAGATGCTGACGCAGAAGGTAATATTCATTCTGAAAGACAAGGAAAAGGCAGCAAAATACAAGCTTTTGCCTCCCAATGGTATGTTGTTCTATGGTCCTCCAGGATGCGGCAAGAGTTTCTTTGCAGAGAAATTTGCCGAGGAAACAGGTTTTAACTTCATGCTAGTGAAGGCCAGTGATCTTGGCAGCATCTATGTGCATGGCTCACAGGGAAAGATTGCTGACCTCTTTAAGAAGGCAGAGGAAACCAAGCCGACCATCATTTGCTTTGACGAATTCGATGCCTTTGTTCCCAACCGTTCTAATACGGGAGCGGAGCACCAGGCAGGTGAGGTGAATGAGTTCCTGAGTCAGTTGAACAATTGTGCCCAGCGTGGTATCTTTGTCATTGCCACCAGCAACAGACCCGATATGATAGATCCTGCCGTGTTGAGAACAGGACGCATTGACAAGTTGGTGTATGTGCCAATGCCAGATAAGGATGCCCGGCGAGAGATGTTCAAGATTCATCTTGATGGCCGTCCTTGTGAGGACTTGGACATGGAACATCTGGCAGAACTGACCGATGGCTATATTGCCAGTGACATTGCCTATATCGTCAACGATGCCGCTATGGGTGCCGCATTCAGCGATAAGCCCATTACCCAACAACTGTTGGAAGAGACTATCAGCAGCATACATCCCTCACTCAGCAAAGAGGTGATCAACAGCTACGAGAATCTACGTCAGAAGATGGAAGACACGGACACACGGAACCGTCGTCCGAAGATAGGATTTATCAAGTAACATTATTATAATAACTAAAAGCAAAGCGTATGAACTTAAAAGAATTGATGTTGAATTACCTCCGTGAAGAGGGATTCTGCCCCCAAGAAACTGAGTTTGGTATCGCATTCAAGTGCGAAGGTCTTAATTTCGTGTTCTTCTATGATGCTGACGATGACCAGTATTTCCGTCTAATGATGCCTGGTATCTTTGATGTTACCGAGGAGAACTTTCCCGCAGTCTTGTTCGCAATGAACAAGGTAAATTCTGAAATGAAGGTGGTGAAAGCTTATACCCCAGTACCCGATGCCGTATGGATTGGTTTTGAAGTAATTGTAGATAGTACACCTGTGTTAGCCGACTTCGTTCCCCGTGGTATCAAAATGCTTCGTGCTGCCCAGAGGAAATTTTATGAGGCCATTCAGCAAGGATGACAATCCAAACACACAAGATTGGCGCTCTGTTCTGAAAGGAACAGGGCGTTATTACTTGAAGTATTCATTTATCCGCTCCCAGTCAGCATTTACAACCTCCAAGGTATCTTCACCCCATATAGGAGTAACTTTTTTACTATCGAGGTCAAAATATATAACGAATGAGGGATTATAATCCATCTTGATGGCACATAACGAATCGATACGTGAGAAATTACCCTTATCTCCATAATGATCATTTCCGCATGGCTCCACCTTATGGCTATTACTACTTTTGTCAAATACGAAGTAATACGTGTCATCTGGCTTCATCCACCATGTTCTTTCGTATCGGCAATCACGGGTTTCCTCAACCAACCTTACGCCTACCATCGCTCCAGCCTCTCCTGATGCTTCCTGGCAAGTACCAAACATGGCTAAAATGAATATAAGAATGAGAGAAAAACCAATGAACGACAATAATTGCAGTAAACAGCCCTGCCATTTCCTCTGTATTTTGAAAAATACAATGAGTGAAAGCAGAAATGCCAATCCCATTGCAATCATAATGCCTAAATACTGATTATCCAACCCCATATCTAACTTGCAAGTTATGTATATTGTTATAATCTCTGCAAAGATACATAATAATCATCATCTTACAAAATAATTGCTATTTTTTTTGTTTTTCAAAGAAATAATAGTTATCTTTGCACCATATTTATCAATAACAAAAGTCGCAAAGCATGTTTAAGGTTTATATATCCGATTCTGTCTATGACAGGATTATCAACTTAGAGGAACAGCGGGCTACATCAGGACGCTCAAACCTCTATAAGTTGCTTAAACAGCAACCAGTTCAAATTTTGACGGATAAAGATACGGAAAGGTTCAAATCGCATCCAGATAATATGCTTAAGAATCCATCATCACTCTATATCCTTAACATAACCCATGCAGAAGCTTTGGCCATACAAAAGACCTATGGCGTGATGTGTTTGAGCAGCGAATGTCCGGATATATCTCCTCTGATAGATGTTAGCGACATCCATTATCCAAAGGAGCAAATGAAGTTGGGTCATGGTTGGGATACAGTACTTGACAGTGTAGAGAAGTTGCCTTCCAATGCCCTGCTACTGACAGATCGCTATCTTTTTGCCTTCCACTATCCCAACGCAGGAGATGGCATTGCCAATATCAAGGACATTCTTACAGAACTGCTGCCACATCAGTTCCTTGGTGGCAACTACCATGTCACCATCATCTTTGACAACATGGCCAAAGATGAGAATTATTCTTTTGATGAGATTGTCCGATTGTTGGAGGAAGTCAAACAACAGTTAAATCGCGACTACCCCATAACGATGGAGGTGCTGGGAATCACTCCCGATTGTTCCATCTACAACAAGTTGCATGACCGCATGATTATTTCCAACTACTATTTTGTAGAGGCAAGCCACAAGCTGGCAGCCTTCAACAAAGATGTGGGAACTGTCCACCAGATGCTGATTCCCATGACCCTCTTCACCGAAAGCAGTCTTGATGGAAAATCCACTCCTCCGTTGGATGCCATCAGTCAGCCACTTGCCACCCTGCGCAAGTTCTCGAAGTCCCTTTCCTATCTGCCAGAGTCAGCACATAGCACATACCTCTATGCTGTCAATGGCAGGAAGATGGAGAAATGTTTGAGTATAAGGAATAGGTTGATCAAGTAAAAGCGTTTGAAATATTCTCTCATTCTTTGTTTATTACAGAAAAAACATTTATCTTTGCAAAAACAATAATAGAATTATCCCCTAAAACTATAGAATATGAACTATGACGTTTTTATAAGTTATAACCACCTTTCTATTAATTTGGTGGAGAAAATTGCAAAAAGTCTTGAGGCTGACAATATAAATTGTTGGTATGCTCCTCGTAATCTAGATGATGATGGTGCGGGTGAATTGTATGATGATGTTATTGCTAAAACGATACCTCAAGCGAGTGTTGTAGTCGTGGTTGTAACTGATTCTGCATTAGCTTCTAAGTGGGTCAAAATGGAAGTAACCATGGCAGACGACCAAGGAAAGTCAATTATACCCTTTGAAATAGCCCCTACGACTATTGTTAATGGTCTTACTTCTAGGCTGGCAATACGACATAAAATTACAGCATACCCTAATCCTGAAGAGAAAATAGGACAACTTGTAAAGAATGTCAAAAGGAAATTGAATGAACTGTCATCTTCTAACAAGGAGGTCTCATCACATCAACAGTATTTTGAAGTTGATACAGATACTCATACAGTGGATTTTTATTTTGATGAGGGTGAAGCTTTGTACTCAATGAAGGAATATGTAGAAGCTGCTGTGCCCTATTTGAAATCTGCACTTCAAGGTAATAGTCGTGCCAAAGAAAGGTTGTGCAGTATGTTCTATCATATTAAAGACATTAAAGTAATTCCAGATGATATATGGGAAATTATTGAGCCGCAAGCAGAAAAGGGGCATTGTTATGCATGCTTTCTTATGTCATGCAAATATCATAATAATCCCCAAACAAACAATATAGCTTATGACTATCTAAGAAAAGCCATAAGAACGAATACAGTCCCCTTAGCATTATTACGTTTAGGTATATATTATGGTTGGGGAATGGGAGTGAGACAAAGCTCAATATTATCCATGCTGTATTACAAGAAAGCCATAGATGCAGGGTGCAAAGAAGCTTATAGTTACATTGGAATTGAATATCTTTATGGGGATGATAAGTATGATGTAGATAAGGAGAAAGGTATTAGTTATCTAAAAAAAGGTGTAGATATGCTTGATAGAAGAAGTATGTCGCGCTTGGCTAATGAATATGCGGATGATCCTGAAACAATTGAAAAAGCAAGAGAAATTGCACAGTTAATGATAGAACAGGAGTATTATGAGGGGTATTGTATATTAGGCAACTGCCTCTGGAAAGGCCAGGAAGATCCTGAGAAAATACCTGAAAATATAAAAAAGAAAGCAAAGGAATACTACTTGGAAGCTATTAATAATGACGAATCCTCAGCTTATGGTTGTTTGGCTTTATTTTTTTATTTATGTGAAAATAATGAGACTGAAGCAATAAAAATAGCAAAGAGGGGACGCCAGGAGAAGGATTCTTATTCTCTTCATCTCTTAGGGGGCATTTATCAATATAAAGCATTAAACAGTTCAAATGAAAAAGAATCTAATGAGTTTTTTGAGAATGCTTGGCAATTCTTTGGGGAGAGGTATGAAAAATATGGAATAGGAAGCGTAAATATGTCAGAGTTGTTTTTAGAGTATGGGTATACGCCTAAACAATATCAGATAGATGAAACTTCAAATGCTATAAATAAATTAAAAGGAGATAGTAACGAACATATCGAGCAAGAGAGAGAACAGAAGCTTAATGAATTGATAGACTTCTTATTACCGAAACTTGAGGTGGAAGCTCATAAAGGAACACTCGAAGCGATTGTCAATATACTTAGATTGCATTGTCTAAGGAAATATGGTAATAGTCAATTAAATTATAATATTATTACAGATGTTCCAGAAATAGCTCCTTTGTTGGCTTTTGGTGCCAATAAAGGAGAAAACTCAGAAATGACATTCTATTATGGAAAATTCCTTCTTGAAAACGAAGCCAACTATAATGTTGGTAAAGGGATTAAGTTGGTAGAAAATGCTGCAGACAAGAAAGACAAAGATGCAATTAACTATTTAATTGAAAGATATGGAAATAAAGAGAAAAGAAATGACGATGACGAGCAATTCTTTTTTCGTACAAAAGAAGCTATTGATGAAGGATGTCTTTCTAAAAACAACATGAAATATATAAGTCGTATATTATTTCATAAAAGAGAGGATAGTAGGTATAAAATCGACATAGAGAAAATTCGTTCTTTGGTTGAGAGCTACATTAAGCCGGACGATGCAAGCTTCTTAAGAGGAATAGGAGATTCGTTGGGAATTCTCTATCCAAACTTTGATGAAGAAAAAATATTTAATGATTATAAGCATGCAGGAAAAGTCGAACGTTGGCTTTTTTACTCCAAAAATTATGCTAACAATGCAGAAAAAGACATTGACTTACAAGATGAGTTTTTGGAGAAGCTACATAGTCTAATAACATTTGACGAATCATTGATGGATGATGTAGACAACAATAAAGAAGATGTAAAGGAATTAATGCAAGCTATGGTAAATTACCAAGCCTCATATCGTGTTTTATGTAAAAAAGAAGGAGTTACATCTAATGAGTATCGTCTGCCAAGAATAGAATACATATTCCCATATATGCCATCAAGTGTATGTGCAAAAATTTCATATGATACTTTCGACCTATTTTTATCCCTTCATGATGTTATGCCAGATATTTATGCACCGATATTACCAATTCTTAATGATGACTCAGCAATGTTAGATTATTGTGAGACTATAAAAGACCAAGATTTGCAACTTTTCTTAATAGAGCTTGTAGAGATCAGAATTGATATTGAGGCAATAATGCTCAATAATTGGCAATTATACAATAATTATAAAGAGAACAACAAAAAGCCAATAGTTGACTATCTGAACAAGATGATTGAAAAATATGGTGATAAAGTAACGAGCAAAGAAGCTTTTTATACATTGGAAAATCTTCCTGATCTTTCTGAGGTTAAGGCAAATAGAACTCTTAATCCGGGCGAGTTCTATGAAACAGAAGAAAAAGGCGATGATATAGATTACACTATTACATCAAATAAACAGGAAGATGACGATGAATTCGAAAAGTTATTAAATGACTTCATTAATTCATCTTTCGAAGAAGATACTTCAAAGCAAAAATAAATTATAAATAAAACTAATTATGGATACTTACGATGTATTTATTTGCTATCAGCACAAAGCTAAAAAGGTTGTTGATTTTATAGTAGAAGCCCTTGAACGAGCAGGTATAAGTTGTTGGTATGCGCCTCGCAATCTTGATGTGGAAGGAGCCGGCAAAGATCGTCAGGATGTCATTTCTAAAGCGATTTCCAACGCTCGTTGTGTTATCGCCGTCATTTCAGACGAGGCATTAGAATCATTATGGGTAAAAGCCGATATTTGTCATGCTGACGATTATAATATACCCATCATTCCTTTTGAAATAGCACCTATAAGTGTTCAAAATGAATTGACTCTTAGGTTAGGAATAAGGCACAAAATAGTGGCTTACGAGAATCCCTCAACAAGTATAGAAAAATTAATACGAACTATTAATGGAATTTTATCTGATGAGGACAGCGGATCTCTTGATTCTAACAAAGCACTATCGAATGAAGTTGGTACGAGGGGACAATATTCCATTATGCAAAATGAAAAAGGGGATATCATGATAATGATGGACGCCAGAGTAGGGAATCCAGAACATCCACGTTTTATATATGATGGTAGTGGGATGGCCTTGTTATATAGAAATCCGGAGAGTAGTGTGTCATTTAAGAATATCGACGAAGAAGCTCGTGAACCTTTGAAGAGTGTCAAGGATGTTTTGGTTGTTGAGATATTAAACGATGATGTAGAAAGAGAATACCTCGTACCTGTCAGAATTGTAAAAGACATAAATTCTTTAATTATTCAGTAACATAATATAATAATTAAAGCATAAAACAATAATAACTATGGATACAATTATGATTATTCGCGACTCGGTCGCAACGTGTGTTAAAGGAACGGCTGCCACTTGTCAGCCTTGTGTAAAGGTAGCTGAAACCAATTGGCTTGACGTAGTAGTTGTTGGGATGGTATGTCTGGCAGTTGCCGCTGTCGCTTTTTATGCCATCTATCGTTTCTTCAAGTGGAAAGATGATGTACGTGAAGCTTCTAAAGAGTACACGAAGAATCCGACCGAAAACACTAACTCCGATAACAAAGTAAAAGCAGAATATATTAGTAAACTGCTTAAGCATCTTGAAAGCTTGGCAATCAAAGAAAATGCGGCTAAGTATGACGAGAAGGGTAGTGCAAACTACATCAAAGAATTAAAGAGCTTAATTAATACAGGAACTATTACAAATGAAGGACAAGAAGCATAAAGCCCTTTTACTAAGGTTTGACAGAATCCTGGCTCAGGATTTGTTAAGACAGGTAGCCATATTGGCAATTGTCTTAGCTGTGATTTTCATTATATCTTTCGTCCTACTGTCCATTTCTGGTAGTGAGTGGCAGAAGTATTGTGTTGATAATCATATCAGTAAGTGGGTTTTCCCCCTCTATCTCCTGATTGATGGCAATGCGTTCAATAGTTTCTGTAGCGACCAGAATGTCAATGGCATGGCCGTCTTTATTGCCTGTATAATATATATAATAGGTGTTATAATTTTCACGGGAATGATTATATCTGTGATGACGAACATGATAGAGCGTAGGGTAGAGAATCATCTCACAGGACAAATCCATTACTTGTTGTCTGGACATTATGTTATCATGGGATACGACGAGATGGTACCGTCATTTATCAGGTATATTTTCAGTAAGGACAATGATGCATTCATTCTCATATTGACTTCCGCAAGAGTTCTTGATGTGACAGAGAAGTTGAGAAAGTCCTTCAACGATGAGCAGATGAAACGCATCATCATCAATTACGGACATCGTACTACTTCTGAATCATACAAGGATATTCACCTTGAATCTGCAGAAGAGATTTATATCGTAGGATATCGTGGCCAAGCTGCGCATGATGCCATCAATGTGGAATGTGTAGATTGTATTCATAGATACCTGGAAAAACAGAATCAACGTCCAAGTAAGATAACTTGTGTATTTAAGGATTTGGACACGTATGCTGCATTTAAGACAACTGAGATCTTTGACAAACTGAACAAACTTGACATCGCATTTGTACCATACAATTACTTTACTGGTTGGGCTAAGCAGGTGTTCGTGAAGCGTTATCATAAAGATATTGATGATCCCAATCCAGATGCACGTGTAGAATATCCTGCCGTGTATGGCAAAGGCATTGCGCCAGATGATCCTCGCTATGTTCATCTTGTATTCGTGGGAACCACAAACTTTGCAGTTGCCTTCGCAATGGAAGCTGCACATGTCCTCCATTTCCCCAACTTTAAACACAATATGGATTTAAAGACGAGGATTACTTTCATTGACTTGAATGCTGACAAAGAGAAAGATGAATTCATTACACGGAACAGACACTTCTTTGAGGTCCAATCATACCGCTATCAGGATTTGACAGGAACGTCAGCAGTTAAAACATATTGGCCTCCAACTCGGGCTACTGGTTTTAAAGGAAAGGATGCCGACTTCCTAGATGTAGAGTTTGAGTTTATCAAAGGCGATATTTTCTCGAAGAAGGTGCAAGATGAGATTCGTAGTTGGGCAAAAGCAAAAGACAAACAGTATCTGTCAATCTTTCTGGCTATGGAAAATCAGAGGAGTAACTTTGTGATGGGAATGAATATGCCTGACGAGGTCTATGATAATAGGATACCTGTCTTTATCCGTCAAGATCGTTCTGACAATTTTGTCACTAACCTGAGAAAAGCAGATGACAAGACTCTACCTTATTCTATAATGAAAGGTGGTTATCAAGTGAAGTATGAGCGTTCTGCACGATATGCCCATATCTATCCGTTCGGAATGAATGAAACAGGATACTGCGCTGATGATAAATCCATTCGACGTGCCAAACTCATCAATTATCTATATTGTACTGCCGATTATACGAATAATACGTTTAAAGACGAACTTGTGTTAAATGCAATTCCAGAGAAAGAAATTTGGGATGATGCAGACAGAATGTGGAAAGAATTGACTGTAGCTTTGAAGTGGTCAAATCTTTACAGTTCATTTACGATAAGGACAAAACTTGCTTCTCTGCGTGCTATGCGAGGATTAGAACTTGATGACAATAGCAGAGACTTTGAACCTTTGACACCAAAAGAAATTGATGAATTGGCCGAAGTAGAACACAATCGCTGGAATGTTGAAAAATTGCTTATGGGATATCGGAAGCCTCATGCTGATGAAGACAAATATAATGTAAGTGGTAGTGCAGCTGAAGCTTTGAGTAAGAATAAGAAATTGTTCATCCATCACGATATCCGTCCATTCGACAAACTTGACAAGATTCAACAGTTGGATAGGGAGTTCTCCCGAACTATCCCATGGATAATGAAAATGACTGAGAAATAATATACGTTAAAATTGGGAAGAGTATAGTTTTTATGAGCATAATTACAAGATTTTTATCAGTTGTTACTGAGCCGCAGTTCAAACTGGCTCGTGACTTGACGGCAATGGCCATAGCAGACGGACAGATTTCTCCGGAAGAGAAAGAGGCGATGAGCACTATTTGCCACTTAGAGGGTGTTGACGAAACCAAATTGATGGAAGCCCTTCAAGGTGGTTACGATAAGATCAGTGAAGAAATGCCAAGTTCCCGTCAGGAGAAAGAGATCTATTTGAGAGATATCATCAAGCTCATCGGTGCTGACTGCTATTCTGCGCCGCAAGAGATCTATTTGTTCCAGATTATTGCAAGCAGAATGGGACTGAACCAGATGGATGTTATCGGTCTTTTCCTGCTGACAGCAACAAAGCAGTACTTCAAAGGTGATGCTGGGGCAAAGATTCTTGCTTCTTTTCTTAGGAATTACATTGACCCCAAGGGGAAATCAGAAAAGGACAATCGGGAGAACCTGCATACTATATATGAAACCGTAGCAAGTAACACACCTATTAGTCAAGATGAAGAACTTGATAAAGAAATACTAAGGCAGAATCTGAACCGTGCAACAGATGCTTTCTTCGAGAATAAAATTCTGATTAAAGAATTTGCAGATGTAGGCTTAGATTTTGTTGTGATGGCCAAGCAAGAGGAGATGACAATTTTCAAGAGGTACACCTCTGATTAATATTCTTTAGAAAGGTCTATCGGGGGAAGATTCCCCAAAGTATAATTTGGCAGGTGATTCTTTATACCTGCTTTGTTAAGTCTGTCTACAAAAGCGTTGATATGCTCTACAAGAGGCATGAGATTCTTGTTCCGATAAGCATTCAATAAAGCTAAAGAATTGATTTCAAGAGATTCGATATCGATATTCAATTCAACGAAAGATATAAGGAATAATTGGGTGTCTTGGTCCTTAATCTCTTCGCAAACATTCAGTAGCTTTTCGTCACTATCTAAACAGTTCAGGAACTTATCTTGTATGGCAGTGTCAACATCCTTAATAGACAATAAGGCTCTGAATCCCTGTTTTCTTAATAGAGCTAAGTCAGAAACTTTAATATATGGGTATAGTCCTAATGAATCCAAGGAAAATATCTTCTGGGGCTTTATCCCGTATTTCTTGCAAATAGTCTCATAAGATGAAGTGAGATTCACAATACATTGAGCCAATTCGCTTTCATCCTTCCCCAATAAATCAGTATCATCGGCTTCTGTGATTGCTTTATATAGCTGTGTATCACTTGTTATTGGAGCATAGAGTTGCTGAAGAAGCCGGTCCTGTGACTCCACGTAGATTTCCGATCTGTTGTCAGTGGTACTTAAGGTGAAGAGAATATCCGCATCAATGGTATGACGGTTGTTCAGTATGTCGGAAATGGCTTTTTCTCGATTGTATTCGGGATAGAATAGCTCCAAGTGCTGGCGGATAAATGTCATGTTGAGATATTCCTTAGTTTCTTTGCATCCCATGTCATGCGCTTTCTTGATAAAATAGGTGGCAAGTATTTCATCTTGTTCAGTTCCTATGCCTTGAGCATAAATGATGCCAAGGTGAAGGAAAGCCCGTGGGTCTTTCCCTCCCTTGATTGCCTTTTGTATGTCTGCGAGTGATGGTAACTGCTTCATTATGTATGGATTCGTTTAGGAGCTGAAGCCCACTTTGTGGCGTGGCTTCAGCTCTATCATGCGAGGATTGAATTTCATATATCCTTCCTCTATGTCGGAAGGCAGAATATGCTGGTAATCCTTGACGGCATCTAATGTTACTCGGTTTGCCATTGCCGGAATGATGCCGTTTCTGATGAACTGCTCCACCCATCGGGCATTACCAAAGTTCTTGGTTCGTTGTGATAGTGTATCGCATATTCTCTGATGAAGAATCATCTGAGCTTCATCGCAGAGTATATAATCGTCTTTCCTAAACAGATGTAGCGCAATCTCCATCAGTTGGTCGGCATCGTAGTCGCTAAAGCGATACTTGTATGGGAAACGTCCCATGAGTCCTGGGTTCGAGTTCAGCATGGCATCCATCTCTTTCTCGTAACCTGCGAAGATGATGACCATATCAGGATTGGGTTGTGAAAGGACTGTCAGCAGGCTGTCGATAACCTTGGCTCCGTAGTCTTTTCTGTCTACCGTTCCTTCATAGAGGTTGTATGCCTCGTCGATGAAGAGCACGTTCCCTCTCGCTTCCTCCAAGACTGCCTTCATGTTCTCCTCGGTCTCACCTATATAGCGACCTACAAGTCGTGCCCGATCTGCACATATCACATCGCCTTTTGACAACAGCCCGATAGAGTGGTATATCTTGCCAAGCATTCTTGCGACTGTCGTTTTGCCAGTACCTGGATTGCCTGTGAAGATGGCGTGCTGTGCTGCAACGTTCGATGTATGGAACCCCGCCTTGATGCGCTCGATGAAGAAACGAGACTGGTGGGCCATCGTCGTGATGCTCTTCTTGATGTTGTCAAGTCCGACCATCTCGTTGAGTTCTCTGATGCTCTCCTCAAATTCTGAGGTGGAGTTAGGCAGGAGGTCGAGGGGGATGTCCTCAATCGGCAACTTCGGCAGAGATTCCTTCTCTGCCATGATATCATGAATGGCACGATTGAGATATCTTGGAGAGACTTCTTCTACAATATAACGGCGAATGCTGCTCAAAGACCATGTAGAGAAACATCCCTTCTCATGATGTTCTAGTATTGCTCTGGCCAGAGCGTCCATTGTAGCCTCAGATGGATCAAGATGCTCACTGTCCAGTTCTTTGAAGAATGCCTGAACAAGTTCGAAGCCACTGTATGACTTTTGGCTGAGTGTGTTTCCACTCATAAACAGGTCTTTCAGAGAAGGATATACATCCAGCACACTCTGGATTTCCTGTTTTCCACCGCATAGCCAGAGCTTGTAGTTTTCCTGGTTTTCACAGATTTTCTCCACAATCTGTCGTACAACCACCTTGCCTCCTGTGCTGAGCAATGCTCCCGGGCAAGTCAGGCAGAGAACCTGCTTGGAGGTATTGTTCAGCTTTTCGTTCAGCGGTTCAAAGGGATTCTGAAGGGCTGCATTGTAGAGTGTGTTGCAGTCAATGTGAGTATAGTAGTAGCCTGGCACAGCGAGTTGCTGGAAGGCCTGAAGGATTTCTGCGTTCCAGTCCCTGTTGGTGGTGTAGATCAGAAGATTCCTGCTGACGTTCAGTTCCCTGCCGCCTAATCCCTTGCGGAATTCATTATAGATCTTCAGGCGTCTGCTTTCCAAGGCATACTGTCTTAACTCTGAGGTTCCAGGAGTGGTAGAGAGAATATCCCAACTCGATTCAGTATTCTCAACACAGGTTGTAAGGATGTCGTCTATACTGCAAACGGCCTGCATCTTCAGGGGCTGCTGCAAAATATTCATTGACCTGTCAACCTCGAAGTCAATACGTACAAGAGCCCCATTGTTCGTATCACGAAGCAGGAGGAAGTATTTCCCCGACAACCAGATACGGAAAGAAAGCATCACAATACTCACATTGATGCAGTTCTCGCGGTTGAACTTATAAGTCACTTCGCTGTTGCACATGGGAGAGTAGTCGTCTGTGTAGACAAAGCACTTGAAACGCCCTTCCTTAATCATCGAGCCTTTTCTTGCTTGGATGCCTACGATGATGCAGCCGTCAGTATAGTCGGCTGAGTCGCTTGTCGAGAGTGACAGTTCGATTTTCCTGATATCCTTCAAAGCGGGACTACAAATAGAATTACCAAAAAGTTTCTCGTCAGAGTCAAAATAAGGGTCATCCTTGATGACAAGGGGTTGTTCCATCATTTCCTGAAGCTTCTTGCAAAGCTCCTCATTCTCAAGATTACTCAGTCTGTCGTTCATAAAAGCTATAAATAAAAAAGTTCCTTTCATCGCCGTCCTTTTTTGAGACAGCAAAATAAAGAGCCACCGAAGCGGCTCTTTCTATCATGTGGAAATGAAAAAACTATTTCCGCTTTATGATGTCATACCCAAGCTTCTTGACAAGCTTGATGGTTTTGAATGCCATGATGCGATCATATTCTTTTTCTCCTTCGGACAAGGCTGTATAAGGAACGAGGTCTGGATTATGCTTTTGAGCATCATTTCTTTCCTTCCCATAAGTCCAGCCGTCCTTTATTCTGGCATCTGCCCAGACATCATGTGCATTCTCAGCAATAGCTTCCTGCAGTTCTTCAAGGTCGCCATCCAAAGGAATGGAGTCAACATCAATAGGATGCGGTTCGTATTCATCGACGGACTGCAGCACTTGAATCATATAGTTGTGTGACTCTTTCCATGCATTAAGGAAATCAGAAAGAGGAATATTTGAAATATAAGGCTCTTCATATGGGTCGAATATCGTAATAATGTTGTTCTCAATATGGGTCACAACAACTGCGTGATTGGTCAGGTCTTCAAGATCCACCTCTTCTGCATACAGCTTCTCGCGGTCAACGCCGACTACTACGTCATTGTCCTTTTTTATTGCTTGCTTTATATCCTCTAAGCTGGAATCATATTTCCTAGTTACGAACATTCCTGAATATGCCAAGAGATTGCCTAAGCAATACAAGGGAGTTCCTTCTGGTTTCAGCCAGTCTTTTCTTCTCGCAGTATTCAGCAGCCATTCTTCATCATAGGGCAGTTGACGGCGATGAAGGATAAATATTTCGCAAAGAACTGCACAGATATTCTCACCACTGATTGCTGCTTTTTGGAGCATTGGAAGGATCCCAAAAGACACTGTCGGATTATGAAGAATGAGGGAGGTATCTTCATCCGTTTTTAGGGCAACGTCAAGAACCTCTTGCAATTGCTTGTCTGATTTCAGAGCATTAAGCACTTGTAGGGTTTCCTCTTTGCTGGTATTCCCATCAAGAAATGCAGCCAGCAATTCGTCGGATATGATGTCTTTATTTGCCATATTTTTTTATGTCGTTTAGGGCGATTCGTGTCAGCTGAGCCATAGAACGCCGTTTGATATTATATAGGTTCGCTGTCGTAATGTTCATCTCTTGTGCCAGTATTTCCGGCTCACAGTCTTCAAGGATTAACCGACGTATGACTTGTACATACCGCTTAGACGGCATTGCCTCGAAAAGTCGTTCAATATCATATTCTGCAGACGGTTCTGTTTGCATGTCAGACTCTTGACCTTGCCCATTATAAGGAGTATCCTGAGTGCTGTCATCTATCATTCGGGCCCGTTTCTTGATAAAGAATCGGATGGCCAGAATCTTCAGCCATTGGTATACAGAGCTGCGGTATTGAAAGTTTCGCAACTTGGAGGCATCGTCTTCCATCAGATAGACATATAGCTCGTTCACCATCTCGTCATATTCTACCTCATAGTCGAAGACTAACCTCATGACGCTAAAGAACAATGGCCGACATTTGACAAAGAAGAAGTCCTCCGTCAAGTGATTATCACGATTTATCAACCCTTTTATGATCTCTTGATCAGTCATTTTTACGTTTTATGCCTAAACTTGGGGCAAAGTTACAAAAAATAAAACATATAAAAACATTATATTAAAAAAAAACACTATCTTTGTACCCTATAAAAATAATAAGGTATATATGGAGACTAAAAACCTGAATCGATTGATAGTTGTTCTTGCGGAGAAAAACCGCATGAATAAATGGCTTGCAGAGCAATTAGGTAAAGACCCAGTCACTGTTTCCAAGTGGTGCACTAATTCTACTCAACCCAACCTTGAGAATCTCATAGACATTGCAAGATTTCTGGAGGTTACATGTAAGTAGGAATGGAACAGTTGATATATAATGCAAAAATTGCGGTAGTGAAGGTGCTCAATGAAATTTTGAACGCTGACAGCATCGTGCATAAGAATGAAGTTAAATACATGAATGAAGTCATCCGGGATTTCGGACTTGAAGGGAAATATGAAAATGATGTAAAGTCATTGATGACTCTGCAGGCATTGGCTACCATTCGAGAACTGGATGTGGAACTGAAAGAAATGGTGGCAAAGATGATGGGTAAGATGATAGTCATCGACAATGACATCAACTATAATGAGGTGAAGCTATATAATGCATTCTGCGAATCCTGCAACATCGAAAAGAACTTCAATGTGGATGAGTATGAGGACGTTACATTAAGTGGGCCTTTTGTGAATCCTGAGGGTTTGATAAACATATAATGAAAGCTAAAGATATCACGATATATGAAGTACGACGTTTTTATATCATGTAAGAGTGAAGATTACAATTTAGGAAGACAGGTTTATGAATTCCTTGTTAACCATCGGGATTTAAACCTCAATGTATTCATGGCTGACAAAGAACTTAGGAAACTTGGTGTATCAGATTACGGCAAAGCGATAGATGATGCTCTTGAATCATCTATGCACCTCATAGTTGTTTCGTCTAACGTGAACTATCTTAAATACGAGACATCCCCATATGTTTATTACGAATGGCATGCATTTACAGAAGATATAAAAAGTGGTAGAAAGGATGGCAATATTATGACTATTTTTACTGCAGATGTTGACCTTAAGAATGTGCCCATTGCATTGAGGAGTCGTCAGTCGTTCCCTTTTACGGAATATAGTTCCATCATTGATTATCTAAAAGTCTCTGAGGATGTACAGCCTGATAATCCCGCTGCAAAGACAATCATACAGGAGTCGATAAAAGAAAAACAAGATCTTATAGAGATAGATAATGATCTTGATTATGAAGATGCATTAGTATTTATTGAGAATGGGGAACTAAAAAATGCCATTCAGTCGCTACAAATATCTTTTGAAGGTGGTAATGGCAACACCGTTAGCCTCTTTAATAAAATACTGTTTCAGAACTATGGCAACATTGATTGGGATGAAGAAACATGGAAATTCTTAGAAAAGCAGGCAGGGATGGGGCATTCTTTTGCACATCTTGCATTCTTTTATAAGTTTCTACACAACAGGGAAACTTATCCACAAGCTTGGAAACATGTGAGGTTAGCCCGTTCAGATAAAAATAATGGATATGCTGTTTTATGCGAAGGTATTGCATATGAGAATGGAATAGGAACGGATCCTAAACTGACAATAGCCACAAACCGATATAAAAGTGCATTCCAAATGGAGGTTTGGGAATCGTGTAGCTATCTTGCAAAAATGTATCTTAGCGGTAATTCTGGATTGAATGCTGACAATAATGAGGCCATGATCGTTTTGTCAGAAGGGCAAAAACATGATGATGCCCGTTCATGGTATGTTTTAGGAACTATATACGGCAAAGACGCATACATTAAGGAAAACTGGGAAAAAGCTGTAGAAGCATATAAGAAGGCTGTTGAACTTCACATGTATGAAGCATGGATTAATCTTGGGAACTTATATAATTACAATCGGTTCTCTGAAGATTATAAAGATGAAGCTCTAAGCTGCTATCTGGAAGCACTAAAGAATGGCAATAAAGATGCCCATGCATATATAGCTAAGCAATATTGGGAAAAAGACAGACAAGAAGATGCTATTATTGAAGCACAAAAAGGCGAGAAGGTCGGCAATGTGCTGTCTATTTCAACTTTGGGGAAATTTTATGAGGAAGGACTGCAGGAAGAAGGTCATTGGATAAAAGAGCTAAAGCCAGATTACCCCAAAGCGTGGAACTATTATAGAGAGGCCTTTCAATTGGGAGGTAATATAAAAGATGCTATTTCAATGGCACGACTTTATGTAAAAGAAGAGTACCGTCCAGAGGATATCTCATGGGAAATAATAGAAGGATATCTGGAGGAGGGTGCCAAAGTCCCTATTATTGAAGCACTAGAACTGATGATAGAGGTTCTTAAGAAAAATGGTAAGGAAGAAGAGATTCTTAAATATCTTAAAATAGGTGCAGATAGTGGTTCGCTTTCCATGAAGCATGAATATGGCATACGTCTACTTTCAACAGACAATGGAAAAGCTCTGCTACTGATAGAGGAAGCTGGTGAAAAGGGATTCCAGCCCTCTGTGGAGTGGCTTATACACTATTATAGGAAGCCACAGACTTATTCCAAAAAAGATTATGAGAAATGGATGGAAATCGGTGCTGATATGGGCATTGATGTCCCTCTGGAAGACTATCTGCTCTATCTCTCAGAGAAAAATCCGGAGAAAGCCAAGGATTACCTGCTTAGCAAGTATTCTGGAAACGAAATTAAGTATTTCGTCTGGATATATAAGTTCCATAGAGTTCTTGAATTTGATAAGCAATGGCTACTTTCTGAATTCAAGTACAATTATAGCAAGAGCGAAGGCGAATTGTCGGAATTATGTGAGCCTTACGCTGACTTCATGCTTAGAAATGGACTAATGGATGACTTTGAGGCATTTCACAATGACATTTCTACAATTAACCCAGACGAAGGTCGCTATTTCTCTCTTTTGAAAGAAGTATTTGAAGAAAAAGAACTCAAAAAGGAACTTGCGATAAAAATAAAAGATTTCAGCATAGACAAGTCTATACGCAGTAATATTAGAGCCAGAACACGCTATCTCTTGCAGAATTACTTGGCAGATAAACATGGTTCAAAAATATTGATAGCAGATGGCATAATGTCAAATGCACTATTGCTGAAAATCCTGTTTACGAATGAGGGATACAACGTAAGTACTGTCAACTCAGGCGAAATGTGTATTGATTCAGCAAAAAAAGATTTGCCGGACATTATACTTATGGACGCGCTCTTGCCCGATATTGATGGATTTGATGTGGCGGATAGATTGAAAAGTATTCCTGAAACAAGGAATATTCCAATTATCTTTCTTACAAAACTTAACGATCCTGCTGATATGGTTCATGCTTTTCAAGCTGGTGCCTCGGATTTTCTGTCTAAGCCTTTCAATAAGGAAGAACTTTTTTGCAGAACAACTCATCAGCTTATAATGAGTAAACTTATAAAACTGGCATTCGATTATCCAAATAATACTGGGAAAAAGAAAAAAATATTGGTTGTTGATGATGTCATTAGCAATGTTAGGCTCATTAAAATTCTACTAAATAATGAAAAGATCGATGTGTGTACTGCCAATGATGGAGATACTTGCATTGAGTCTGCAGAGAAGGAAAATCCAGACCTGATTCTTCTTGATGTCATGATGCCAAAACTCAACGGGTTTGATGCAACGACATTATTAAAAAAGAATCCAAAGACATGGAATATACCTATATTGTTCTTGACGGCATTAAATACCCCGCAAGATTTGGTACATGGCTTTGAACTCGGAGCAGCTGATTTTCTAACGAAGCCATTTAACAAAGAAGAATTGTTGATGCGGATAAAAAATATACTTACTGTCAATGATATGATTACAAAATTCCTAACAGAATAATATGATTGGAACGAAAGATAAAATATATCTGTATTTTGAGCGCGACCCAAGGCTACGAGCGCTCTTTATCATCAACAATGACTTTATTGCTGACGAGTTGGCTAATAGTCAGTGGGCTAAAAACTACGAATTTAAAAGCGACAGGTTCACGACGAAGTATAATCTGAACAACAAATGGAGGAATAAAAAAAAGGTTAAGATGATATACGGAAGTACAATTACATTTTTATCATTGCAGACATCATTCCAACAATGGAAATCAAGTCCAGATAAGTAATGACAATATAAAAAGAGATTTTAATAAGGAACATGAACAATGTATTGGTTTGAAGAATTATATTTCTCAGATTAAATCAGAATTAGAGCAAGAATCTCACGAATAGTTGGATATGGAGCAGAATAAGGAATACTACGCGTTTATCAGTTACTCTCAAAAAGACGAAGAGTGGACGAAGTGGTTGCAGCATGAGTTGGAGCACTACCATCTGCCAGCATCATTTAATGGATGCACAGACTTTCCACAAGAATTGCGTCCCGTTTTTCGCGTTACAGATGAACTCGGTGCAGGCAATCTGCCTGAACAGATTAAACGGGCTCTTGCCAATTCGCAAAATCTTATTGTGATCTGTTCACCGCAGGCAGCAGAGTCGCCTTGGGTTAATCAGGAAGTGGAAACTTTTATTACTCTTGGTAGAACAGACCGCATATTCCCCTTCATCGTCGAGGGTAATTCACCATCAGAGTTCTTTCCTCCTGCATTACGAAATCTTCCCAAGAATAAAGAACGCCTTGGGGTAGAGGTGAGCAAGAATGGAAGAGATGCGGCCTTTCTCAAGATAGTTGCAGGAACGCTTGATGTCGATTTCGATTCTCTCCTCTATCAACGCTATGAGAAGGAGGAAGCAGAGGAAGAAAGAAAGAGGCGAGAACAACAAGACAATCTGGCACAAGAATCTCAAAAATACAAAAACTTTGCCTTTATCAGCTATAGCCATAAAGATATAAAGCAGGCAGAGAGGTTAGATAACTTTCTGTTAGAATTCCGTTTGCCCACTCAGGTAAAGGAAAAGCATCCGAATCTCAGAGATTCTTTCCATGAAATCTTTCGTGACAATACAGGAATGGGAGCTGCGACTGACTTAGACTTTGAAATTAAAAGGCAATTAGATCAGTCGGAATATTTGATTGTCGTGTGCTCTCCAAATGCTGTTGAATCAGATTGGGTCAATGAAGAAATAGAATATTTTAAAGGGAAACGAGGGTTGGAGTATATCTATCCCTTTGTAATTGATGGTGTTGTCAACGCAAAACCTCAGGATGAAAGCAGAGAGTGCATGCCACTAGCTTTACGTCCATATAATGGCCGGGCTGCCAATATATCTACATACAGTTTTGAACATGCAATAATTGAAATACTTGCTGCCATTCTAAATATTGAAGTCGATGAAATATGGCAAAGACATGTACGTTTAGAAGAAGAACGGAAACAAAAGCTGAAAGAGCAAAATGATCGGCTGTTGATTGCACAAAGCCGATTTTTAGCAGAAAAAGCCAATGCATTAGTAAACGAAGGAGATTCCTATACTGCGAGATTACTTGCATTAGAAGCTCTTCCCCAAAATATAGATAATCCAGATAGGCCTTATACAGCAGAAGCGGAAGCTGCTTTGATACATGCTGCTCAATATGAAACTGCATTATTGCGAGGACATTACATGAAAGTATGTTCTGCTGTTTTCGGTCCTGATGGAAGGAGGATTGTCTCGGCATCAGAAGATAGAACTATTAGAATTTGGGATGCTAACACTGGACAACAAATAGGAGAACCGCTAAAGGGACATGAACGTGGAGTTTGTTTTGCTGATTTCAGCCCAGATGGGAAACGAATTGTTTCAGCATCTTGGGACAGAACTATCAGGATATGGGATGCAAATAATGGACAACAAATCGGAGAGCCACTAAAGGGACATGATGGCTGTGTCTGTTCTGCCGCTTTCAGCCCAGACGGAAAACGAATTGTTTCAGCATCAGGAGATAGAACTATCAGGATATGGGATGCAAATATTGGACAACAAATCGGAGAGCCGCTAAAGGGACATGATGATAGTGTTGAATATGCCGCTTTTAGCCCTGATAGCATGCAAATTGTTTCGGCATCAAGAGATAAGACAATTAAGATATGGGATATACAGAAACAACAGGAAATAAAGACTATAGAAGGACATTTTGGAACTGTCTATTCAGCAGTTTTCAGCCCAGACGGAAAACATATAGTCTCGACATCTTCAGATTGCACTATTAGAATTTGGGAAGCACGAACGGGACGGGAAATAAAAAAAATGGAAGAACACACATGGATGGTTAGGTCTGCTGAATTCAGTTCTGATGGGAAACGAATCGTTTCTGCTGCTGATGATGAAACTATTAGAATTTGGGATGCTAACACTGGACAACAAATAGGAGAACCGCTAAAGGGGCATGAACGTGGAGTTTGTTATGCTGATTTCAGCCCAGATGGGAAACGAATTGTTTCTGCATCTATGGACAATACTGTTAGAATATGGGACGTTGATATAGAACGACAATTAGGAAGACCAATAATCGGACATACCAATACTATTCGTTCTGTTGCTTTTAGTCCTGACGGTAGGAAGATTGCCTCTGCTTCAGAAGATAGAACTATTAGAATTTGGGATGCTGACACGGGAAATCAAATAGGAGAACCACTATCTGGGCACTACGATGGGGTTAAGTTTGTTGCTTTCAGTCCTAACAGTAAACGAATAGCTTCTGCATCAGAAGACAATACTGTCAGAATTTGGAATATCGATACAGGGCAGCTAATAGGTGGACCTATAAGTGCTGGCTATATTATGTCTGTCACTTTCTTTTCTGATAAAGTCTGGATTGTCTCTGCATGGGAAGACTACATCATCAGAATCCGGGATGCTAACACTGGTCAGCAAATAGGAAAACCGCTCGAGGGGCATACCTCTTACGTGGAAGATGCAGTTTTTAGCCCTAATGGGGAACTGTTAGCCTCGGCATCTTGGGATAATACCGTTCGAATATGGGAAGTCAAAACAGGGAAACAAATTGGTGAACCGCTAGTAGGACACAGAGGAGGAGTAGTTTCAGTCGCTTTCAGTCCTGACGGGAGGAAGATAGTCTCTGCCTCAGATGACAATACCATTATAATATGGGATGCCAACACAGGTCAGCAAATAGGAATGGCATTAACTGGGCATGTCGCTGAAGTCTGTTCTGTCGCATTCAGTCCCGACGGGAAACGGATAGCCTCAGCTTCTAGAGATAATACTGTAAGGATTTGGGATACAAATACAGGACAGCAAATAGGAGAACTACCAAAGGAATCTAATGGTAGGGAGTGTCCTGTTGCTTTTAGCCCAGATGGTAAAAAAATAATCTCTGCATTAGATGACAATACTATCAGGATTTGGGAGTTCCCTCAGCTACAAGATCTCATAAACCAGACTCGTGAGCGATTCACAAAACGTCAGTTGACTTCCGAAGAACGGAAGAAATATTATCTAGAGTAATGATTATGAATGTGATAGTTGTTTTAATTGCCGCACTTTTTCCTGCCATTCTGTTATTGTTTTATATATGGAAGAAAGATACGCAGAAAGAGCCGACCTCATGGTTGGTCAAGGCTGTTCTTTGGGGAGTCGCTATTATTATTCCTGTTGCCATATTGGAATCAGGAATAGAAACTATAATATTTAGTGAAGGTGGCATACCGACAAGTCTATTCGGTACGACAACTATGGCTTTTGTGGTGGCTGCGTTGCCGGAAGAGACGTTTAAATTGTTCGCATTGTGGATGGTGCTACGGAAAAATCCATACTTTGACGAGCACTTTGATGGTATCGTGTATGCTGTTTGCGTGGGTTTGGGATTCGCCTCGATGGAGAATATTATGTATGTCTTTGGCGAGGAGAATTGGTTTTCTACAGCCATTGTCCGTGCGCTGTTGGCTGTACCCGGTCATTATGCCTTTGCGATATTAATGGGGTACTATTATTCGGTTTATCACTTCGTGGATCACTCACCGAAGGTTGCCGCATGTGTGCTCCTGGTTCCTGTATTGGCACATGGTGCATACGATGCTATCGCGATGAGTGGAATTGTGAGTTCTGTAATTGGAGGACTAAGCTTCATCGTCCTTGTATACTTCTGTGTGAAGATGCATAAGGTGGCAAAGGCGAAAGTGTTGGCAATGATTGAGAAAGATAGTTATTTAACCCAGAATAAGTCATGAGTAGAAGATTTAACAAGAAAAAGTTTATCAAAGACGTCCTCAATGAAAGGTACGCATTGGTAATCGGTAATGAGATTTTGTTGAATACAAAACTAGAACCAACTAGGGATGTCCACCAGTTCTTCTTAAAAAAAGTCAACGAATCTTCAAACATTGAGTTTGGAAATTATAATGAAATTGCTCTTGATGTTAGTGAGAAAAAGAATCCGGTACGCCAGTTGATTGAAAATGGCGATGTAAAGTTCAACGCGGATGATGTCTCACCAGATTTAGTGGCTTTACTTGAGACCCGTCTGTTTACAACAGTATTAACAACTACGACAGATGGCTATTTGGAAGCAGCTATGCGAAAAGTCTGGCCTAAAAAAGGAGAACTCAGGGTGGTTAATATATATGACAAGGAAACCGTTGATGATTTGCAGCAGGCATTAAAGAAATGTCGAAGAGGTATGAGATATAATCAGCCCACTCTTATATATGTCTTTGGCAAGCTCGATGTGGATGATTTGGCTAAGAAGTATATCAAAACAGATGCAGATGCAATATTACTCATCGAGAAATGGATGCGTATGGACGTCGAATCGAATAATGAGATGCTTGATTTTATCCGCAGTAAGAGACTCTTGGCTTTAGGATGTAAATATGACAATTGGTATTTCAGATTTTTCTGGTATGTTCTGACTGGAGTTAACAAAAGCGGTGATGAAAACAACTATGATGGCCGTGGAGAAGTTGCTTTTTCATTAGATAAGACAGATAAAACCGAAGGGAAATTGCTTCAATTCTTGGACAGAACTGATATCTGTATCTTAGGTGATGCAAGCTCTTTTATCAATGACATAACAAATACCTTAACAGTAGATTCTGAAGATTCTGTGTTCCGCAATCAAGTTGTGGAAATTCGTCGCCGTGGTGGTATATTTATATCTTATAGTAATGAAGATGCTCTTGCTGCTTGTCAGTTGTTTTTTAAGTTGTGCGAAAAGAAATACGACGTATGGATTGATAACGCAAGATTATATGGAGGTGATAACTATGAAAAGGATATTGCAGATGCAATAAGTGCATCTAAGGTCGTTATTACGGTATTATCACCACATGTGGCTGAGGATATGCAGAAAGGCGAAACAGAACACTACTACAATAAGGAGTGGCGCATGGCACAGCAATTTAATGACAAGACTATTATTCCATTGGCAATAAATGGTTATGATCTTCGCTCAGACTATCATAAAGACATCTATGAGTCAATTGTAAACCAACAAGTTTCAGGGGTAAACGACAATCAGGACGAATTGAAAATTGATTTAATGTACTCTGATGGATTTCAGAAATTAGTATCTTCAATCGACAAACATCTTTAAGTTATGAAAATAAACGGCAAATGGTTCTCAGAACAGAAAGGGACTGTTGATAACAGTAATAATCCGTGGGTAGGCTTAGCATCTTATGAAGACCCGGAGACAGCAGGACGAAAGGTGCTGTTTTGTGGCAGGGATGATGAAAGCTATGATGTGTCCAAGCTGATTATGAGTAACATCTTTGTAACACTATATGGAAAAAGTGGAATCGGCAAGACGTCTTTGCTCAATGCAGGTGTATTCCCTGAACTTAGAGAGGAGCAATATACGCCTATTAGCCTTAGACTGGGTATAAGAGATGAGAAAGAAAAGAAAAGCTTTCAAGAGATTATTATAGAAGAAATAGAAAGAAAAGTCTGTAAAGTTAGTGTTGTTGATGTCGTAGAAGAGCAAAGTAACCTATCGGCGATGGACTTTCTATGGAACTATTTTGCCCGTCACCGTTTTTACGACAAAAATGACGATCTTACCTCTCCTGTTATAGTATTCGATCAGTTCGAAGAAGTGTTTCGTGACAAAAAGGGCGAAGCCGAAATTCTACTACGACAAATAGACTATATTAACGATAAAGACCATTCTATTGACACTTGTACGATTTCCGGTCAGCCTTATCGGTACGAGACGAATTTCCGTTTTGTGGTTTCTATACGTGAGGACGATTTGTACCGTCTTGAAGACAGTATAGATAACTGTTATCTTCCAGCATTAAAACGCTGTAGATATCGTTTACACAGCTTGTCTCCAGAAAATGCTTCTGCCGCCATTCTTATCCCGGGAGAATCTTTCTTCCCATCAAACGAACAGGAAAGGAAGGAAATCGTTGATAAAATCATAGATTATGTGAGCGATAAAGACAGAAAGAATATAAGTACTAATATCCTGTCTTTGATTTGCAGTCAATTATATCAGAGTATTCAGACTCAGCATATTCAGACTGTAAACGCATCTATTTTAGAGTCTTTCTTTCATGACAATCCGATTGACAAGTTTTATATGGAAGCCATCTCGAAATTGTCGAGGAAGGAAAGAAAATACATTGAAACCAACCTCATAGATAGTGCAGGAAGGCGAAACTCTGTATCGTACAACGATTTTGACACCTATATAAAACATAAAGAAACGATTATAAACAGCCCGTTGGCCATTCTGCATGAGTTGAATGTCTCATCAGGGGATGACGGAGCCCGTGTAGAACTGATTCATGACAAATTAGCAGAGGTTATATCAAAAAGAAAAAAGAACGAAGAGAGCAAATTGAACTATCTGCTGTCATTCCTTACTGCGATTATTCTTTTGGTTGCCATTATTCTGCTGTTTTTTATATTGCAGAATAGGAAAAAGGAATATATTGTTGAGTTTCAGGAAGATGAAAGCATAAGCTTAACAGACTATTGGAAAGCCAATATTTGCATCTTAGATAAAAGTGATACAGTGATGGTTGGAACATTTGACAAATCCACAACAAAGGTTCCATTCCTATATGGGAAAAGCGGTCCGTTGCAGTGTCATGTAAATTTTCTGGTAGGGGATATAGCAGACATTAATTCGACGCTTTCATTAAAAGACACTACCTATTTCTTTATTCCTATTTCAAGAGCTGCACAAAGGAAAAGATATGAGGGTGTTGTTATTGAAAGTGTACAAAGATCACCAATCGTTGACGCAATAGTAATCATCGGCGAACAAATTAAAAGGACAGACAAATTGGGACGTTTCGTGATATATTCTGATTCTACAGCAGTGGAAAGTGATGGAAAAATTAGGATTTTAAGAGATGGATATAAGTTATATGAGAACTATATAGGCAATTCTAAAATCTTCACATTGGAGCTTAATGACTACAAGGATTTTAGAAACAAATGGAATAGTTTAGAAAAGAAACTGAATCGACTTAATCTTTCTCATTATAGTGGAGTAATTGATGATATTGTCAAGTCAACAATGTATTTAGGAATTGAGAAAGATTCCGTATTTGGATATTTTTATATTGATAAGTTTTTTGATCCAAAGGCCAAAAACAAGTATTTACGATATATTCTATTAGATGGAAAAATAGATGCTGCCAAACAAACTTTTGTAATGAATAGTACAGATGCCGTTTTGAACAAATGTATCTATTATGGTTCATTCGCAGAAGATGAATGGGTGGGAACGTCTCGCTCATATGGAAATCGCACTTGGACATTCTCCTTTCATTCCGTCGATGAAGAAAACAATAAATGATATTAGATAGTGAATAATAATGCCTTTAAAGAAATATTTGTGTAGATGAATAGTAGAATAGGAAAAAAGCACATAGGAATCGTCATAGTTTTTTTATTCATTACAGTGACATTTCTTGTCTTTTTATTATGTAAGCCATCAGGGAATGCTTCCACATTTTTAAGAGATGTACGCATTTTTAAGATGGTTGATTATCCTACACCAAATGTTGACCCTGATTCAATAAACGAAGTAATTGGAGTTGTCCTACATCATACGGCAGAACCTACAGTTGAAAATGCCTTGAAAATTTTATCTTCACCCGAGAAAAAGGTCGGAACTCATGTGGTTATCGACATTGATGGAACTAGGTACATTATGGCACAACCCACCACTGTTACATATCATGCTGGTTATTCTGTGTTGAATGGACGTGAGGGCTGTAATTATTTCACCGTAGGGATTGAGTTTCAAGGGAACACGTTGAATGAACCTTTGACAGAGAGTCAAATTGAAAGTGGTATAGAGTACCTTCTACCAATAATTAAAGCGTACAATATTCCATTAGAAAATATTGTTACCCACCAGATGATCAGGACAGCGTATAAGGAAAAACACCCTGAGAGTCGATGCAGTGGGAAGGTTGATATAACTCAAATAGAGTATCAGAGGTTTATGAATCGTTTACGTGTAGTAATGGGGAACGAATTGGATAAGAAATGAATAATGATAGACTCATAGCATAAAACGACTCTATATGAAAGGTTATAATTATAAGCGAAATAACGATGAAAGAACAAATGTACACACCGCAGCCTATTGACACCACAGATGTCACGCTGCCAAAAGAATTGGAACAATTAGTAGAGGAGATGTCGAAGAACGTACATGAGGTATGGGCTGAGACTCGAATCAAACAAGGTTGGAAGTATGGCGAACAGCGCAACGATGATCTTAAAACGCACCCATGTCTTGTGCCATACGAAGATCTTCCAGAAGAAGAGAAAGAATACGACCGGAATACATCCATAGGTACACTAAAGCTGATTATGAAGCTGGGGTTTAAGATTAGTTGTCAATAGAATTTTGATATTTGATGTTAGAAAGAGCTGCTTCGGCGGCTCTTTATGATTGTAAGGACATTAACATCAAAATATTGACGACAATGAAAAAAGTTTTCAGTAAGTTCGTTCTTCACTGTACTGTTGAGAGGCCTGTGCCAGGCATTAAGATGGTTCTTAGGGCTATTCGGCTGTAAAAGTAACCTTGGGGAACCTTCAGCCTTCACGGAGGTGGGGGAGAGACGGAAAAAGGAGGAAGATTGCATAAAAATAGGGTCCTGAGGCGGGGGAGAAAGGGGTATTATGGGAAATGGTTATTTGAAAACTTTCTTTTTAGACGATTGCAGACTGGCGCCGAAGAGCTCTTTCATGAATAAGTCGTGAGCTTGGGTGATGATGAGTGGGAGTTGTTTGGCGGCGAAGATGTAGTTGAGCCAGGTGAGGATGGCCTCTTGGGGCCAGTTCTCAATGCCCACACGACAGGACATGTGCTTGATGAGGTGGTGCTTGATGTAGAGATATAATACATGCGTGGCCTCTTCATGGCTCCCCTTGTACTTATGAGTGTAATGATACAGGAACTCACCGTAGTACAGTCTGCGTAGTTCGTCATCATCGAAGATCTTCCACAGCCCGTTTTCGATTCGCTTGACAGCTTCTTCGCTGGGGGTGATGTGGAACTTGGGAACATTGCCTGCCAGCAGCACATGCATGTCGATGCCGTTTCTGTGTTGTCGTTGGTTCTCAGAGATCTTGTCACGATCGTTATCGTTGGCCAGAGCGTTCGCCTTACAGAAGAAAATGTCGTAAGGAATGGCCGGCTCTTCGATCTCCTGGTTGGACGTGGGTACGAAACGGTCTCTTACCAGTGGCGACATGAAGGCTACAATCTGGTGGGTGTCTTTGTCGCGGACGATACGGAAGGCTTCTGACTGTTCAATCAGTTTGGTTAATTCCGAATCCTGCTTGAAGCCAAGGGCTGTGCGCAACTTGTTGAAGTGCTCGCTGGTATAGGCCAGCGTCACCTCGTCCATATACTCAACGGCTCCGTCGAAGAGGTACTTGATCTTGCCGATGGCGTTCCATGACAGTTTCTTGGCCCGCCAGTGGCGGTTATAGCTGCGGGCGCTCGAAGCGGCCATTGCGATGTCGTTCTTATGTCTCATGTATTTTAATCTTTTTAATTTCGGCGTGCCCCTCTTAAACAGGGGCATCGCCAAATTTTTAATTAATTTTATATGGCCTTATTTATAAGGATAAGGCCAATAGTATATTGGCTTAAAGAAAAGTTCGGTATTCTCCGAACCTCCGTTTCCGCCTGCAAAGGTACATATTTCTATTTTAATATTGGCTGGAATTGATATAAAAGTATTCGCAATTATTCGTTTCTGCATAAATATACGGCTTTTGGGGTGCGAAAATGAAAGGCTAAGGAAACTCCGAGAAAGGTTAGGGGAAACTCGGAGAAAGGATAGGGGAAAGTCCCAGAAAGGTTAAGGGTTTCTCCATCGGCTCAAATCATGCATAGAAATACATTTTTCTTATGATTGACCATTCTTACAGATGGCCTCCTTGGTCTTATTGCGGCCGATGGTGATGAGGCGTTCGGACTTGTCGTAGTCGAAACTGCCGTAGCGGCTCATCTGGATATCGATGAGGATGTCGGGCTTCGTGAGTTGGGCCATGAGGATGGAGTTCTGGCGAATCATGATGGAACTCGTCCGTGAGAGCAACGTGTAGTAGTTGAACTCGATGTTGTCGGGGGTAATCATGTCGAGTAGCTTCGCCTTGAGCGACTTGTCGTGTTTCTGTATCTCCGTCTGTCTTTGTTGCTTTTCCCACTGTGCCTTGTAGTCGTGGCCGCTGACATCGACGCCGACAAGCAAGTCGCCATCATGACGTTTGACGCGGTTCATGGGGATGGGATTGACGACACCTCCGTCTATGAGTATCATCCCGTCGCGACGGACGGGTTCATAGAAAGAAGGCAGGGAGATGCTGGCGCGGATGGCTTCAAAGAGGCTGCCTTTGTCGATGACTACCTCACGTCCAGTGATCCAGTCGGTGGCCACAGCACAATAGGGTATCGGCAGGTCTTCGATCAGCACGTCAGGCACAAACTCCATGATGGCCTTGATGATGCGCGTTCCTTTCACGATATGGTTGAGGCTGAGCGAGAAATCGGTCAATTCTAGCATCTTCTTTTTGTCGACGGTCTTCATCCACTCGCGGAACTCTGAGAGCTTGCCGGCTGCATAGACACCGCCGATGAGGGCCCCCATCGAACAGCCTGCTATCGAGGTGATGCGATAGCTTTGCGCCTCAAGTTCCTCGATGGCGCCGATATGTGCCAGTCCCCTTGCACCTCCGCTCGACAATACTAATGCCACGTCCTTCATCTGTCAGAACAGTTTAGTGTAAATCTGGCGCAAAGATACGAAATAAACCACAGATTATACAGATTACGCAGAAAAAATCTAAAAAAACTGTAGAATCTGCGTAATCTGCGGTTTATTTTATTAATTTTGCAGCGCAAAATCAAATCAGCCATGATCCGTTATACGAAACGTGAGGAGATATGGAATGCAGCGTCGCACGGCGGGGGCATCCTGATGGGGGTGGTGTTTGGCGTCATCTTCCTTGTGTGGTGTTTCCAGAGCGACAACAACTGGGCGAGGGTGGGGGTGATTCTCTACCTGTTCGGCATGCTCGGCTCGTATGCGGCCTCGACGCTATACCACTCCATCCGACATCATTCAAAGTGGAAGGAGCGGCTTCGTAAATGGGACCATGCAGCCATCTACTGGCATATTGCGGGCTCGTATTCGCCATTGACGCTGACGGCACTGCGCACGCAGGGCTACTGGGGATGGGCGCTGTTCGTGTTTGTGTGGACTTGTGCCATCGTGGGAACGATTATCAGTTTCATCCGTCTGAAGGAGCACTCGAACGTAGAGACCTTCTGTTTCGTGGGTATGGGGCTGAGCATCCTTGTGGCCTTCAAACCGCTGATGGATTCAGTATCGTCTGCGGCTGTCATCTGGCTTATCGCCGAGGGTGTCAGCTATATTACGGGTGCCGTTTTTTATTCCTTCAATAAAACGAAGTACATGCACTCCGTATTCCACTTTTTCGTCCTCGCCGGCTCCGTCTGTCACATCATCGCCGTCTGGGATGTGCTGATGCAGCAGCTTTAATTTTTTTGAAACTTTTTTTGAAAAACCTTGGTGGATTCGGAATTTTTATCTATCTTTGCACCGTATTGATTACTATTAACTTAAGCCCTACGCATCACGGTTAAGCGGAGAAAATGAAAAAAGCTATTCTATTTTTTATGTTTGGAGTGCTTGCTTGGTCATGTACTCAAGAGAACAATGAAATTCTGACTGGACAGGATAAACTAACCAATGAAGAGTCTGTGAATTTCTTGCCAAGTTTTGGTCAGGGTGGTACTCGTGCTACAGAAACCGCCTTTGAGAGAGGTGACGAGATTAGTGTATTTGCTGTTGATCCCAATACTGGTACAGCGCTGAAAACCAGTGGTAACTATGCTGACAATGAACGTTATACCTATGACGGTAGTATCTTCACAGCAGCAGGTGCCGGGATATCCATCTCTAACGCTAACACGGCGGGATTGGCCTATTATGCAGTTTATCCTTATTCGGCTTCTACAAGTAATCGGATGACGTTCAGTGTCAATAAAGACCAAAGTAAATATAGCGCCTATACAAAGAGTGATTTATGTACGGCCTTTGCCTCTGCTACAACGAGCAAAGAGGTGGATCTGACGTTTTCGCACCGTCTGAGTGCCGTTTCGGTCACTGTGAGAGGAGCAAATATCGCCAGCAAGAGGATACAGATGAAACTGACTAATGTACAGACTCAGGCATCGGTAAACCTGAATGATAATACCTTTACGGGTATTGGAGAGTTAGGTGAGGTCATTATGTGTCCGACAGCCACAAATACTTATGAGGCCATCATTGCTCCACAGACCATTGCCGCTAAGACAAACCTCCTTGTGGTAACGGTTGACGGCGAAGATCATACATTCTATGTTGAGAATGATGCTTCTTTCCAGTCGGGGAAGAAGAAAGAGTATGGAATTGAAATAACGGATGCTGAGATTGTCATTTTCCGTGGAGACATCAATCCGTGGGGAACAGAGGATGAGCGCCTTGACAATGTCGTACCGCCAGAAATCCAGGCCAGAATTGAACAGTATATGCCCATCTATACAGGTGTCAATCCCCCGAATGTGGAAGGGTGTTATTTCTTGGATCCTGAGGAAACCGTTTTCTGTGAAGACCAAGGTCAGGGAGGATATGATCCTGGAACAATTGTCGTTTCCAACTATATCCAATTCTCTAATCAGAATATGCAGACCAATACGCTCGACTATGAAGAGTTAGGTGCGAACGGCCGAAGCTATAGTGTTGGCAGAGGCGCTTTTATCAGTGGAAGTGGTAATAATTTCTCGGCTTTCTTTAATACTGTTGGTGAGTATAGTGATGAAGAAAATAATGTTACTATCACCTATAAGACCGCTTTGCTTATTTCTGGCACCAAGACTTCTGAAGGTATCTTGGACTTATATAATGCGTTTGTGATGGTGGAGAAAAACAATGACGTGGGAGGTATAATTATGGACGTGAACGTGTTCCGTATATTCAGGGATCAGGATGGCATAAGCTACAATGTAACCTGGCCAGCTAGCAGAACCCGAGAGGTTTATGTTGAAAAAGGTAACGTTAAGACTCCTTGGAGTAAGTATGCCAAACAGAAATAATATTGATAGCATTGTCTTATGAAACAGTATAGTTCTCTATTAGTAATAGGTGTAGTGGTATCGGCACTGCTTGCCTGTGGTGGCGGTGGTGGCGATGACGAGCCAGATCCAGGACCGTCTCCCTACATACCGGATCCTATTCCAACAGATAAGACCTCGGCAGTATCCTTTACGTCATCCATCAATGATTTTCGAACCAGAGCATTAGGCTCCTCATTCGAAGACAGAGATGAAATCAGCGTTTTTCCAGTTGCGGGCAATGTGGTGGGTGATAACAACCGCTATGTATGTAATAAGGGTATATTCAGCGCCACGTTGGGCATCACCAAAAAGGAGTCTGATAAGCTGGCCTATTATGCCGTCAGTCCATATTCGTCCTTGGCAAAAATGCAGATGAATTTCACTGTGCAGACAAATCAGACGAAATGGAATCAGTATTTTGCCAGCGACCTGATGACGGCCACTGTCGCATCTACAGCCTCGTTTACACCAGATTTGCAGTTTAACCATCGCATGAGCCGTGTTTGTGTCGACTTCGTTGGTGATAATGCTTCGACTCTCCCTGGGCGTGTGAGCCGCATTGTGCTCAAAGACATGCGCCTTCAGGCAACAGTCGACATCAAGGCTGATGAATATGTGGCATCTGGACAAAAAGGTAATGTGACCATGTATTTCTATGAGGATTGTTTCTATGGCATAATTCCGCCTCAGACCATACCAAAGGAGACTTCCTTCTTAGTTGTGACTTTGGACGGTAAGGACTTTCCTATCTATTTCGAAGAGGATATTGTGTTTAAATCAGGGTATGACTTCTGGATTGATTTGTCTTATAACGAGGGAGAAGGTGACGGACAGATTGTAGTCTTTAAGGGTCAGATAAGTCCATGGAGGAAGTAGAATAGGCTTACGTCTCCAAAATTGAAATAATTCCCGAAATGCTTGCACGTTTCGGGAATTATTCGTAATTTTGCAGGCAAATTTGCAAATTGAGAATAATATGGCTTATACACGTATGACTGCCGCAGAGGCTGCGGCACTGATTAAGAATGGTGACCATATCGCCATGAGTGGTTTCACACCAGCTGGTGTGGCTAAGGCAACAACAAAGGAATTGGCAAAGATTGCCGTGGCTGAGCATGAGGCTGGCCGTGAGTTCAAGGTGGCAATCTTTACAGGTGCATCGACGGGACAGTCGACGGACGGTGACCTGGCAAACGCCCAGGCTATCCTCTATCGTGCTCCCTACACCACGAACCCCGACTTCCGCAAGCATGTGAACATGGGTGAGATCCCCTACAACGACCTGCACCTGAGCCACATGGCACAGGAGCTGCGCTATGGTTTCTATGGTCCTGTGGACTGGGCTATCCTTGAGGTGTGCGACATCGAAGAGGCAGGTAACGACTATCACGTCTATCTGACAGCTGCTGGTGGTATCTCTCCGACGGCTGCCCGTCTGGCCAAGCACGTCATCCTGGAGCTCAACAGCTTCCACAATCCCAATGCGAAGTATATCCACGACGTCTATGAGCCGTTGGATCCTCCTTATCGCAAGGCTATCCCCATCGAGCATGTGGGTGACCGTATCGGACAGCCTTACGTCAGCATCCCCAAGGAGAAAGTGGTGGGTGTCGTAGAGTGCAACATCCCTGATGAGGCCCGTGCCTTCAAGGACAGCGACCCTGTGACGGATAAGATCGGCTTCCTGACTGCAGAGTTCCTCGTGGAGGAGATGCACAAGGGCCGTATCCCCAAGGAGTTCCTGCCCCTGCAGAGCGGTGTGGGTTCAACGGCTAACGCCATCCTCGGAGCCCTTGGTGAGGACAAGCATGTCCCCGATTTCAATATATATACCGAGGTGCTGCAGGACAGCGTGGTGGGTATGATGCTCAACGGCCGTGTGAAGGATGCTTCGGCTTGTTCGCTGACCGTCAGCAACGAGTGCCTGATGCAGGTCTACGACCATATGGACTATTTCAAGGATCACCTGACGCTGCGCCAGAGTGAGATTTCCAACTCGCCTGAGATTATTCGTCGTTTAGGCGTGATTGCCATTAATACCGCCATCGAAGCCGACCTCTATGGTAACGTGAACTCTACGCACATCAGCGGTACGAAGATGATGAATGGTATCGGTGGTTCGGGTGACTTCATCCGCAACGCGTACCTCTCTATCTTTACTTGTCCTTCTGTGGCCAAGGGTGGTGTGATCTCGTCGATCGTGCCCTTTGTCTCTCATCAGGACAGCTCAGAGCACGATGTGAACATCATCGTGACGGAGCAGGGTATCGCCGACCTTCGCGGCAAGGGTCCCATCCAGCGTGCTGAGACCATCATCGAGAACTGTGCACATCCCGATTACAAGCAGTTGCTCTGGGACTACCTGAAGATTGCCAAGATGGGACAGACCCGTCACAACCTGCCCGCTGCCTTCGCCATGCACGACACATTGGCTCGCAAGGGCGACATGAAGCTGACGGACTTCTCTGAATACGTGAAGTAACAGATAAGGATCAAAAAAATCGGGATGCCGAACAGCATCCCGATTTTTTTATTGTCTTTCGATTAAAGAGGATAATCCTCGAAGGCATAGAGAACGGTCGAGAGATAGCGCTCGCCAGTATCAGGCAGAAGGGCGACAATCTTCTTCCCCTTGTTCTCAGGACGCTTGGCCACCTGGATGGCAGCATAGAGGGCAGCACCTGCAGAGATACCTACCAGCAGACCTTCTGACTGGGCTATCTCACGGCCTGTACGGATGGCATCGTCGTTCTCCACGTCGAACACCTCGTCGATGACGTCGGCATCGTAAGTCTTGGGAATGAAACCTGCTCCGATACCCTGGATCTTGTGAGGGCCGCTCTGTCCGCCATTCAACACGGGACTTGATTTCGGCTCTACGGCGATGATCTTCACGTTGGGGTTCTGCTCCTTCAGATACTTACCTGTGCCAGAGATCGTACCGCCTGTACCTACTCCGCCCACGAAGATGTCAATCTGCCCGTCAGTGTCGCGCCAGATCTCAGGACCCGTGGTGGCATAGTGCTTGGCGGGGTTGGCGGCATTCTCAAACTGCTGTAGGATCACAGCCCCAGGAATCGAATTGCGCAGTTCCTCGGCGGCGCGGATGGCACCTGGCATGCCGTCTTTACCAGAGGTGAGGCGAACCTCGGCACCGTAGGCCTTCACGAGGTTACGACGCTCGATGCTCATGGTCTCGGGCATGGTAAGGATAAGACGGTAGCCCTTGACAGCCGATACCAGTGCCAGTCCTACGCCCGTATTACCAGAGGTGGGTTCGATGATGGTGGCTCCGGGCTTCAGGATGCCCTTGGCTTCTGCATCTTCGATCATCGCCAGTGCGATACGGTCTTTCACGCTACCGCCGGGGTTGAAAAACTCTACTTTGGCAATCACTGGAGTCTCCAGACCCTTTGCCTGTGAATACTTGTTTAGCTCCAGAAGTGGGGTGTTGCCGACGAGCTCAGTCAGCTGTTTTGCAATCTTTGTCATAATCTTATCCTTTTTATATTATTAATAATGTGAACTTCATTCTTATCCGCTTAATCGCGGCTTTCTGGGTGCAAAGGTACGAACATCTGCTGAGACAGGCAATACCATCAGTGTGGTATTTTTCAAAAGTTGAGGGTAGAATTAAACCTTTTCAGCGTTTTGGAGTCAAATAAACACCTAATCAACTGTACAATTGATATTAATAACTTATGAAAAAAGTATTATTACCGCTTCTGCTCTTCGTAGCAGCGTCTGCTCATGCAGCAGAAAATCCAGTGTTAACAATCGAAGGTGGTCAGGTTCAGGGCGTGTTGGCCGATGATCATCCTGATGTGTTTGTCTATCGTGGAATCCCCTACGCAGCGCCTCCTATCAAGGAAAACCGTTGGAAGGAGCCACAGCCCATCGTGCCCTGGAAGGGTGTGAAGATCTGCGACACCTTCGGCCATCCCAGTTATCAGGCCATTCAGTATCCTGGCGGCTACTTCACGGAGTGGGGTTACGGCAAGGAGGCTCCTTATAGTGAGGACTGCCTGTATCTGAACGTATGGACGAAGGCTCCAGGACAAGTTGGCAAGAAACTGCCCGTGGCCCTGTGGATCCATGGTGGCGGCTATCGCGAGGGCTGGGGCTCTGAGCCCGAGTTCGACGGTCAGGAGTGGGGTGCTAAGGATGTGGTGCTCGTCTCCATCAACTACCGTCTGGGTGTGTTCGGATTCCTCGTACATCCGGCTCTGACGGCAGAGAGCCCTCATCATGTGTCTGGCAACTATGGCATTCTCGACCAGATTGAGGCCTTGAAGTGGATTAAGAAGAATATCGCCCAGTTTGGTGGCGACCCCAACAACGTGACGATCTTCGGACAGAGTGCTGGTGGTGGCAGCGTGCGCACCCTTTGCGAGAGTCCGCTGGCCCGTGGCCTGTTCCACAAGGCTGTCATCATGAGTGCCCAGGGTCTTGCTATCCCCGATGCCAACGGTAACATGATGGGTGCCCGTTATGGTGGCGGCTCGTTTGCCGATGCCGAGGCTAATGCAAAGAAAGTATTCGACTGGGCTGGTCTGACTGATCTTCAGAAGATGCGTGCTGCCTCTACCGAGACCGTATTCGCTCTCAATACACTTTACTATCAGGTGAATGACGACGGTCAACAGGCTGGTGGCCCTATGGCATTCATGCGCCGTGGTCTGCCATTCATGCCGATGATCGACGGCTATGTCAGCGAGAAGAGTTTCGATGATGCTACTCGTGGCGGTACGCTGGCTGACGTTCCTTATATGATTGGCTTCACGCTGAACGATATGGGCAATATGTCTCCCAACATCGCCGAGTTCTGTAAGGTTCGTGAGCAGAAGGGTGGCAAGGCTTGGGCTTACGAGTTTGCCCGTCCTTTGCCTGACGACGGCTCTCATCCTGAGGTGACACAGCGTCTGAAAGGTGCTTTCCACTCTTCCGACCTCTGGTTTGTGTTCAAGAGTCTGAAGCATTGCTGGCGTCCTTGGACCAAGGGCGACTGGGATCTCTCCGAGAAGATGCTCACCGCTTGGACCAACTTCGTGAAGTATAGCGATCCTAACGGTCCTCAGGGTGGGGTATGGGCTCCCTGCACCGAGAAGAACACGAAGTTCATGGTGTTCAAACTCAACGATAAGGACGAAGAGGCCTCTTTCTTCGGCGAGCCTGAGATTGCTCCCCAACCACAAGGCTTCCCCTTCGGCGGTCCTGGTGCTCCCAGACGCCCTGCAGCTTCTGGCAGAAGATAATCCTTCTATCCATATTAAGCCCCAGCCTACTCGTTTGTAAGCTGGGGCTTATTCATGTCAGATGTTTGATCTCTGATCTAATCTTCTTTGACGATAGGATAGAGCTCGATAAACTCTCCCTGATGATTCTGACCGTCGTTGATGAGTTCTGCCATTTTCTTACCCACCGTCTCGATATCGTGGAAACCAGGCAGTGCCATATTACCATTCAAATCTGTGGTGGTAGGTCCTGGGTGAACGGAGAATACCTCCAGCGGGGTGTTGCTCTGCTGGAACTCGATGGCCATCACACCCATCATCGCATTCTGCGCAGCCTTGCTGGCGACGTAGGCCAAGGGGTGCCAATATGGACTGATCTCTGAAGGAACGGTCACGTTGACGATACGACCCTCGTTTTTGGTGAGCAGAGGCAGCAGCGCCTTGGTGAGGGCGAAAGTGCCGATGAAGTTCACGTCAAGTGTCTCCTTGATGTCGCTGATCTCTGTGTGCAGACTGTCCACACTCATATCACCAGGGATGCCGGCATTGTTAACGAGTAGGGAAAGACCTGCATATTTCTCGTTGATCTCCTTGGCTGCCTGTTCGATATTGGCGAGGTCACGTAGTTCGATGTTCACCCAACCCAGCACGTCGACACCTGCCGACTTCAGTTCGCCAATAGCTTTTTCTGCAAGCTGTTCGTTGCGTGCACCAATAATGACCTGCCAACCACTCTTTCCGAGGTGCTTGGCGATTCCAAATCCGATGCCTTTGTTGGCACCTGTCACTAAAGCAATCTGTTCTTTCATTTTTCTAGTTTTGTTTTGTTTAGATATAAAATTCACTCGCATCTATCAACCCCGCACGGAGCGCGTACTTCACCGCTTCGTGCGCTGTGTTGATACCCAGTTTGCGGAAGATGTTTTTGCGATGGGTCGTAATGGTGTGGATGCTCGAGAAACGCTCGGCAGCGATCTCCTTCGTCGTCTTACCCAGGGCGATGCCCTTCACAATCTCCGTCTCCGTCTGCGTCAGGATGCTGGGAGCCTCCTCTTCCTGTTGCTGGCTGATGATCGTTTCCAGTGCCCGCTGGCTGAGGTAACGGTTGTGCTGGCTGACTGCCTGCAGGGCTTCGCGTATCTCACTCATCGGACCGTCTTTGAACACCACGCTGAACTGGTGGGAGGAGTACACCACGCGGCGAATGAACTGGGGCGTCAGTTCGTCGCTGATGAGTATCCACTCCGACAGGCTGAAGCGCTCGGCTACAATGAGCAACTGGTCTTCGTCTGCAAAATCAAACAACGTATAGTCAAGGAACACGACCGAATCCTCGTGTTCCTTGAGCAGTTGTATCAGTCCAGCCTTATCCACAGCGCGATAGACCGCATGGTTCTCGTCGCGTTTCAACAAGCTTTGGATCGCAAAGCCTGTCAGCTCCTGATTGTCGGCAATGATATAATTCCTCGTCATGTCGATTTTGCGAGTGCAAAGTTACATATTTTATTTATTATAACAACAGATTATACCTCAAATCTTGTCGAGAGCCTGGGCGAGGTCGTCGATGATGTCGTCGATGTGTTCCGTACCGATGCTCAGACGCACGGTTGCAGGCGTGATGTGCTGCTCGGCCAGTTCCTCAGGCGAGAGCTGTGAGTGGGTGGTGGTGTAGGGGTGGATCACCAGGCTCTTCACGTCGGCCACGTTAGCCAGCAGCGAGAATATCTGCAGGGCGTCGATGAACTTCCATGCCTCTTCCTGTCCGCCCTTCACTTCGAAGGTGAAGATCGAGCCGCCGCCGTTGGGGTAGTACTTCTTGTAGAGTGCGTGGTCGTGGTGACTCTCGAGGGCAGGATGGTGAACGGCAGCCACCTTCGGGTGCTTGGCCAGGAAGTCTACCACCTTCAGGGCGTTCTCCACATGACGCTCTACACGCAGGCTCAGGGTCTCGACACCCTGCAGCAGGATGAAGGCGTTGAAGGGAGAGATGGCAGCACCAGTGTCACGCAGGATGACGGCACGGATACGGGTCACGTAAGCGGCAGCGCCTACAGCGTCGGCAAACACGATGCCGTGATACGAGGGATCGGGCTTGGCCAGCGTGGGGAACTTATCGGGATTGGCCTTCCAGTCGAACTTACCACCGTCGACGATGACACCACCCAGACTCGTACCATGACCACCCAGGAACTTCGTAGCCGAGTGAACCACGATGTCTGCACCATGCTCCAGCGGACGAATCAGATACGGAGTGCCGAATGTGTTGTCCACGATGAAGGGGATGCCATGCTTATGGGCCACAGCTGCCACACCTTCGAGGTCGAGCACGTCAGAATTGGGGTTACCGAAAGTCTCGGCATATACTACTTTTGTGTTGGGCTGGATGGCGGCATCGAGGGCTTCCAGGTCGTTCACATTAATAATGGTATTGGTGATGCCCTGCGTAGCCAGCGTGTGGGTGATCAGGTTGTAGGAACCACCATAGAGGTTGTCGGCAGCTACGATGTGGTCGCCATTTTGCACGATGTTCTGCAGGGCATAAGTGATGGCAGCGGCACCAGAGGCGACGGCCAGACCAGCCACACCACCCTCAAGGGCAGCCACGCGATCCTCAAACACACCCTGTGTGGAGTTTGTCAGACGACCATAGATATTACCTGCATCGCGAAGGCCGAAACGATCGGCAGCGTGCTGTGAATTACGGAACACGTACGACGTGGTCTGATAGATGGGCACTGCACGAGCATCGGTAGCGGGGTCAGCCTGTTCTTGGCCTACATGCAGTTGCAAAGTCTCAAAACGATAATTCTTCTTACTCATAATCTTATCCTTTCTTTTATTTATTAATAATGTATATTCTATTTGTTGGGAAGGCGCAGTAAATTCTTCACTCTTCACTTAATTCTGGGTGCAAAGGTACGGAGTTTAGAACAATCCACCAAACTTTTGTCGATATTTAGAATATACACCTAAAACTTGCATTCATTGCATTGTTTCTTTCTAATCCTGTCCATCAAACGGCCTTCAAACAGAATAAAATTCCAAATAACCCCGTTTTAGGCCTTGATATTTGAGAAAAGACAGTCAACTGTTGCATGCTCCCAATTAAGCATATTGCCTTGTGTGGTGTAAATAAAATTCAAAATATTCGTGTTGTTTTGTGAGCATTTTCTATCCGCCTGAATATCAGGGGATTATTAATACCCCGACTTTGGGCTAAGGAAGGTCAGACTTTACAGGCATGAAACTCCGACTTTCCTGCCATGAAAATCCCAGGAACCAGTCGCCTTTCTCTGAGAATACCCTATTATGCAACAATATGTAAAATAATTTAGCATCCATGTCTCCCGTATTTTCCATCTGTGCGCAACGCGCAACAGTGCAACATTTCGCAAAATCAAAATGTTCACGCAGTAACGCAGGGACACAGAGTCATTTGCGATTTTGTATTGCTCACTTACACTTACAACTTACATTTCAAATACGACATGAAGCTTAATTTTTGACATCAATAACCATGTTATTAAATTATATATATTATATTATATATTATAATATATAATATAATATATATAATTATTATAAATAGATTAACATGTTTTTTGACCTTCGTGTCGTATTTCCGTTTGTCATCCAAGGCATGTTGTGCCTAGTTTTTTACTTACATGTAAGATGTAAGTGTAAGTGAAAAACACAAATGACCCTGTGTCCCTGCGTTACTGCGTTCCTTGACGCACAATATGAAAACGCGAAATGTTGCGCTGTTGCGCGTTGCGCCCATGCAGACTTTACCTATCCGCACCAATATAGTTTTATTCCACTATATTCCAATCACCGTGACCTGTTGATCCGTCAATAACTCTTTAGACAACCTTACAGACAACCCTTCAGGTAACCCTATAGTTCACTCTATTATTTCCCAATAGCCTAACCTTGTTGAACCGACACGACGGATTAGCCCTAACTCTTTGAGCCTATTAATATGCTTCTGAACATTCTTGAGCGAAATTCCTGTCAAGTTAGTCAACTCATTTCTACTGATATTAGGATTGGCTTTAATATGAGAATATATAGCTTTAGCGGTATCAGACACCCCATTAGGCACCCCATCGGACACCCCAGCACTATTAAACTTGGACGATGGCACAGGCAGTATCAGTTCAACTTCGTCAACATCCAGTTTATTCAACAACTGAGGTTCGCCCCAATTGGTTTCTTTCCATGCAGTAATAATCTCGGGGAATCCTGAGCCGACATTCTCACCAAAGCCTATCATGCGGAGCATATTCTGAATTTTAGGTTTACGAGCCTTAGAGTTACCGCCTTGATAGACTGCCAACCCCCCAGTTTATACAGGATGCTTTCTTCAAGGTTGTTATTTATAGAAAGTTAAAAGCTCAGAAAGTAACAATGATAATTTCGAACAAAATGATAAAGATTTTTTTAGTCAATTTATAATGGTTTAAAAGGGATATAAAAAGGTTCTAGTACTGGTAATAATATTAAACAAAGTAACATTGATAGTAACATTGATGTCTTGAACTATCAGCAGCAAGTGGTTGTAAACTTCTGTTATGTTCCTCGTACCAGTACGGAAATTTTAAAGCGTATTGGCTTGACTCGTCAAACAAAAAATATAAAGACTTATATTACAGACCTTGTTGAAAAAGGTTTCCTTAGAATGATTGATCCAGAACATCCAAGAAGCAAGAATCAAAAGTATATTCAGGTGTAAAGTGTTGATTATAAATTGCTTGCATGACGTCTACTGTCAGAGATGGTGTCAGAGTAACTGTCAGAGATGTAATATTGAAATATATGGACAGGGCGCAATGGAGCCTCATTGTGTCCTGCGTGCACGGGAGGAGTCGTGTGAGTTTCTTAAAGATTGCAAAAAAGTAATCAATATATACTACGATTGTAGATAATTGTGTATATTTGCGACATATTTTACTAAGTTGTGATTTAGAGAAAGAATATCCACGAGGTCATTCAGATGAGTGCTTTCACCTTGTGTCCTGTATAATATCACACTATAAAGCGAAAGAAATGAAAAGATATTGTTTATTTTTGATGATGAGTGTTTTGTCACTAATGGCCAGTGCACAAGACAATGAGAAGTTGCAAAGTTGCTATGTTATTATCTCGTATACTGGGAGTATGGACAATAGGGATTTTACTGTCAATATCGACGATGGAACCCACATTGATTATTTAAAGGACGAGAAAGGCAAAAAGGCTCATTTTCGTACTCCTGCGGCTGCTCTCGAGTATTTTGAATCCTTAGGATGGGAACTCTGCAATATTGGTACATCACCCAAGGAGGATGGCATTGGGCACCCTTATCTTACATATTGGATATTCAAAAGAAAGGTTTCAAAAGAGGAACGCGAAAACATTATTATAAATGCCCTAATAAAGTAAGGGAATAATATGATAAATCCGAATGACGATCATCTTCCTTATGCTATAGACGATGCATCAGGCAATCTGATTAGTATATCAGCTATTCCTCCTGAAAGACGAGGTTTAGCTTGTAGGTGTCATTGTGCCAAGTGTAATGAATCTTTAGTAGCCAAGTTGGGATTTGGAGGTAAAAAACCTCATTTCGCTCACCAAAAAGCTTCTCATTGTCATGGTGCTAACATTACTTTTTTACATATCTTATCAGAGAATATTTTGATGGAAGAAAAAGCTGTGATGGTACCAAAGTATAAGATTATTCCAGCCCGAAAACTATTTTTTACTCATGTTGAAGTTGAAAAAAGAAATGATAGAACTGATTTACAACCGGATATTGTTGGTATTACCGAAGACGGTCTTCGCTGGCATATAGAAATTAAAAACACAAGCCAAGTTAATGATCGAAAGACAAATAAGATAAAAGAATCCCAGATTACCTGTCTTGAGATTGATGTTAGCGAACAGACTTTGGACAAAGAAAAACTGAGAACTTTCTTATTGGATTCAACTGAATCGAGACGATGGATCAATAACCCTATCTATGATAAAAAGATTAGGGAAGAGCGTTATGGAGATGAAGCTATACAGAGAGAGAAATTTCGTCAATATAAAATAGATAAAAAATACGATATAGTAGAACTTAGGAAGTGTGGCTCAAATTGTGGCATTAATAGATTATTTGGCAAATGTATTTATCAGATAGATGAACTATGTGTAAACAATGTGGAGTATGTGTTTTGTGATTCTAATCGTAGAGAAATGGATAAAAATGATAGTCCAAAGATATCCGTTCCTCCTATTATCGCAAATCATCAAGAAGAACCAGAATGTCACTATTTGATCTTCGATTATAATCAACAATCCATGGATGAACTCTGTGAATTATTGAAAGAGAGACGAAGCATAGCCACTGATGATGGTTTATCTGGAGAAATCGAACGTTGCGAAATTAGATCTAAAGGTCACGATATCGTTTGTTTATGTCATTGTAATGATAGAGTTTATCCATTAAAAGTGATAATCGTTTGTGTAGAAAACAACCAACTAAGGTATGAAATAAAATCTAATAACCAAGGCAAAGATAAGGACCTTGCTGATAGAAATTATAAGAAAATAAGAGATGGTGATGACAAAAAGGTTGCTTCTCGATACAAAAAGAAAAAAGATCAAGATAATATTTTTGCCGAGAGAAACGATTGCCCGTTTTAATATAAATCCATTGTGTATCAAATAGTAAAACGATTTAAAAGATAATAATTATGAGAAAGTATTTCTTTATGGGGTTAGGCTGCGCCACAGGTTTTGCAGTAATCTTTATCGTGTTGTTCTTTATTTCCTATTGTTCTACACAAAGGAGTATAGACAAATTTTATTCAGATTATGAGAAAAAGGCTCCAAAGACACAGTATTTTGATGTTACTACAAAAAAGGGGACTTTCACACTTCACACAAAGATGCCTAAAGACTCTGTTAAGCTATTAATCGGAAAACCGAATGAGACTGATGTAATGGATTTAGGAGGGACTATTAGAGAGGAATATGAATACAGCAAGGATAGCTATCATTCTTTAAAAATAGTTTTTATGGATGGTCTGCTTGAAAGCGTATCAAATTATTAAAAGTGTCTTTTCCCAATAGTGAGGTATTTTGCAAAAAAAGAGTCCATCTGTATATGGAAAATCGGAGATTTCTTGTTATCTTTGCAGCCGTGAAATAGAAAAAACGTATGAAACAAACTATCAGTACCCCACAGGCACCTGCTGCCATCGGCCCTTATAGTCAGGCCATTCGCGTAGGTAATCTCATCTATTCATCTGGACAGATTCCCATTAATCCTGCGACCGGCGTATTTGTAGAAGGCGGCATCAAGGAACAAACCCGTCAATCGCTTAGTAATATTAAAGCCATCCTCGAAGAAGCTGGCATCAGCATGCGTAACGTTATCAAGACTACCGTATTCCTTGCGGATATGAACGACTTTGGTGATATGAATGCTGTTTATGCCGAGTTCTTCTCAGAGCCCTATCCTGCTCGCTCTGCTGTTGCTGTTAATTCTTTACCCAAAGGGGCATTAATTGAGATAGAAGTGGTTGCCACCATTGAATAAGCAGATGGCATTAGATCAAGCAATTTTCCGTAGATCAGAACTACTTCTGGGCGATGAGGCGATGAGTCGCATCGCAGAGAAGCGCGTGATTCTCTTTGGCGTGGGTGGCGTAGGCTCGTGGTGCGCTGAGAGCCTGGTGCGCTCAGGCATCAGACATCTGACGATTGTCGATTCTGACAGCGTGTGTGCCAGCAATATCAATCGCCAGCTGATGGCAACCACAGAGACCGTTGGCTGTGTGAAGGTTGATGTCCTGCGTGAGCGACTGCTTACGATCAATCCCGCTGCCGAGATTACTGCCATACACGAGTTCTTTACTGCTGAGACTGCAGACAGTTTCCATCTCGACACCTATGACTATATCATCGACGCCATCGACTCGCTGAAGGATAAGGCCTTGCTCATTCTGATGGCGACACAGACTGATGCGAAGTTATTCTCATCGATGGGTGCCGCCTTGAAACTCGACCCAACACGTATCAAGGTCGACGAGTTCTGGAAGATACAAGGCGATCCTTTGGCCCGTGTGCTCCGAAAGCGTTTCAAACGCGAAGGACAATACCCCTCTCGCAAGTTCCAGTGCGTTTATTCTGATGAACTCATCGAACCCCAAGGCGAGGGCAAGGGCTCCATCGTTCATATCACGGCCATCTTCGGCTTTATGCTCGCTGGCCTCGTCATTCAAGACATTGTATAATCAGACAGAAATGGACATGAAGATTGTGATACTTGACGGCTATACGGCTAATTCGGCTGACCTCTCTTGGGAGGCTTTGGAAGCGTTGGGAGAACTGACGGTGTATGATCGCACGAGACCTGAAGAGACGGTGAAGCGTGCGAAGGATGCAGATATCGTGCTGACGAACAAGGTGTGTCTACGAAAGCAGGAGATAGAGCTGTTGCCTAAGCTGAAGTACATCGGCGTGCTGGCGACAGGCTATAACGTGGTGGACGTGGAGGCTGCCAGAGCGCATGATATCGTGGTGACGAATGTGCCTGCCTATAGTACGGAGAGTGTGGCGCAGATGGTGTTTGCCCATTTGCTCACCATCACCAATCGTACAGAACATTATGCCATGAAGAATCGCGATGGAGCATGGACGGCCAGTCCGGATTTCTGCTACTGGGACACGCAACTGACGGAGTTGGCAGGAAAGACCTTCGGCATCGTGGGACTTGGGAATATCGGACGACGGGTGGCTGCCATCGCCCAGGCTTTTGGCATGAAGGTGGTGGCCTATACGAGTAAACGTGCTGACGAGTTGCCGTCAGGCATAGGAAAACGCACAATGGATGAGCTGTTGAAGGAGAGCGATGTGGTGAGTCTGCATTGTCCGCTGGCTGCAGGCACTCATCATCTGATAAACAGTCAGACGCTTCAAATGATGAAGCCATCGGCCATTCTCATCAATACGGGTCGTGGTCCGTTGGTCTGCGATCAGGATGTGGCAGATGCGCTGAGAGCAAATCGGCTGGGAGCCTACTGTGCAGACGTCCTGAGCGAGGAGCCTCCAAAAGCGGACAATCCACTGTTGTCATGCGAACATGCATTTATCACACCACATATCGCCTGGGCCACCAAGGAGGCCAGGGCTCGTCTGATAGATGTGGCCATCGGAAACGTGAAGGCCTTCATGGATGGTAAGCCAATGAATGAAGTATAATCGTGGGCGCAGAGGGAACAGGCGCTTCTGTGCCCTGATGGATGCAAAGTTGCGATAATCTTTGGTTATATAAGAGCACAACACTAATAATAAATATGGATACTCTCGACGAAACCGACCTGCAGATACTGAAGACGCTGCAAAAGAATGCGAAATTGACCACGAAAGAGCTGGCCGATGCCGTACACTTGACCCCAACCCCTGTGTTTGAGCGCCAGAAACGGTTGGAGAAGAAAGGCTATATCAAAAAGTATGTAGCCATCCTCGACCCTGAGAAGCTGGACCAGGGTTTGCTGGTGTTCTGTAAGGTGAAGCTGAAACAGATTAACCACGAGATTGCGGATTCGTTCGTGAGGCGTATCCAGCGCATCCCAGAGGTGACGGAGTGTTACAACACGTCGGGCTCATACGACTATCTATTAAAGGTTCGCGCACGTGACATGAAACAGTATCAGGAGTTTGTGCTCAACAAATTGGGCGAGATAGAGAGTCTGGCCTCGATTGAGAGTACCTTCGTGATGAGTGAAGTCAAGCAGAATTACGGTATCAACATATAAAATTAAACAGTATGACGGAAAAAGACAAATTGCGTGTCGGTATTATCGGCACAGGATGGATAGCAGAAAAGGCAGCCATCACATTGAATGGGATTGAAGATTGTGAGGCCTTAGCGGTAGGATCGCGTTCGCAGGAAAAGGCTGACGATTTTGCTTCGAAATGGGGAATCCCGAAGGCGTATGGCTCATATACAGAGCTGATTGCCGACCCAGATGTAGATTTGGTCTATGTGGGTACACCGCATTCCCATCATTTCGATGTGACGAAAGAGGCTTTGCTGGCAGGAAAACCAAGCCTTGTGGAAAAAGCCTTTATGGCGAACTGTCGGCAGGCAAAGGAGATTGTGGATCTGGCCCACGAGCGGAAGGTTTTCTTGGCGGAGGCTATCTGGACACGCTATCAGCCCGTAGTAAATATGGTTCGTCATATTATGACGGAGGGACGTATCGGCATGCCACGGCTGCTGACAGCTACTCTTGGCTACTCGATGGGTGAGAAGCCTCGTATCATGCAACCTGACCTCTGTGGCGGTGCCTTGCTTGACCTTGGTGTCTATGCTCTCAATTTCGTGAGGATGTTCTTCCCTGCAGATATCGTCAGCATGGAGAGCCAATGTGTGAAGTCGAAGACGGGTATGGACCTGACGAATGCCATCAGCCTTGTGCTCAGCGACGGTATGCTCTGCAACCTACAGTCGAGTGCAGCCTGTGTGGGTGATAATATTGGAGTCATAGCCGGAACTGAGGGCAACCTTATCATCGACAATATCAACAATCCTCAACAGATTACGGTCAATGGTCCTGACCGTACTTACATCGAGACTATTCATGTGCCAAAGCAGATTACGGGCTATGAATACCAGTTCATGGCTTGTCGACAGGCACTCATCGATGGCTTGTTGGAGCCGCGCGAGATACCGCATGCCGAGACCCTCTATATCATGGAACTTATGGACGACCTGCGCCGGAAATGGAATGTGCGCTATCCGATGGACGAGGTGTGACGCAACGCGTTGCGCTCATGTTTTTGATATATATATGATGCAAGTTGAGTGAATTTGCTTATCTTTGCAACACCAACACAAAAATACATCATAGATAAGTTAGAAAGACAGTTACCACCCACTTGTGAAAGTCGGTGGTTTTTTCGTCAAAAACTACGCAACGCGTTGCGTACGGATTCTTTGAATTGTTGCGTAAGAATATGACCGGTTCTTCGTATTTTTGTGTGGCCTAAATGACAATCGTGTAATGAAGAGAATTTCACAGCGTGATATCGCCAAGATACTTGGGATCAATGTTTCTACCGTCTCACGTGCATTGAGAGGGCAGGATGGAGTCAGTCAGGAACTGCGTCAGAGAATAGAGAGTTTTGCGATAGAGAATGGGTATCGTCCGAATCCTTTCGCAGCGAGTCTTCGTTATGATACGACAAGGACTATTGGCATCGTGGTGCCTGACGTGGCGTTCAACCACTATGCCCACATCGTGAAACGCATAGAGGCAGAAGCCAGGCAGAATGGGTATATGTGCATCATCACTGATTCTGATGAGAGTTTTGAGAACGAGGTCAATTGTCTGGAGTTGTTGGAGAACATGCATGTCGAGGGCATCATCATCTGCCCCTCGCAGGAAACCACTGACTTCAGTTATCTGAAACAGCTGAAACAGGCTCACATGCCAATGGTCTTTTATGACCGTGCCCCAGACATTGGCATCTCTTCTGTCATCATCAACGATGCCGCCTCAGCCCATCAGGCCACCTGTTCCCTTATCGACGCTGGTGCCCGTCGCATCGCCTTCCTCGGCGGTCCGAACCAAATGAAGCAGACCTCAGACCGTAAGCACGGCTATCTGCAGGCTCTGCGTGAACGGGGTATTCCCATCCGTACCGAACTGGTAAAGTGCCACCATATCAGTTTCAACTCCGGCCTCTCTGATACGTTGGAGTTGCTCAGTCTGCCAGAGCCGCCTGATGCCATCCTGGCTGCCCACGGGTTGTTGGCCATCTCAGCCGTTCAGGCTATCACCAGTCAGGGACTGCGTATACCTGAAGACGTGGCCATCATTGGTTATATGACAGATTGGGTGTCGGAGATGTCTCACCCTCGCATCTCTTTCGTGAAAATGAACCTTCGGGAAATTGGGAGCAAGGCGTTCCGTCTGCTCCAGGACCAGATGAACGGTGACGACAGTATACAGCATGTGGTGGTTGGTGCCCGACTGGAACTGCGTGACAGCACGAAGAAGTGAAGGGGTTTTGTGGTTTGGAGTTTATAGTTTATAGTTTTGAGTTTATAGTTTATAGAATATGAGGAAAGTATTTACAGTATTTCTATTGACCCTTGCGACAACAGTGGTCAGGGGACAGGTTGACCTGCGTTTGAACGATCTTGAGTATTTCGAAAGGCAGGGCGTGAACGTGCTGGTGTTCAGCAACAGTTTCAATGGCGGGTTCAACGACGAGAAGAACTCGGGTATCGAGGTGATTCACCACGGAGTGCGTACGGTTCAGGGTGGGGCAGTCCGTCTGAACAATACCCCAGAGCAATGGGATCTTGTGCCGCGGATGACCAACCGTCAGGTTGACCGTGAGAACGGCAGTATCGAGGTGACGATGCGCTACGACGACTACGACTTCGACAGTCGTGTGGTGGTGACGGCCAAGGGTAAAGCTGTGGAGATCGCCGTCTGGCTCGACAAGCCCGTACCTGAGAAACTGGCTGGTGAGGCTGGATTCAACATTGAGTTCCTGCCATCGCAGTACTGGTTGAAGACGTACACCATGGATGGCCGTTTAGGTCGTCTGCCGCGTTATGCCACGAGTCAGACCATCACCCGTCAGAATAGTGAGAAACCCCGTCAGTTCAAGGGTTTCAAGACCTACGACGATCGAGGAACCAACCGCTTTGTCGACCCGCTGCCCATCGAGACAGGTCACAGCCTGACATTGGCCACCGATGCACCAGAGCGGATGATCAGTATCAGCAGCGACGATGCCGAGCTGAAACTCTACGATGGACGTATGCTGGCCCAGAACGGTTGGTTCGTGCTGCGCAGTGTGCTGCCTAAGGACAAGACAGGCAAGGTGGTCACCTGGACTGTTGAGCCCCATGCCATCCCAGGTTGGATTCGTGAGCCGAACATCGGCTTCTCGCAAATCGGTTACACACAAGAACAGCCGAAGCTAGCAGTGATAGAGCTCGACAAGAATGATAGTCCGAAGGCCACTGCCTCGCTGATGCGCATCAGACCAGATGGCACCACAGAGAAAGCCTTCGAGGGAGAGATCAAGTCGTGGGGACCATACTTCAAATACAACTACGTGAAGTTCGACTTCTCCGCTGTCAAGGAGCCTGGTGTCTATTATATCCAGTATGGAAATACCAAGACCAACGACTTTCTCATCGACGCGCATGTCTACGATAAGATTACCGATGCCACCACCGATGTCTGGGTGCCTATCCACATGAATCACATGTATGTGAACGAAGGCTATCGCACTTGGCACGGAGAGCCCTTCAAGGAGGGCTATCTGCAGGCACCTGAGAGCGACCATTTCGACCTGCATCGTCAGGGTGCGTCCACAGATACGAAGTATAAACCTTACGAACTGATTCCTGGCCTGAACATCGGCGGATTCTTCGATGCTGGTGACTTCGACATCGAGACGGGTTCGAACATCAATGTCGTGCAGAACTTCATCCGTACGTGGGAACTCTTCCGTCCCCAGCGCGATGAGACGTTCGTCAGCCAGAAGCAGCGTTACGTAGACCTGCACCGTCCTGACGGCGTGCCCGATATCCTGCAGTTCATCGAGCACGGCACGCTGAACCTCGTGGCACAGGCCGAGCAGATCGGCCACATGTCGCAGACACTCTCCAACTCCATCCTTGACAACTACCACCATCTGGGTGATGCCGCCTCGATTACTGACGGTCTGCACTACGATCCCTCGCTGAAACCCTACGAGGTGAGTGCCGACGGCAAACGCTCAGGCACCCCTGATGACATGTGGGCCTTCACCAACCGTAATCCGCAACTCGACCTCCGTGCCGCCACGATGTTTGCTGCCGCCAGCCACGCCCTCCGAGGCTATAACGATGACCTCGCAGCGCGTTCCCTTACACAGTCTAAGCGACTGATGCAGGAGGCTACGGAGCTACTAAAGAACAGGCAGGCAGTAGGCAGTAGGGATGAATTCAGCTGGCTTGATGGTACGGAACAGACCAACATCGCCAATCCCCGTCAGCAAGGTGCTCAGCCTGACAAGAAACGCCAGAAGCTGTTGGAACGCAGCCGTAAGAACCGTGAACAGCTCGGCGATATGGCCACGAACCTGATGCTCTACAGCTCTACGCAGGAGAAACAGTATCTCGACAACTTTGTCGCACAGATATGGGATGCCCTGGAGTTGCGCCTGTCTGGTAACATGCAGACGGCTCTGGATGCCATACCCTATATGGACGAAGCCTATAAGACGAAACTCCGTCCCTACGTGCAGAAATACAATGATTATGTCCGTAGCTTCGACACGCAGAACCCCTATGGCGTGCCCATCGGCCTGGGTAACTGGGCTGGTGTGAACATGGTGCTTAACTTCGGCATCACCGTGAACTACGCCCACATCTACTTCCCCGATATTGTCTCTAAGGATGAGGTCTACCGCGTGGCCAACTGGCTTTATGGTTGCCATCCCTACCACAATTACTCGTTTGTGGCCGTGGTGGGTGCTGCCCGTCCGAAGCAGGTCTTTTATGGTAACAACCGTGCCGACTTCTCGTTCATCCCAGGCAACGTAGCCCCTGGTCTGCTCTTCCGCAAGCCTGACCATTTTGAGAACTTCGACGACTGGCCATTCCTGTGGGGACAGAACGAAGGCACTATTGCCGGCAATACGCAGTACATCATCTTCGGCTCGTCGCTGAAGGATATCGTAACGGGAAAGTAGAATGCCCATGACACCGCTACAGAAGATACGGACATCGTTCTCCACACAGCTGTCGCTGTGGGTAGCGGGGTTTGTGGTGGTCACTTCAGGTGTGGTCATCTTCCTGCTGGCCAGTTTCTCGGAGGATGTCATTCGTGACGAGGCTACCGACACGACGCTGCAGGCGCTGGAGAACACGGCCCTGCGAATCGACAATACGTTGAGGCAATCTGAGATGACGGCGCGTTTGGAGGGCCAGCGCTTTCGGATCAACCGCGTGCGCATTGAGCGACTTATCGAAGAGAGCAACTCGCTGGCATCGCTGCAACAGTCGTTGCCAAATGCCCAGCTCTTCGTGACGCGGCGTGACAGTAGTCAGCTGGATGCATACATCACTGGTGCGGAAAGCGGTTACCGTCAGTTGATGTACGACAATCAGGAGATCTTCATCTTCCTGCAGCCTTTGGGTGAGCGGCCATACAGTCTTGCAGCAGTATGTCCTGCTGAGGATATCTATGGCAAATATTCACGAATGTATCGTGTGCTGCTGTTTTGGGGTATCGGCGGTGTGCTGGTGTTGCTCTATATTCTCTACATTGTTATAGCATCTCATCTGCGCCCGTTGCACCTGCTGGCCGATGCGGCTCAGAGCATAGCTGAGGGGAACTTGGATACGTCGATTCCTGACTCGCACCATGAGCACGAGACAGGCCGCTTGCAGTCGAGCCTGAAGAAGATGCAGCAGTCGCTACGGACCTACATGAACGAGATGCAACAGAAGCAGGCGACGCTGAGTGCGCAGAACGTGGAGTTGCAGGCTGCTTATGGCGAGGCGCAGGCCTACGAGGAGATGAAGGCGAAATTTCTGCACGACATGGCAGACCGCATGGCGGCACCTGTGCACCAGATGTGCTGCAGTACCGATACCATCTGCCGCGACTACACACAGCTCTCACACGCCGATATGGCAATCTTGCAAGCCGACATCATGCGCGGTACAGAGGAAATCACAGAACTGCTTGACCAACTTATCAAAGAACCCGCTGACGCATGACACAAATCCTACGATACATCCAGCAGCGGTTGTCGCTCCGTCTAGGCCTTCTCATCGTGCTCATCATCACGGTGGCCTTTACGCTGCTCTTCGGTTTTCTCTTCTATCGCGGCAAACGCTATGTGCAGCGTGCTGCCATTGATCGTGCCACTCAACTGCTTGACAACACCGCCGAGCGCATCAACGGTATCATGGATGAGACGGAGACAGTGACCAATTTCATGGCCCAGACTACTCCGCGCCACCTGACCCCTGACTCGCTACTTGCCTTTACACGGCGTACCGTGCAGGAGAATGCATTCCTTACGGGCTTTGCCATTTCGATGGAACCCGACTTCTTCCCCGAGAAGGGCCGCTACTTCTCGGCCTATTCCCTACGGCACTGGCCTTCCAACCTCGACGAGGCGGGTGATGTTCCCGATAGCATCACCACGGTGCGCGAGGGCCCTTTCGAGTACTTCGATGCCGTGTGGTACAAGACACCACGTTCGCTTGGAAAAGCATGCTGGGTCGATGCGTTCGACGATTATAATGAGGGGACGCTCTCATCGCCAGACATCCTGACCTCGTACTGTTGTCCGATGCGTGATGCCGACGGCCGTTACATCGGCTCCATCACCGCCAGCCTCACCCTGAAGTGGCTCTCGCAGGCTGTGACGGCCATCCCGGCTTATCCCAACTCTTCGGCTATCATGATAGGTCGCACAGGCACTTATCTGATTCACCCCGACACAGCAAAACTCTTTCGCCAAAACATCTTCAGCGATGCAGCCCCTGAGGCGCAAAAAGATATCAATGTCATGGGTAAAGCCATGCTTGCAGGTCACAGCGGAATGACACAGACCATCGTCGACGGTCATGATGCCTTCATCTTCTATCGTCCGCTGGATCGCACAGGTTGGAGCATTGCCATTGTCTGTCCCGAGAGCGATGTCTATGCCCGCTACAACCGTCTGCTTGTCATCGTGTGGGGCGTTATTGCCGTTGGACTTGTGTTGCTTATGCTCTTCTGTTATCAGACTGTGCGTCGCGCCGTCCAGCCTCTGAAACAGTTGGATGAGCAGGCGAAGCGTATTGCCGAAGGACAGTTTGATGAGCCGCTGCCCGAGAGCCCCCGTCGCGATAGTGTGGGCCGACTGACTAACAGTTTCATCCGCATGCAGCAGTCGCTCGCCGAGAGTGTCGCCTCTATCCAGCGTGTCAATGCCGAGTTGCAGCAACAGAACGATGAGTTGTCTCGTGCCTATCAGCTCAAGTTGGAGACTAATCGCCGGAAAACCGCTTTTATTCAGGATATGTATCACGAGATCCGTACCCCTCTTAACA
>JAEETC010000171.1 GCA_016286585.1 Prevotella sp. | reverse complement strand
AGCCACGGCCGACTATGAGCCCGATGCTCTCTATGAGGCGGAGCTGATACCCGAGGGCTACCTGTCGACGCTGATGGAACAGAGCTACAACGGCGACTATCTCTGCTTCACAAGCGTGCGCTGTGAGAACGACTCTGTGCGCAGCAGCGGGAGCGACTATAACCGTATCTGCGACGCGGTGGCTACAGACCCAGACCTGCTGGTGCTCGACACCTATTATTATACAACCGACACGCTGATACAGATGAGCGAGGACTTCAACATGCTACAATGGCTGTCGATGGGGTTTGTATTCATCGTACTGTTCATCAGTTTCCACTATGACTGGCGACTGACGCTCCTGGGCTTCGCACCCATCCTGCTCAGTTGGCTCATCGTCTTGGGGGCCATGGTGATCTTCGATGTGAACTTCAACCTCATCAACATCATCATCTCCACCTTTATCTTCGGTATTGGCGTCGACTACAGCATCTTCGTGATCAATGGTCTCATCGGCAAGGAGGAGCGACTGCTGAACTACCATAAGACGGCTATTTTCTTCAGTGCCGTCATCCTGACCGTCACCGTGAGCAGCATGCTCATCGCCGTTCATCCCGCCATCAAGAGTGTGGGATTCTCTACCCTCATCGGCCTCCTATCGGCCGTGATTCTCTCCTATGTTGTACAACCTGCCGTCTACAGATGGCTTAAACGAAAGAAACAATGAAGAACAATATCGTCCTCTGGGCACTGTTACTACTCACGGCACTGCCGCTGTCAGCCCAGAATACAGACCTGCAGAAAGCAGTGGCACGTTATAAGAAAGCCACCGTCGTCACGGCCACTGCCACGAAAACCAGCCATAAGGATGCCATCGCCAAAGATGTTATCACCAAAGGAACGCTGACAATGAAGAAACCCGCTGATGTGGGGATCACCATCGATGACGGCAAGGACCAGCTAATCATGCACGGAAGCGAGTTCACGATGGTCGTCAAAGGCAAGAGCCACAAGACAAGCAGCCAGAAGAATCCGCAGTTTGCCACCTTCCAGGCTGTCTTCGAGTACATCCTCAAAGGTGGCGAGGGCAGTCTCGCTTCCCTCAGCGACCTGACTGTCACTAGGCAGGGCAGCCATATTGTGCTCACCATCACCCCGCAGTCGGACTCTAAAAAGGAACGGCGGCGCATGCTGTTCTCCTCTTTCGTGCTGACTATCGACAAGAACACTTCTGAGATCAAAACCCTCCGCATGAATGAGCGGGGTGGATATACGGAATATACATTCACTGGCTATCAGTTTAAATGAAAGTAAAGAGTTTAATCCTGCTGTTACTGTTGCTTAGTCTGCCTGCAGGTGCCCAAACATACGTGAAAGGCCACATCACAGACAGGGAGACGGGAGAGCCCATCCCATACGCCAGCGTGGTGTACAAAGGTCACAACGTGGCCGTCATCTCCAACCTCAAAGGCCATTACACCATCGCCCGTCATGCGGGCTGGCGCATTACGGTCAGCGCGGTGGGCTATCAGTCGCAGACGATGATGATCGGCGAAGACACAAGGTCGCCTCTCGACATCGCCCTGAAGCCCGACAACGCGGTGCTGAGGGAGGTGACTGTCAAGGCTGACCGTGGCAAGTACAGTCGAAAGAACAACCCTGCCGTGGAGCTGATGAAGAAGGTGATAGCCGCCAAGAAGCTCAGCAACCTGGAGAACCACGACTACTACAGGTATGACAAATATGAGAAGCTGACGCTGGCAGCCAACGAGCTCACACCGGAGCGACTGCAGGAGAAGCCCTTCTCCAGCACACCGTGGCTGCTGGATCAGGTGGAGGAGTGTCAGTACACGAACAAGCTCATTCTCCCCGTCAGCGTCGAAGAGACCGTCGAGGAGTACATCTATCGGAAGGATCCCAAGTCGAAGAAGAAAATCATCAAAGGCCAGCAGAGCAGTGGAATCAACGATCTGTTCCAGACGGGTGACGTGGTAAATGTGGTGCTAAAGGAGATCTTCACCGACGTGAACCTTTACGACGATCAGATACGGCTGGTGCAATACCCCTTCACGTCGCCCATCGGCAAAGACGCCATCAGCTTCTACCGCTTCTATATCGAGGACACGGTGAAGGTGGAGCGCGACTCGTGCATCCATCTGCACTTCCTGCCCAACAACCAGATGGACTTCGGGTTCAGGGGCGACATCTATATACTGAAAGACTCTTCGTATCACGTGCGCCGCTGTGAGCTCACGCTGCCCAAGCAGTCCTCGGTGAACTGGGTGAAGAGCTTGCACATCAACCAGGAGTTTGAACAGCTCGACAATGGCGACTGGGTGCTCTCGGAAGACGACATGGTGACCGAGCTGCTACTGGCCAAAGGCATGGAGGAGTTTGTCGTGATCAAGAATAACCGCTACACCGGCTACAGCTTCGACGAACTGCCCCAAAAACGCTTTAAGGGCAAACGCACTGAAATCAAGGAGCCCGATGCAGCCATGCGGGGTAAGTCGTTCTGGAACGAATACCGACAAGTGGAGCTCACGAAGAGCGAAGACGCGATGGGCTCATTTGTGAAGAACATCAAAAACATCAAGGGTTTCAAGTACATTATGTTCGGACTCTCAGCCCTCATCGAGAACTCCATCGAGGTGGGTGAGCCGAACCCCATCGACCTCACGCCCGTGAACACCATCTTCACGAGTAACAGGTTCGACGGATTCCGGACTCGCCTCAGCGCCACCACCACAGCCAACCTCTGGAAACGATGGTTCGTGGGAGGCTACTACGCCCACGGCTGGGGCAGCCATAAGAACTACTACAGCGCGAGCCTCGACTACTCGTTCATCGACAAGGTCTACTCGCCGTGGGAGTACCCGAAACGGACGCTGCGACTGCAGAGCACTTACGACGTGCAGACACCCTCAGACCGGTTCCTGCCTACCGACAAGGATAACTTTCTTGTCGCCTTCAAATGGGCCAAGATCGACAAGATGATAATCTGCAACCGACAGTCGCTCGCCTTCGAATACGAGATGTACGGCGGCCTGAAGACCACCCTCTCGCTAAAGGCCGAGGAGATGGAGGCCTGCGGCGCCATGTCGTTCCGCACGCTCAACCAGCCCAGACAGGAGAACACCGACATCACAGCACACCACCGAGAGTTCATGCGCACCACCGAGCTGCACGCTGAACTGCGCTATGCCCCCGACGAGACCTACATCAACAATAAGCAGCGCCGTCTCACCATCAACCGCGACGTGCCCATCATCACACTCAGCCACACCTTCGGCTTCAAGGGATTCCTGGGCGGACAATACGCCTCGAATGTCACCGAGGCCAAGATCTACAAGCGCTTCTGGCTCAACAGCTGGGGAAAGGTAGACCTCTTCCTGAAGGGTGGCATCCAGTGGAACCAGGTGCCTTACATGCTGCTCATACAGCCCCCAGCCAACCAGTCGTACGTCATCGAGGAGGAGATGTACAACCTCATCAACAACATGGAGTTTCTCAACGACCGGTACGCCTCAATGATGCTGTCATGGGACATGAACGGCAAGTTCTTCAACCGCATACCCCTGCTCAAGAAACTGAAGTGGCGCGAGTATTTCGCCATCAACACGCTGTGGGGCGACCTCACGGACAAGAACAACCCCTTCCTGCCTGAGAATGCGGGCAGCGACCGCCTCATGTACTTCCCCGAGGGTTGTTACATCATGGACCACAACCAGCCCTATATGGAATTTGTGGTAGGGGTGCACAACATCTTCAAGCTGCTCCACATCGACTTTGTGAGACGTCTGAACTACCTGGACCTCCCCACCAGCCACAAATGGGGCATCAGATACATCTTTAGGATTACGTTCTAAGTGAAGAATGAAGAGTGAAAAGTGAATAATGTGCAAATAATCAGTAAATTTGGATTAAATTTCAAATATTATTCATACCTTTGCACCCGAAAAAATCATTAGATATGAATTACCTTGATAGAAACGAATTTAACTTTGAGCCAAGCCAGAAAGTGCTTGACGCCGTGAAGAACTTTGATCCAAAGGATCTCTGTTTCTACACACGTATATATGACCAGGGCAAGAAGAGCGTCATCTCCGTGCGCCTCAGTGAGATCTATGGTGTGCCCGAGGAGCGTGTGCTCCTGGCATACGGCGGCGAGGAGATCCTCAAGAACGCCATCCACTATTTCCTGATGGAAGGCGACAACAAGACCATCCTCATCCCAGAGTTCTCATGGTGGTACTACAATCGGGTGGCCAGCGAGTGCGGCGGCACCTTCGAGATGTACCCCCTGCACGAACTGGAAGACACCTTCGCCTACCATGTCGACGAAGTCATCGAATACACCAACCGCATCCATCCCCGCATGCTCCTGCTCGCCTCGCCCAACAACCCCACGGGCAACAGCCTCAGCAGCGAGGAGATCGGCCGTATCATGGAGAACATCCCCTCTGATACGATGGTGCTTGTCGACGAGGCTTACGCCAGCTTCATCACCAGCGATACCGATTACATCGCCCCGTTGGTGAATAAATACAACAACCTCATCATCTCGCGCACCCTCTCCAAGTTCTACGGCCTGCCAGGCCTGCGCTGCGGCTTCGGCTTCATCGGCGAGGGTCACGACCAGTTTCTCAGCTACTCGAACAAATACCTGGGCTTCAACCGCTTCTCCGAGGCCGTTGCCCTGGCAGCCCTCGAGAGCGACGAGCACTACCGTCGTGTGGCCGATGATATGGAGTGGGGCCGTCAACTCTACAAGAAGGAACTCGGCGATCTGCCCGGCTTCAAGGTCTACAAGAGCGTGGCCAACTTCATCCTCATCAAATACCCCATTGAGATCAAGGAAGCCCTCATGGAGGCCCTGAAGGTTCAGGACTACAAGATCAAGTTCATGGCCGACAAGGGCCTGGAGTCATGTCTGCGCATCACCTTGGGCCGCAAGGAACAGACACAGGTTGTCGTTGACACCATCAAGAAAGTGCTTGAAGCCAAATGAACGAACAATACGCTGCGACGCTGAAATCAGCAGAGACTGAGGACTGGCTCGACCTTCACGTCATCCGTCCCCTGTGCTATTATTGCGCCGTCATTTTCGCCAAGCTCGACATTCATCCCAACACCGTGACCATCGCCTCGATGTTCGTCGGTGCGGGCAGTGCCATCTTCTTCGGTTGTGCCAGCTACTACTACTGCGGCACCATGGGACTCCTGCTCAACATCATCGCCATCGTGCTGCTGATGATAGCCGACATCCTCGACTGCACTGACGGCCAACTGGCCCGTATGACAGGCAAGAAGAGTCGTCTGGGGCGTATCCTCGACGGTGTGGCTGGCTTCACCTGGTTTGTGCCTATCTACCATGCTCTCGTGTGGCGATTCTATCTCCACCACGACCTGGAGTTCTTATGGCTCGGTATCGCTGACACCCCGCAGAACGCTATCATCGCCACCGTCATCGTCTACGTCTTCGGCCTGTGGTCAGGCATCGTGGGCATCGCAGGACAGCAACGGTTGGCCGACTATTACATCAACGTCCACCTTTTCTTCCTGAAGGGCGAGAAAGGCAGCGAACTCGACAACTCCCGTCGCCAGGAGGAGATTTACGACCAGATGTCGCCCGACACCCCGTGGATAGAGCGCCTGTTCCAGCACTCCTACATCGGCTACACACAGAAACAGGAGAAGGTCACCCCGCAGTTCCAGCGCCTCATGGCCCGTCTGCAGGAGAAGTACGGTCCCCATGCCAGCGACATCCCCGCAGAGGTGCGCGAGTCGTTCCGTCAGAAGTCACTGCCCGTCATCTTCTGGAACGGACTCCTGACGTTCAACTTCCGTTCCTTCTGGCTTTTCCTCTTCTGCCTGATCGACCTGCCCGCCATGTATTTTCTCTTCGAGATCTTCGCGATGGGTCTGCTCGCATGGTATGTGAACCACCGTCACGAGGCTTTCTGCCGCCGTCTCGCTGAGAGCCTATGACCAAACAGCGCCTCAATAATATTTTCTTTTTCCTCGGCATAGCCGCCGTGGTGGTCATGCTCTTCACCTTCGACGTGAGTTTCGTCGAACTCTGGGAGCACATCTGCCATGCTGGCTACTGGCTCATCCCTATTGTCGGCGTATGGATCATCATCTATGGCATCAACGCCCTCTCCTGGCAGGCCATCATCCGCAGTCGTAGCGGTCATGAGGCCGACAGCCTGAGTTTCTGGCGCATCTACCGCCTTACCATCACCGGCTACGCCTTGAACTATGCCACTCCTGTAGGTGGCCTCGGTGGCGAGCCCTACCGCATCCTCGAACTGTCGAAGGATGTCAGCCGCCAGCATGCCGCCTCGAGTGTCATCCTCTATGCGATGATGCATTTCTTCGCCCACTTCTGGTTCTGGTTCTCCAGCATCTTCATCTATCTGGGATTGGCAGCTGTGGGCGACCTGCCCATCAACACCGCCATCGCTACCGTGCTAGGCATCATCATCGTGTTCTGCCTCATCTTCTTCTGGATTTTCTCCCGTGGCTACCGTAAGGGACTGGTCGTAGGCGCTCTCCATCTTATCAGTCGCATCCCCGGCCTCAAGGGTTGGAGCACCCGCTTCCTCGAGAACCACGCCGAGTCACTGCATAACATCGACACACAGATAGCCTCGCTATATGCCGAAGACAAGCGCGCCTTCTACCGTTCGCTGTTACTCGAATACCTGTCTCGCGTGGTCCAGTCGAGCGAGGTGTTCTTCATGCTCCTGCTCTTCGGCATCGACTGTGGCGGAGGCTTCACGGGTCTCACGCTTACCTATCTGCACTCCATCCTCATCGTGTCGTTCACCACGCTGTTCGCCAACCT
>JAEETC010000170.1 GCA_016286585.1 Prevotella sp. | reverse complement strand
CCTCGGCACAGAAGTCGAGGATACCCTCCTCCTGTGGCTCACGGTCGAGCATATTCAGACGACCCTGATAGATCAGTAGGGGTACGTCGCGCTCCTTCAGGTACTTTGCCGCGAACTTCGTGGCCTCTAACGGCCAGCGGGAGATGCCAACATAAAGGGCCTTCCCCTGTCGCACAATGTCCACCAGCGCCTGAAGGGTCTCCTCCAAAGGGGTCACTGGGTCGTAGCGATGGCTGTAGAACAGATCCACATAGTCGATCTTCATACGCTTCAGACTCTGGTCGAGCGAGGCCATCAGATACTTGCGACTGCCCCAGTTGCCGTATGGTCCAGGCCACATGTCGTAGCCTGCTTTCGACGAGATGAACAGTTCGTCGCGATAGGGACGGAAATCCTCGTCCATCAGTCGACCCATCGTCTCTTCGGCAGAGCCGTAGACGGGACCATAGTTGTTAGCCAAGTCGAAATGCGTGATACCGTGATCAAAGGCATAGTGAGTAATCTCACGGCTTCGTTCGTAGGGATCCACACTACCGAAATTATGCCAGAAGCCGAGGCTCACTTTAGGCAACAAAACACCCGAGCGCCCACAACGCTCATACTCCATCTCGTTGTCGTAGCGGCTCTTGTCCGCAAAATACTGTTCTTTCATATCCTTATCAACTCTAAACTGTCAATCCAACAAATGTTCTATCAGAATCCTGACGCCAATGAAAATCAGAATCAAACCACCTATCAACTCCGGCTTGAACCTGCTGACAACACCTCCGCCAAAGCGACTGCCCACCCCATAACCCAGCAAACTGAACAAGAACGACACCATGCCGATAACCGTCAAGGGCAAGATGAGCTGCGAAAGGGCCGTGTAGCCCATACAGGCAAAAGAGATACCAACAGCCAGCGCATCGATGCTCGTGGCGACGGCCAGCAGCAACTGCGTCCGCAGACGGCTGGGATCAAAATGCTGTCCCTCCTCTGGGTGGAAACTTTCCCACACCATCCTGCCTCCAATGAAGGCCAACAGCGAGAAGGCGATCCAATGATCGTAAGCCTCCATATACGACTGGAAATGGCTGATACCCAACCAGCCTATCAGCGGCATCAGTGCCTGGAAGAAGCCAAAGAGGAACGCCATGCGGACGATACAACCTCCAGGAAGCGACCGTTTCAGGACTCCGCTGACGACTGATACCGTCAGGCAGTCCATGGCCAGTGCCACCGCCAGGAGAATGATATCCAACAGACTCATATAGTACTTATTTACCTGTTTCTTACATTTTGTCTGCAAAGATACAAATAATTATGCATTTTGCATGATTAATTTTGAATAATTTAGTAACTTTGCACACAGATTGATGATTATAATAACTAAAATTGAAGATATGAAGAAGTTCTTTTTCCTGGTTTTTCTCGCTGCTGTCGCCCTGACGTCGATGGCAGAGCAGGTGACCGTCCAGACGAAAAATGTCACGATGGTCCTCAACGTAGAGAATGGCAAACAGCCACAGTATGTATATTTCGGCACCAAGCTGGGCGATTACGATCTGACGAGTCTGCAGGCACCCCGCAACGGACGGATGGACGCCTATCCCGCCTATGGCATGAACTGCCCTGCTGAGGCTGCTTTGGCGATGACGCATGCCGATGGTAACATGTCGACGGAACTGATAGTAACAGGGATGGAGAAACAGGATGGCATCGTCCGGATTTTTATGAAAGATCCTGTTTATCCGACTTCCGTCACGCTCTGCTACAAGGCCTATGAGGATGAAGACATGATCGAGACCTGGACAGAGATCACCAACGGCGAGGCCAAGCCTGTCACGCTGACGCAGTTTGCCTCCTGCTCACTGCCCATCCGTCGTGGCAACGTGTGGCTCTCTCACTTCTATGGCTCATGGGCCAACGAGGCCCGTCTGGTGGAAGAGCCGATACTGCCAGGCGAAAAGGTCATCAAAAATAAAGATGGTACGCGCAACTCACACACAGACCACGCCGAGGTGATGTTCTCGCTCGACGGCAAGGGCCGTGAGAACGCTGGCGATGTGATTGGAGCTGCCCTCTGCTACTCGGGTAACTTCCAGCTGAAGATCGATACCGACGATACGGAGTACCACTATTTCTTCGCTGGCATCAATCCCGATAATTCAGAGTATCACCTGAAGAAGGGCGAGACCTTCACCACTCCGAAGGTGGCGCTGAGTTTCTCTACCAAGGGGCTCTCCGGTATATCGAGGAACTTCCACAAATGGGGTCGCAAGTATATGCTGGCCCACGGCAATAAGGAGCGTAAGATCCTGCTGAACTCTTGGGAGGGTGTCTATTTTGACATCAATCAGCAGGGCATGGATCAGATGATGGGCGACATTGCCTCAATGGGTGGCGAACTCTTCGTGATGGACGACGGCTGGTTTGGTGACAAATATCCCCGCAAGGTGGATAACTCCTCGCTGGGCGACTGGGTGGTCGATAAGAACAAGCTGCCTGAAGGCATCGAGGGTCTCTTGAGAGATGCCAGGAAACACGGCATCAAGTTTGGCATCTGGATCGAACCTGAGATGGCTAACACCGTCTCGGAACTCTACGAGGCTCATCCCGACTGGATCGTCAAGGCTCCGAAGCGTGAGCCCGTACTGGGTCGTGGTGGTACGCAGGTTGTGCTCGACATGAGCAATCCCAAGGTGCAGGACTTCGTTTTCTCCATCGTCGACAACCTCATGACCAAATATCCTGAGATCGACTATATCAAGTGGGACGCCAATATGCCTATCCTGAATCACGGCTCACAATACCTGACGATGAACGACCAGAGCCATCTCAATATCGAATACCATCGCGGTCTGCAGGCAACCTGTGAACGTATTCGGGCAAAGTATCCCGACCTCACCATTCAGGCCTGTGCCTCTGGTGGTGGACGTGCCAACTGGGGTGTACTACCCTACTTCGACGAGTTCTGGGTTTCCGACAATACCGACGCCCTCCAGCGCATCTATATGCAGTGGGGCACCAGCTATTTCTTCCCTGCCATCGCTATGGCCTCACACATCTCCGCTACGCCTAACCACACCGTCTTCCGTACCACCGCCATGAAGTATCGCATCGACGTGGCTATGAGTGGACGCCTCGGCATGGAGATTCAGCCTAAGAATATGTCTGACGACGAGAAGGCCCTTTGTAAGAAAGCCATCGCCGAGTACAAAGGCATCCGTCCCATTGTGCAATTTGGCGACCTCTATCGCCTCGTCTCGCCCTACGACAAGCTAGGTCTCGCCTCGCTGATGTATGTCAACGAGCAGAAGACGAAGAGTGTCTTCTTCTGGTGGAAGACCGAGTCGTTCCAGAACGAGCATTTGCCACGAGTGAAGATGGCCGGCCTGGATGCCTCGAAGAAATATAAGGTGCACGAGCTGAATCGCATCGACTTGAAGCCCATGGATATTGAAGGCAAGACCTTTAGTGGTGCCTACCTCATGAACCACGGCCTCGAAATGCCCTATCGCAACGAGCCCGAGTGGTCGAAGAAGAACGACTGGTCGAGTCGTGTGCTGCTCTTAGAGGCAGAATAACAAGTATGTGATAACAACTTCCCGATGGAAAGAAACAAGGAAATCTATAAGGTAACGCTTGTAGGTGGGGCAGTCAACGTGGTGCTGCTCGTCTTTAAGTTTGTGGCCGGCATCTTAGGGCACAGTGCTGCGATGGTGGCCGATGCCGTCCACTCGCTCAGCGACTTCGTCACCGATGTCATTGTGCTCGTCTTCGTACGCATCAGCAGTAAACCAAAAGACAAGTCCCATGACTATGGTCACGGCAAGTATGAAACCCTGGCCATGACCATCATCGGCGTGGCGCTGCTGGCTGCTGCAATCGGCATCATCTACGGAGGTGCTGTGAAGATTGCCGATTGGCTGGGTGGCCAGCAACTCGAGGCCCCTGGCATGCTGGCCTTATGGGCAGCCTTGCTCTCGATCGTGCTGAAGGAGGCCGTCTACCGCTATTCGATGGTGAAGGCCCGCCAACTGAATTCACAGGCGGTAGAGGCCAATGCCTGGCATCATCGCAGCGACGCCCTCTCTTCTGTCGGCACGGCCATCGGCATTGGCGGGGCCATCTTCCTGGGCCAACGTTGGACGGTGCTCGATCCTGTGGCATCTGTCATCGTTGGTGCTTTCATTGTGAAGGTGGCTGTCGAGTTATTGCGTCGTGGTATTGGCGACCTGCTGGAACAGTCGCTACCTGACGAGATAGAGTCAGAGATTTTGCAGTTGGCCACCACCGTCGAAGGCATTGCAGAGCCCCATGATCTTCGCACCCGTCGCATCGGCAATCACTATGCCATCGAATTACATATCCTCGTAGATGGTGACATCCCCTTGCGCGAAGCTCATGACAGGGCTTCTGAGGTGGAAGAACTTCTAAAGAGTCATTACGGAGAAGATACTCACGTCGTTGTCCACGTCGAGCCGACTGTATGATTAGTCTCAAAACAATAATGAGCACCTTGGCCCCAGCATAACTTCAAACTGAACGTATGCCAAGACCTCCCGTCGCCTTTGAAAATGCCTGTGTTTATTGAAGTTTCAGCACGGGAGGTCTTGTCTAGAGACCTCCCATAGACCTCCTATAGACTTCCCGTCACCCCTCCCTTGACCATACCTTATTATAAATAATGTGGAATCGCATAAAAGTTTATGTTAAAACGTAAAATAATTGGGAAAACAATTGCAAATCAGCAAAAAATGTTGTACCTTTGTAGGCTGAAATAGTGAAGCCGCAAAAGACGGCTCGCATACTGAAAAACTCGCTGTGAAAAGCGCGTCATTACTACTACAGATGACTGCCCAAAGGAGCAGAGATTGATTTATTGACCAGATATAGCTATGGAGAAAAGTGTGTTAAAGGCTGTCGAGACTCCAGGAGCCTCGCAGCAAGGGACGCTCGCCATCGAGCTGTTCCTCATGGAGAACTACCGATTCCGCAGAAACATCCTCAACGGAAAGGTAGAGTTTGCGATCTTGCCGAAGGCTGTCCAGACAGCCGGAGGCAATACTGTCGGACTGTCCGACAGTCTCTCGTGCGCCTCATCTGAGGCGGATTTGGTATTCAGGACGCTGACGCCTGCGGCCCTGAACAGCATCATCATTCGTGCCAAGCGCGAGGAGGTGCTGGAGAAAGGCAGTCCGAAGTCGGAAATCAAGGACTATGTGGAATCGGAGGAGGTGCCTGAGTTCAATCCGATCCAGGTGTTCCTCGATGGCCTGCCTGTCTGGGACGGACAGAACCACATCGCCCGTGTCTTCAGCCGCATTCCAGGCCTCAGCTCCGAACAACTGAACTATCTCACCATCTGGCTTCGCTCAGCCGTAGCCCATTGGATGCTGATGGACATGCTGCACGGCAACGAGTGTGTGCCTACGCTCATCGGACAGCAGGGCTGTGGAAAGACCGTCTTCGTCCGTCGTCTGCTGCCTCCGCATCTGCGTGAGTATTTCCTCGGCCACCTGAATCTGTCGAACAAGTTCGACAAGGAGATGGCGCTGACGAACAATCTCCTCGTCAACCTCGACGAACTGGATGCCATCAGTCACGGCCAACAGGCTTCGCTGAAGCAGACCTTGTCTGTCAATAAGGTGAACAGTCGTCCTATTTTCGGACGTGCCCAGGAGGACCGTCCTCGTTTTGCCTCGTTCGTGGCGACTACCAACAACCGTCATCCTTTGCAGGATTCAACAGGTAGCCGCCGTTACATCTGCATCCAGATTCCTGACGGTCAGATGATCGACAACACGGGCGAGATTGACTATGGTCAGCTGTATGCCCAGGTGGTGTATGAACTGCAGGAGCTGAAGGCACCTTATTGGTTCAACAACGAAGAGGTAGCCCGCATCCAGCAACTGAACCAGGAGTTTATGGAGCAGAAGGACATTGCGGAGATTATCACGGCCTGTTTTCGCAAGCCCAAGGAGGGCGAGGTGGTGAAGACGATGAACAGCACGGAGATGCTGAAGATCATCCAGAGGGAATATCCTTCCGTGAAGAACACGCATGGTACGAAAGTCAGCATTGGCACAGCGATGAAGGAACTCGGCTTTGATCACAAGGAACACTCGCATGTGGCCTACTACAAGGCTGTTCCGCTTCATACAGCCTGACGGCAGGAGAGGTCAGACGGGAGGTCTATGGGAGGTCTAAGGGAGGTCTCCCGACAAGACCTCCCGTGCTGAAACCTCAATAAACACAGTCATTTTCAAAGGCGACAGGAGGTCTGGTGGCTTTTTTGGCTTGCACCTCATTTTTCAGGACCCAGCAGGTCCTGATTTTTTTGTTTTTATGCGCCAGGAGTTTCCTTAGACTAAACCCGGACTTTACAGGCAGGAAACTCCGAGTTTCCTTAGGGTAAACTCTGACTTTCCTTAGGGTAAACTCTTCAATTCTCTAGAGAATTCAGGAGTTTACAGCCACCTTTCTCATAGTCACAAGGCACCTTCGTCGGACTTTGGGCTACCCTTTCTTTGCAAAACCACGCTTATTGTTCGGAGCACAAAGCCTTCATAATCGCAACACCAAACCTTCATAACGTCAACATGAAGCTTTGATAATCACAGTAACAAGGCTTTATAATCAGCGGAATCTCTAAAATTGATGGCATTCACGACTATGGCGGCATTGCCGATTTCGACTATTTCCACATAAAGTGATTACTCGACTTTAGAATGAGATCGTGAACGAGCCGCCCAGGATAAAGGTGTGGCGGTTCTTCTTGACGCTCTTCGAATTCTCCAGCACATCTAGGGGTAGATCTTTCGAAATTTCTGGGAATGCATAGTGATAATA
>JAEETC010000027.1 GCA_016286585.1 Prevotella sp. | reverse complement strand
TGCGCCCAGTGCCACGTGGAGTACTACTTCATCAAGCCCAACGACGAGAAGAATCCTGGCAAGGCCAACTACCTCGTATTCCCGCACGACAAGGGCTTGACCTGCGAGGCTGCCGAGGAATACTACGACGAGATAGGTTTCTACGACTATATCCATCCGCTATCTGGTACCAAGATTCTGAAGGCTCAGCATCCGGGGTGGGAGATGTCGCAGCACGGCATCCACGCCCAGCGCGGTGTCAGCTGTGCCGACTGCCACATGCCGTATAAGCAGGAGGGTGGCGTGAAGTTCTCTGACCATCAGATACAGTCGCCGCTGGCCAAGATCGACCGCACCTGTCAGACCTGCCATCGTCAGGATGCCGAGGTGCTGCGCCAGAACGTCTACGATCGTCAGGAGAAGTGCAACGAGGTTCGCAATCGTGCCGAGCAGGAGCTGGCCCGTGCCCACTTCGAGGCTAAGTTCATCATCGACAAGGGTGCTACCGAGGCCGAGATGGCTCCCATCCAGGCCCTGCTGCGCAAGAGTCAGTGGCGCTGGGATTATGCCATCGCCTCGCATGGTGCTACCTTCCATGCACCACAGGAGGTCATTCGCCTGCTCTCACATTCCGTCGATTACGCCCAGCAGGCCCGCTTGCTCATTGCCCGCGTAGCCGCCAAACACGGACATACCGATGCCATCCCCGTGCCCGACTATAGTACCAAGGCAAAGGCTCAGGCCGCTATAGGTCTCGACATGCAGAAGCTGAACGAGAACAAGCAGAAGTTCCTACAGGAAATCGAACCCAAGTGGATTGAGGAAGCGAAGAAGAACGGCAAGCTCATCGAAATCTGATGTGGACATTACCGATACAAATAACGCTTGATACTCATTTTCGGTGTCTTTTCAAAAGGCTCGTCCACAAATACCACTTCATTGATCTTCCTTAATATTCGCTATCTTTGCAAATAAAAATAAGCAAAGGACTCATTATATTCGATTTTGACGGTACGCTGGGCGGGAGCCAATCATTTTTGAATATTTTTGCAGAGATATTTTAGTAATTTATGGATTTTATTCGTATCTTTGCACCAAGAAATAATTAACTGATGAGCCGGTTACTACTGGTGTGTTTTTGGTTGGCCGTGAGTCTGACGACTTCGGCCCAGCGGATTCCGCTTAGGATCATGTCGCAGACTCCCGTACAGGGAACGGAGGAGGTGCGCAGTCTGATCTTCGACCCCTACGGACTGATGTGGGTGGGTACGGATCAGGGTGTCAGGTCGTTCGACGGCTATCGTTTCAGGACCTACCGCAGCGATGCCTATTCGCCTGGCATCCTGCCCAACAACTATGTGCGTTCGATGACGGCTGACCATAAGGACGGCCTCTGGATAGGTACCCGTGACGGACTGGTGCATTACGACCGTCGGCGCGGTATCTTCAAGACCTATCACCTGCGGAACGAAAATGCCAGACTGATCAACGCCCTCTTCACCACCAGCGACGGCACCGTGTGGGTCGGCACGAACGCCGGCGTTTCACGCTATGACGCAGAAAAGGACGATTTCACCGGCATCAATATGCCACAGGGGGTCATCTCGTTTGCCGAGGATGCTCACGGTAATCTATATATAGGAACGTGGGAGGGCGGACTGCTCCGCCTGGATAAGAAGAGCGGCAATATGGTGGGCTATCCCCGTCTGAGCAACCGTAATACCGTCAGGTCGCTGCTTGTGGACAGTCGGGGGCGGCTGTGGATAGGCACCTGGGAGGACGGCATCGTCAGACTGGACCATCCGGAGAACGAGAACGACCCCGGCATACACAGGATGAACGAAGGACGACGCGACTTCAGGACGTTCCACCAGTTGGTGGAGGACTCCGTGAGTCACGGCATCTGGGGATGCTGCATCGAAGGACTCACCCGCGTAGACCTCGATGACGAGACGCAGGTGGAGAACTATCCCATCCTGACGTTCTGCTATGACATGGTAACCGACGGGAAGGGTAACCTGTGGGTGGTTACCCGTAACGAGGGCATCGTTCACCTCAGCACCAAACCTTCACCATTTAATTTCTGTCACTTGAACCCTGCGGGACTCGAGCTACCCGTGAACCGCATACAGACCATCTACACGGATGACGGCAATCGCTTCTGGCTTGGCCTGCAACCATACGGACTGGCGCTCTACGACCGACAGACGGACCAGGTACTATATAACAACCATATCCCGGGCATGGCGCCGTTTACGGGAGAAGAGGGCATCTATGCACGGACGGTGTATGATATAGAAGTGAGAGGTGAGAGGGGAAAAGTGAGAAGTGAGTTGTGGATGGGTACTGATCGGGGCATCATCGTGTGGAAAGAAGGCGAACAAGCTCATTTGCTACCACGGGACACGACACCGTTTATCGGTGACTATGAGGTGAAAGCCTTCCACAGCCTGCACGACGGTACGATGCTGGTAGGTCTGAGTGGCGGTGTGGGCATCGCCCTCTCTGAGACCAAGGGTCGTATGCTCAAGCTGGAGGAGAAAGGACGGAACTTCAGTAACTGTGAGGTGCAGTCGTTCTTCGAGGATCACCAGCACCGCCTATGGATAGCCACAGAAGGTGAGGGCATCATCCGACTGACGGATGGGTTCACCGCCCACCAGTATGCTCCGGCTAGCGGCAACTACCCCATCGACGAGGCAACGGCGGTGTATGAGGACGACGACCACCACCTGTGGGCCATCTCCAACAGCGGAGGACTGTTCCTCTATGACGATGAAACCGACAGTTTTAAGCCTGTGAACCATCTCTATCATCTGGGTATGGGCAGTATCTACTCCATCCAGGGGACAGGCAGCGGACATATCTGGCTCTCGACAGACAAGGGACTGGTAAGACTGATACCATCGAACAAACGGGGTGTGACCACCACCTTTTATAATATAGAAGACGGTATCGAGGCCATACGATTCTCGCCAAACGCCACCTTCAGCTATGGGAAAGAACTATTCTATGGCAGCGCCAAGGGATTCTTCTCGTTCGACCCCTCACGGCTTGGAACAAGCGACTCGAAGGCAGCAAGGCTTGTGGTAACGGAACTGCTGATCGACGACCGGCCTGTAGGGTGGCTGGATTCCTTGCAGCAGAGGGAGATCACCAAGTGCCAGCCTTTCTTCACCAAGAGGATCACCATACCAGCTGGTGTCAAGAAGTTCTCCGTGGAATTCGCCCTGCTGACGTACCAGAAACAGGAGGAATGCCGCTATGCCTACCGACTGGAGGGTTACGATCACGACTGGAACATGACCGAGGCTGACGACCGTAGAGCCACCTATCAGAATCTGCCCGAGGGCAGTTACGAGTTGAGACTTCAGGCTACCGACAGCTACGGACGCGTGGTGGAACTGCCATACAGCATCAGTGTGAGGGTGTTGCCTCCCTGGTATCGCACGTGGTGGGCATATCTGATTTACGCGTTGTTGATCGGGGCTGCGGTCTACGGCATCAGCAAGTGGTATAAAGACCGCGTGAACCGCCGTGCCCGGTTGCAGCAGCGTGTCAGCGAACTGCTCCATTACCGTGAAATGATGGTGATGAAACAGTTTGAGGGTGCCCGCAAGACCTTGGAGGCCGAGGAACAGCAGCACTCCTCACCCGATGAACAGTTTATCCAGAAAGCCATTGACTGTGTGAAGCAGCATCTCGACGACAGCGACTACGATCGTGAACAGTTCGCCAGCGACATGTGCGTTTCTTCATCTACCTTATATAATAAACTACGGGCACTGACCGGACAGAACGTCACGGCCTTCATCAGCAGCATCCGACTGAAGGAGGCCTGTCGCATCCTGCGCCAGCGCCCTGGTATCACCATCACCGAACTGTCGATGGAGGTGGGATTCAATACCCCGAAGTATTTTACGAAACTCTTTAAGAAGGAGTTCGGCGTCTCGCCCAGCGAGTACCTGACACAGGATCAGGCGTGAATCAGATGTAGTCTTTGAAGGCTACGTCGTATTCAGAGCTTTCGGCCAGTTTGCCATTGACGAGACAGACGAGTTCTACGGTGGCGCGGAAGCAGATCTTCTCGTCGCTGGCACGGTAGATGTCCTGATAGAACCAATAGCGGAAACCGTCTTTCTTCATGTTCAGCCGTGAGATGAACTCGTCGTCGCAGCGAAGGGGCATCTTGTATTGCAGCTTCATGCTGTGGACAACGGCATCGATGCCTTGCTCGTGGAACTTGGCAAAGCTGACGCCCAGGCTACGGAGGAAGAGATGGCGAGTGTGCTCGGCGTAGTGCAGGTAGTTGGCGTTGTTCACGATGCCTTCAATGTCGCATTCATAGTCGCGCACGGCCATACGGGTTTCGAAGATATATTTCATTTTTTTGTTTATTGTTTACTGTTTATAGATGATTACCTTTGAGGATGGCGAGGAGCTCACTAAAATGGGAGATCTTGATCAGTCGTTCGTGGTCGATGTCATCGTAGTGCTCCAACTGCCAGGTGATATGGAAGGGGATATGGACGGCCCACGCACCGATGGCTAAGGCGGGGGCGATGTCACTCTTCAGCGAGTTGCCTACCATCAGGAGTTCGGAGGGGTGGATGGCCTGATGCTCGCAGAGGGCAAGGAACTCCCGTTGAGTTTTGTCGGAGGTGATCTCCACGTCGTCGAAATATCGCAGCAGTCCTGAACGGCGCAGCTTGTTTTCCTGATCCTGTAGTTCTCCCTTGGTAAAGACGACCATTCTGACGGTATCCCCGTCTGAGAAATATTCGCGTAGTTTCTTGAGCGTCTCCACCACGCCGGGCAGAGGTGTGGCAGGCAGATGGAGCAGAGACTTGCTGTGGCTGAGCAGGTCGGCGAGCTCGGCTGCCGTGAGATGGTCGCCACCCACACGGACGGCGGTCTCGATGATGCTGATGGTGAAGGCCTTGCAGCCGTAGCCGAGGTCTTCCATATTGGCCGATTCGGTGTCGAAGAGCTCCCGCTTGGGGTTGTCGCAATAGGGAGCGATAAGGCGGTAGAGGTGTTCCTCCACTTCCTCAAAGTGACCTTGACAGTCCCAAAGGGTGTCGTCGGCATCGAAGGCTATCACGCGCAAATGTTCCATCATCAATGTTTACAGTGTGGACATATACCTTTGACGATGAGGTTGACATGGTGACCAATGAACCCTGGCGGCAAGGCGATTTCCGGCAACGCGACACCATCGAGGCAGTAGGTCTGCTGACAGACCTCACAGATGAAATGGGGATGCTGGTCCTCATCAAAGTCTTCGTTGTCGCTGTGGCACAGCTCATAGCGTGTGCCGTCGACACTTCCTTCGATGGCGTGGACGAGATGGTGTTCACGGAAGAGGGTAAGGGCGCGGAAGACGTTCGACTTGTCGATGGTCACAATCCGTCGTTCCAACTCAGCCAGCGAGAGGGGCTGGGTGGTCGTGGCCAGGGTTCTGGCAACCAGAATGCGATTGGCGGTGGGTTTCACGCCGTGTGCCTCCAGCAGTTGTATGTATTTGCTTTCGTCCATCGTAATTGTATTTATAATCGTTCTGCCCAGTCGCTTCTGTCGAGGCTTCTGTAGCCGATGGCCTCAGCGATATGGTGACTCTGAATACGTTCCGATCCCTCAAGGTCGGCGATGGTGCGGGCGACCTTCAGGATGCGACTGTAGGCACGTGCTGAGAGCGACAGGCGTTCCATGGCTGTGCGCAGCATATCGAGACTTGCGCTGTCGGGTTCTGCAAACTCATGCAGCATGCGTTCGGTCATCTGGGCATTGCAATACACGCCTTTGTGGTTCTTGTATCGCTGCTCCTGTATCTGCCGGGCCTTGATGACGCGTTCGCGGATGGCGGCACTGCTCTCACCAGGCTGCATCTGGGAGAGTTGTTTGAAGGGTACTACCGGCACCTCAACGTGAAGGTCGATCCTATCGAGAAGCGGGCCGCTGATCTTCGAGAGATAGCGGCTGATCTGTCCAGGGGTGCAGACGCAATGGTGGGTGGGGTCTCCATAGTAGCCACAGGGGCAGGGGTTCATCGAGGCGACGAACATGAAGGAGCAAGGATACTCTACTGTGTATCGGGCACGGCTGATGGTGATCTTACGGTCTTCGAGGGGCTGGCGGAGCACCTCGAGGGTGGTCTTGTTGAACTCTGGCAACTCGTCTAGGAAGAGCACGCCATTATGGGCGAGCGACACTTCACCGGGCAGCGCCTTATTGCCGCCACCAGTCATCGCTACCTGCGACACAGTGTGGTGAGGACTGCGGAAGGGGCGCTGGGAGATAAGCGATGTGCCACTGCTGAGCTTCCCTGCCACAGAGTGGATCTGGGTGGTTTCCAGACTCTCTGCCAGTGTCAGCGGCGGCAGGATACTGGGCAACCGCTTAGCCATCATCGACTTACCGCTGCCAGGGGCACCTATCATAATGATGTTATGTCCACCTGCGGCGGCAATCTCGAGGGCGCGCTTGACACCCTCCTGGCCCTTCACGTCGGCGAAATCCAGATCGAAGGAACTCTGCTGTTCATAGAATTCCTTCCTTGTGTCGATGAATGTGGGCTCGTAGGCATTGCTGCCATTCAGGAAACTGATAACGTCGGCCAGTCCGTCCATGCCATATACATCGAGGTTGTTCACGACGGCGGCCTCCCGCACGTTCTCCCGAGGCACGATGAGCCCCTTGAATTTCTCCTTCCTGGCGCGGATGGCGACGGAGAGCACGCCACTGACGGGCTTCAACTTACCGTCGAGTCCCAACTCACCGATCATCATATAGTCGTTGAGCATCGTGTCGCTGATCTTGCCGTGGGCGGCCAAGATGCCGATGGCCAGGGGCAGGTCGTAGCCGCTGCCCTCCTTACGGAGGTCGGCAGGAGAGAGGTTGATAGTGAGGTCGGCGGTGGGTGGCTTGAAGCCGTTGTTGGCGATGGCGGCACGAATACGGTCGTAACTCTCCTTGACGGCGGTATCGGCCAGTCCGGAGAGGTGGAACTGCACGCCTCGCGTCATGTTTACCTCAATGGTGATGGTGGTGGCTTCGAGGCCCATGACCTCGGCACAGAATGTCTTTACAAGCATAGTATCAGTTTTAGTCAACAATTACGGTTTTTTGTCATCGAGCAATTCCCGAACTTTGATCTGCAGATCATTGGTTGGTTGGGTGTGGACGATAATCTTTCCCTTGCTGTCGGTCATGATGTTATCGGGTACGTACGACAGACCGAGTTTCTGGAGCAACGACATCTCCCACATCTTGCCGTCGCAGACGGTACTCCACTTCACGGAGTCCTGTTCTATTGTCTTCTTGCAGGCTTTGATATCGGCATCGACACAGATACCAAGCACTTTCAACTTGTCCTTATACTGCTTCTGGAGGAAGGTGAGCTGACGTTGCATAGTAATACTCTCGTAGTTCCACTTCGCCCAGACAAAGATGATGTTGACGGGAGCATTCAGGTCTGACGAACTGACGGTCTTTCCGTTGGTGTCTGTCGCGGTGAAGGAAGGAATGGAGTTGCCGTCCTTCAGACGGTCCAAGCCCTTCATCTTCTCTGCCAGTCCTTTCAGGTACGACTCGTCTGGACGTGCCTGCTGTATTACGGCTACCAGCTCGGCGGCTTTCTTGTAGTCTGGACGGGGTATCTGCGTGAAGTATTTGTTCAGCAGGTAGAGTGCAATGGGTGAGGCGGGCTCCTGACGTATCAGGGCCTCGGCGGCCTGAGTCACTTCTGGGGGTGTCATCCCACTGGTTTTCAGACGGAACTCAGTCATTTTCTCATTCATCTCTGTGCCGCTGACACGTGTCTCTTTCAGGTGTGAGGCGTCGCCTTCGATCTCCACTTCCGCACGAGGCTCCCCGAAGACGGGCAACTCAGAGAAATTGGGGAAGACGAGCGAGAGAGTGACAGAGTCCTCCAGCATGATTTCATAACGGAACTGACCTTTGACGACACTGATAGTGTCGAGACGATGGGAACCGTTGATGCCATAGATATAAAGTTCTCCCTGATTGAAGCCCTTGAAAGAGCCTTCCAGCAGGAAGGTCTTACGGTCTGGTCCGCAAGAAGAAAGGAAGAAAGAGAAAAGCAGAAGAAGGAAGAGAGCCGCTGAAAAGCGACTTTCTTCCTTCTTCATACGATTTCTTCTGAACATGCCTCTTTTACTTCAGTTCCAGGTCGTAGTCAGCATACTGTGCATACGACGGATCCTTGGCGAGGGCGTTCTGCAGGGCTGCAGCGGCATCGGCCTTGTTGCCGAGGCGAGAAGCGAGGATGGCCTTCAGATACTCTGTGGTAGCATCGGCATTCTTGATGTTCTTCAGCGTGTTTCCGGCTGCGGCATAGTTCTTGTTCAGGATCTGGGCCAGAGCGGCGCTGTTAGAGCAGATCTCGCCGAAGTCCTTCTCTGCCTGGGCGAAGTTACCCTTGGCGAGGTTCAGGTTGCCGACGATCTCCGAGATGCCGTTGGCACCCGTAGCGCTGGCGATGTACTTCTCAGCATTTGCGAGGTCGCCGCTCTTCAGGGCCAGCAGTCCGAGGTTGGCCTTGGCCTCTGCCAGGCTGCCGTCAGCACTCAGGGCCTTGTTGGCATACTCGCTGGCAACATCATAGTTACCCTTGGCATACTCGATGAGGGCGATGTTGTTATAGGCACGTGCGTCGTTGGGATAAATCTGCGTAGCGGTCTTGTAGACGGCCTCGGCCTCTGCTGCGTCCTGCTTCTGGGCAGCACCGTAGAGGAGCTCCTCGATGGTGAGCTGTGCGGGATCGGCGGCAATCTGCTGGGCGATCTGCTCGTCGCTACGACCGATGGTCTCGTAGTTGATGGTCATGCGTGAACGGCGCAGCTCGGGCAGGATACCGTCGGCGAGCTCACGGAATGCCTGAGAGATGTTACGAATCTGCTGCTCACGCTCCTGGGGATCCTTATACATAGAGAGAACGCGCAGGATGACATCCTTGTCCTGGATGTCGCTGGCCTGAACAAGCTGCTGGAAGCCGTCCCAGTCCTCAGCGGTATAGTTGGCATCGACGTTGGCCTCCATCTTCATCTTCTTCAGCTCCTTGCTCAGGTACTGCTCAGTAACCTTCTGGCGCTGTCCGGCGAGCTTGTCGTTCAGCGAGAAGCCACCATCGGGAGAGGCATAGGCAGAAACCTCGATGTTCTCCAGAGCCAGCTTCTCCTGGTCGTTATTGATCTGCTGGAGCAGGTTCACAAACTCCTGCACGGAGTTGTTCTTCAGCTCGCTCTTGCGGAGCGTGGCCTGCTGGATGAGGAACTTCACATTGGCCTCCTGCTTCTTCTTCACGATGCGCTGGTAGCTGTCAGTAGCCTGTGAGGGATTGACAGAGGTGAGCGTCTTCTTGTAGAGCTCGGAAGTGGCGATGATGCCCTCGGCCACCTTGACAGCGGGCACGTCGAACTTCTTCTTGCCAATGCCAGCGTCGAAGGTCAAGTACATGTCGGCCTTGTTGCAGTCTGCATAAGGGAAGACGGCCTTCATCGTGTAGTTGCCGCCAACCTTGTAGTTAATGGTCTGTCCGTTGCCGGCAATCTTCTCGCCCTGGAAGGTGGCGGGAGTGCCCTGGACGGTTGTACCGTTAGCATAGCGCAGCTCAGGCGTGACAGTCACAACGGCCTTCTTCTTCATGTACTTCTCGGGGAAGTGGCCATTGATAGTGGCAGGTACAGTGCCCTGCTGGGTCTCCAGTGGATTGGGAGTTACGGTAAAGTTGTCGGCTGTCAAAACACCGAGTTTTGAGCACGACGACAGGAGCATCAGAGATGCTGCTGACAGGAGGATTAAGTTTTTCTTGTTCATCTTGATGATATGTTTAGTGATTGAAATCTTGCTTCGCAAGCGGTGCCGCGAGCGGGACTCGAACCCGCACGACCGTTTCGGGTCAAGGGATTTTAAGTCCCTCGTGTCTACCAATTCCACCATTGCGGCCCACCTTTTCGGTTTTCGACCGCAAAGGTACGCCTATTTCTTAAAACCGCCAAACATTTTATCAATTATTTAGATTTCTTTTTAACCACAAGCATATCCTTGCTGCGAATAGCGAACAATTCGAAGAGCTGTTTCAATGTATCATACTCCTCGTTGGTATAAACAACATTGTTAAGTCTGAACCTGTATTGCAATACCAATTCACCACTTTCGTCTTGATCGCAGAGGAGGTCTCCAGAGATACTTTTGTCCTTTGCGGTAATGATAGAGTTCTTGGGCATCTCTTCCAGTTCCCAGCCTTCAGGCAACCTAAGGCGCACGGTCATATTGAACATCTGCTTGAAGGGAAACTCCACGGGTAGCAGACGGTCGGCCTCCAAGAACGGATTGTTGGTAATGGGCACCTCTGGATAGGGGTTGATGTAGATATGGTCGCCAGTCACATCACCATGTCTAATAAAGGTGTACTCTTCCTTGAGTGTTGGAGCCATATCACGATGGTCGGTCATCTCACAGTCTGTAATCTCAATGTTATTTTGTCTCGCTTTGTCGGTCACGAAGGCAATGCTGTCGGATGCCGTTCGGAAAGCCTTACGTTCCTCGGCGGCCATATTGCCCGTATAGAGTACTGAGGCTGTTCCCTTCATCTCTCCCTCGGCAGTAAGGATGGCCTTGATATTGACGAGAGTCTTGCCTTCGCCAACTTTCTGTAGATTTTCCCACTTCCCCTTTGCACTTTTCTGGATAATACGGGCTTGGTCGGTGTAGAGATTAGCGGGTAGCACGTTCAGATAGCCGTCAGTACAAGAGGCATCAAGATAGAGCATGGTGCCGTTGTTGGGAATACCGACGATGAACGTATTCAGCTTGTGCAGGCTCGGATAGGTCTGGGGCAGTCGTCCGTGGGAGCGAGTGCTCATCACTACGGGTACGGCCTTCACACCGACATCGCCCAGCATGTTGATGAGCATCATGTTCAGATCGGCATTTGAGCCATTGCCCTTCTTGATGACTTCGGAGGCAGATCGCGGCAACAGCTCGTATTGGCCATTCCAAGCGACCTTCTGTTTCAATAGTTTGTAGACGGCCATCACCTTCTGTTGAAGGCTAGATATCTCAGCAATACCATTGGCCTCTAACTCATCGCGGAACTTGCTGTGATTGTTCAGCCGCCCGCCGAAGTCAGAATGCGACAGGATGACATCATCCACTTGATCCCACGTCTTTCTGACCTCCTGATAGGGACCGTTAGGAATATTGATACCTTTCAGTTCGGCCGTGACTTTTGTATAATAATCCTTTTCATTCCACACGAAGCGGTCCTTCTTCACAGCCTGCAGGTCGCGACCCACGCAGGTGTAGATATTCGTGTGACAGCTACTCAGGTTCTGCAGATCATTGGTACTCGTCTTAAACTGGATAGTACCCTGTTTCACCTGACTGGCCAATGGCTGCAAGCCCGTGGTTTCCACATTATATATAAATATGACAGGAATGGTGAGTTCGTATTTCGCAAAGGCGACGGGAATCTCGTCCGTAGCGTTCCAGTCGTAGATATGGAAGAAGATGTTACTATGCAGTCGGTACTCATACTCGATGACCGAACCCACCTTCACCTGAGGAATGGCAACCTTAGCCACCATGTAGTCCTCATTGATGCGTTCGGTGAACACTCGTTCCTTACCTATCTTGGTCTTCACCACCTTGCCGTTCTCTACGTTGTAGACCGTAGCCTTGAAGTCTTCAATCTGCTCAAGACCGTATTCGTCTTCGGGGTTATAGATATAAGGGATGGTGATGTTGGCATATTCCCTACCTTCTTCCTTCAGTACCTTGATACGTTTTTTGACATCGTAGTCTACAAGGTAATTCAGGAAATCCACCTGATATTTGACCGTTGTCAGATGACAGAGCACCACGGCACTGGCCTCAGGGTCTTTTTCGTAGACGGTCATGTCGATCTCCTCATTACTGGGCTTGCCGAACTTCAAGTTCTGTGCTTGTACACTCAGGCCGATGACGGCTACGAATAGGGTGATTATCAGTTTCTTCATATCATTGCTTTTTGAGTACAATCTTCTGTCCATAGGCACCTGCAATGTTCTTGATGAACGTCGTCAGCTCCGGATATTGCGACTTGTCGAAAGTGCCCGACTTCATCAACAAACGGTTCATAATACGGATTTCCTTACCATTGGGCACGACCATGAAGGCAAATGACCCGAAGGGTTTGTCGATAACGAGGTTCTTGGGCATGGCCTCTATCTCATAGCCGTCAGGTATGGTAAGGATGATATCATCCTCGTCAAGATAGCCCATCTCCATGAAGATATCCTCCTGTCGGTCACTATTAGCTACAGGGGCACTATAACCCTGATGGAGGGGACAGACGGGTACAAACAGGCGTTGTCCCGTGGCATTGGCGTATTTTTGACTCTGCACCTCAGCCTGAAGGGTCATTTCGGCCTGCTGTTCACTGATGTCCATCTGACTGATTTCAGCCTGCGGCACCCGCATCATCCTTAACAACACTCGCTGACGATCTTTCTGGTCCATCGTCAGCAAAGGCTTCACTTGCTCATATTGCCAATGACTCGACTTCTGGGTCAGTGTCACCTTGGCCGAACCATCGCCTTCCAAACCAATACGCACCTGACTGTACATCCTGTTCAGACTGTCGGCATAGGCGGGTAGCCGTACTAACCTTCCTCCGGACTCACTCACCTCGATGGCATCGTGGCCGGCAATGTCCTCATGCACATAGCCCATCGGCAACTGGGGATTTGTACATTCCAGCCAGAGCGTATCGTCCTGTAAAGGCACCTCGAGAATCACGTGGTTCATCTGCCCCACGCTTGCAAAGTCCTTCAACAGTCGACGATTGACAGTACTGATGGTCGTGTAATATGAGGTAATACCCACCTCTTTCAGCATGGCTCGCATATAGTTCGACAGACCCTTGCAGTCGCCGAAGCCACTCTTGCACACACTGGCTGCCGACTCAGGACGCTGTCCGCCGATACCCAACAACACGGCCACATATCGGGTTCCCTTCCCTAAGCGGCGATAGAGAGCCTCTACCTTCTCGCGATCGGTCTTTAAGCCATCGGTCAATTGGTGCAGTTCCTGACAGACGGCCGACGGCAACGCCTCACTGCCGTTGATGAGACTGTATTCCCATTTTCCGTAGTCCTTCCAGCTGCTAAGGCTGCCCTCTGTGCCATAATAGGTGAAGTCAGTGGGTACAAAATAGCCTATTGGCAGACGCTCCCGCAACTGTCGGGCATAAGGTTCCTTCTTGAGAGCGGACAAGCCGTTGAGTTCAAGGGTCAGGACCTGCGTATATTTTCCACTATCGTCAGTGTTAACCGTCTGACTGATATTCTGCAGGGCATGTCGCACGGCCATGCTTTTCGGAGCCGTCAGTTTATAGACCGCCTTCTTCACGCTGATGTCATAATCGGTCTGTGGGCAGAACATCGGGAACTCTATCAGATTGTCGTGACTCTCCACCGTCCATTCATAGGTGATGGTGACGGGGTAGACAGGCGGCGTATAGTCGTAGTACATCTGATAGTCATCGATAGCCAGATACTGAGAGTATTCCGTGCGCTTCAGCTCACTCTCCTTGATCTTACGGACTATGCGCCCCGAGCCATCGGTGACCAGTCCTTTGAAATTGGTCAGTCTGTTGTTCTTGCTGCACGAACAGGAGAAATGGGCAAAGCGCTTCCCTTGCTCGTTAAGGATGGTTGTCACCTCCTTCAGGTGGGTGATGGTATGGGTACGGCTGTCGCAGACCACATCTGTCACCGACTCCTCCATCACAGCGTCCTGGGCAAAAGAGGTGAGAAGTGAAAAGTGGCAAATGACCAGTAATGAAATGACCTTTCTCATCATACTCCCTACTCTATTCACTTTTCTTGATAGTAATGATGTCCTTGCAACGTTCGGCCAGATTGTCGAAGAATTCCTTCAGATCCTGATATTCTGTATAAGGATAGAACGTCTTGTCAAGGGTTAGCCTGTACTGCATGGTCAGCTGGCCATTGTTCAAATTACAGACGATACGAACTGTTGCCCCTTCGAGCTTCATGACAATGGGTTTGGGTATTTCCTCCACCGAATAGCCTTCAGGAAGGGTCAGAATCACATTGAGCATTTCCGACTGTCTGTAGTGGAACTCTATTGGCAGTGTGCGTTCATTATCCTTGAACGGTGACTCTCGCACCGGAATGAAGATAAACGGATTCAGATAGATCAGGTCACCGGCGACATCACACTTCTTCGTGAAATCCATCAACTCTTTCATGTTCGGCGAGAATTCGCTCCGTCCTTCAAGGGAATAGCTTTGGATTTCTATGCCGTCGCGCTCCTGCATCTGGTGGATCTGCTCCAAGCTGTCCTTGGCCAGTCGCCATGTCTTGCGCAAATTGGCGGCAGCCTCTTCTGTCAGCAGGCTTGTCTTGCGCCCGGAAATAAGTCCTTCGCTGTTCAGTTGTGCCTGGATGGTCGTCGCCTCCTTACCCTGAGCCATCGCCAGCAGGTCTATCCAGTAGCCGGTTTTGTTCTTCCTGATGGCCCGTGCCCGACTCACTAACAGCCTTGGAGGCAGCACGTTCAAATAGCCGTCAATGGCCGATCCGTCCATGACCATCATGGTTGAATCTGTCGTGTAAACGCCTACTACAAAGGTATTCAGGTATTTCAGACTGGGGTGTGAGAGAGGCAACATACCGTGATCACGGATACGCAGCATAATGGGTGTCGACTCAATGCCCGCATCCTGAAGCATGTTCATATACAGGAAGTTGATGTCGGCATTGGTGCCTGTTCCTTCTTTCAGGATCTTAGTTGCCGACTTTCCCCAGAAGGCATAATCATTGTTCCAACGTACCTTCTGTGCCAATAGCTGCCATACGGCGGCTGCCCTGGTCTTCTTGTCGGCAATGTCAGGGATGCCGGCAGCGATAATCTCTGCTTTTAGCGGACTGCTCTTCTTAATCCTACGACCAAAGTCATCATCCTCCATCAGCAGCTTGTCGATGTCCTCCCATGTCGTGGTATAACTTTTATGTACTGCTCCAGGGATATAGATACCCGACAACTCGGCCGTCACCTTATTGCCATAGTCCTCAGCATGCCAGACGAAGTCATCGTCTTTCAGGGCGGGCAGCTCCCGACCAACGAAGTAACGTTCTTCGGTACTCAACTTTTCTGTTTCGCCGCTGAAGATCAAAGACATGCTTCCCTTGCTGTCTTTCTTTTCCAGCATGTTCATGCCTGTCTCCTCAATGTTGAACTCGAACCACTCGGGTATCGACAGCTCATAGTCGGTATAGAGCACGGGGATGTCGCGCTGGGCATACCAGTCACGGATGTCGCCGTAGTAGTCGCTCTCAATGCGGTATTCATATTCTATCACCGTACCCACCTTCACCTGAGGTACGCTGAACTTCATAAGCATCTGGTTCTTGTCGAGCCGTTCCACGTTCACCATCGTGCGCTCCATCTTGGTCTTCACCAACTTGCCATCCTCCAGATTGTAGGCGGTTGCCTTCAGGCCTGCCACGAATTCTTTCCTGATGTGGTTCGACTCATTTTCGAAGTAGGTGATACTCACGTCAGCCACACGCTTGCCTTCGGGTTTCAATACCTTCAGACGGACATGGTAGCGGTAAAACACCCTAAAGTTGCCTTCTATAAATTCGTAGTTCACGCTCGTCTGATGACACAGCACCACGGCGTCGGCATCCTTGTCGGCGGCGTATTCTGTCATGTTTAGTTCCTCGTTGGTAGGCTTCCCCCATTTCAGGTTCGGGGTGACGGACTGTGCCTGTAAAACCTGCAGGCAGCATGTTGTTAACAACAATATTAGAATCTTTTTAGGCCACATAATCACGCGGATTTGGTTATCTTTTGACAAAGATACACAATACTATTGTAACAAAACCATCTTTTAAGATATTTAACACTCATTCGTGTTATGATGAGGCTATTTCACGATCATCTTCTTGCTTGTTCCGTCGCTTTGGCGGATGATGTTCAGTCCCTTTCCAAGTGAATGCTGGCGCTGGCCTTGCAGGTTATAGATGCTGTCGCTTGCAGACGTGGGCTGACGGCTAAAGGTTGGCGATAGCGACGTTGCCTCTTTTCCCATGTACTGGCCAATGAAGAAGATGGCACCTGAAGAACGTTCGCTGATGACATAGAGGAACGGACGGTTGGCGTGAAACTCCTTGTGAGGTATTTCTGTTGGGCCCATAGAGCTAGCAGCCATTCCGATAATGGTTACAGCGGAGGCTTCCGTGCCCTCCTCGCTAACTTTAATCTTGGCCTTCTGCTTCATCAGCTCGATGAAGAAGCTGCCTTCTGGTTCACAGATGTCAGGGAACTCCGCCTTTTGCCAGTTGAAGGCTGTAGGCATGCCGAGTAGGGCCATGATGGGCTTCAGGTTGACGTCGGTCTCCACCTCAAAGCGAGGCAGTTTCACATCGACTATCGCATTTCCCATCCATTGGAGCTGTTCCCATCTGTTAGACGTCAGTAGCCGACTTCTGTATGTTTCGGTCTCATCGGGGTCTGCCTTCAGTTCCCATAAGAGGTCTTCGACGGTTTTTCCATCGCGTGGCAGCAGGATGGTCATCACGTATGACGTGTTGCCGTAAGGCAGACAGAGGGCCTGATAGTCTTCGGTCTCTGTATAGGGTAGTTCATTTTCCAGGTGCATCATCTCAACGGAGCAGGATTGCTGTGAGTTCTCCAGATAGAAGGTTTCTTCTTTGGTCTCTTCGGGGTCAAACTTCAACGTCCAGACGCCATTGAAATAGATGGCGTTGAGCAGATAGCTGAGGGCTTCTGGATTGAATGTCTGCTTGTCAAGTATGTTCTGTATCATCCCTTCCGTGTGATCGCTGGCCCACTGGTTAATGACGTCCAATGTCTCGCCGTCACGGAAGTCGCGCAGATCCAGTTCGGCATCATAGTAGGTGTTGGCCTTTTCAACGAAGCTTCCCTTCGGTTGGAAGCCCAATGACTGATTGAAGAAGATAGTGTTGGCGATGTTCACCTTCGTCTGCTCGTCGAGCGTGGTGCCTTCGGTGAGCATCTTGTGGCAGAAGGCGTTGATGCCATTGGCCCCTGTACTGCCAAAGCCCAGCACTTGGTTAATCTCCTGCAGAGTATTGCCTGCGGCACCGTTGTTCAGCATGCCGAGGGCAAAGGTGATGCTGAGGGGTGAAATGATTTGGCTCTTATAGGGGGCTGTGATGTCGAAGCCATCTGGAGGCATGCATCCTCCATGTCCCACGATGCCGTATTTCATCGTTACTTGTCTGAAGAGGTTGAAGGCGAAGTCATTGTTCTGCTTCACCATTGCACGTTCCTCGTTGGTGAGTTCGATTTCTTTCCATTCGTTCTGTGCGGACGAACCGACAGCCATCAGCATGGCCAATGCGGATAATACAAGTCTTCTGATCATAATGCTTTTTATTTAATGTTGATTCTTATGCCTATGGGGATGGAGAAGGCGGCAGGATGTTTCGTGCGATAGGTGTCAAGACCGTCGCCCATCTTGAAGAAGTAGTGCACACCTGGCTCGGCAAAGAGACCGATAGCGGGTATCAGACGATACTCCAGTCCGATGCCCAAACCCACGGACCACTGGACTGAAAGACTGGGGCCCAGCTGGCGGGTGTCAATCTGAAAGCCTTCGACGAAATCCTGCTGGTGGAGGCTGGAGCCTACGGGCACTTCAAACATCGTCTGGGCAGAGCCGTAGACACGCCAACGGCTGTTATTTACAGGATACCACATCACTCGCAGCGGGATGCCAAGATAGTGTAGTCGCAACTCTTGTTGCATCCAGGAGTAGGTATTGCCGACCTGGGTCTCAGAGTAGAGCTGGGTGTATTGCAGGCCTGTGCCGAGAGCCAAATTGCTGCCAAGCATCTTGCTCACTTGTAGGGCTACGGTGATGGGCAGGCGGTGGTGGGTGATGGTATCTATCTCTGGGTCGTTCATGTCCTTCTCGCCATAAGGCAAATTAAACGTTGGATGGCTGTTGATGCCGCTGTAAGCCAGTTGGATCACCCAGTCTTCCTGGCGGGTGATAGTTCTTATTGGCACTTCAGGCATCTCGAGGTTTGTTTTTCGAGGCGTGTCTTTTGGATGTGAGGATGGGGCTGGCTGCGACTCTTCACGCACTAAAGTGCTATCCACCTGCCTGGTTTCTGCCACTAAGCTGGCAGGTAACTCGGAGTTTAGCCTAGGTAAACTGTCAGTTTGGGCTAGGTAAACTGTCAGTTTAGGCTGGGTAAACTGTTGGTTAAGTCTGGGTAAGCCATCAGTCTCCTCAGACGTTTCTTCCAGTTTAGGTGCTGGTTCCTGGCCCGAAGGCGGCTGTTGCTGGGCTGTCTCCTGGCCTTCAGACTGCTGCAGGAGATGCCACAAGCCGATGGGCACGCCGATGGCCATCAGCCCGAGCAACAAGACGACGAGCGAGCGCTTCAGCATTTTCTTGGCCCGGAACAGCTCTGCCGAGGAGGTGTGAGGGTCGATGTTAAGCAGGTTGGCTATCTGCTGATGACTCATCCCTTCGAGCACAGAAAGTCGGAACACGCGACGGTAGCTGTTGGGCAACTGGTCTACGAGTTCCATAATGTCCTCGTAGGTCCCGACAGCCTCCACGGATGTAGGCACGACAGTCGCATCCTTTATGTCATCGAGGGGAACGACGGGCTGTTGTTTGCGATGCTGCAGATAGGCCAGCGACAGGTTAGACGTCACCTTCTGCATCCAGGCCTCGGCCCTTGAGGTGTCCTTTAGCGATCCGATCTTGCTGAATATCAGCAGGAACGCATCATGGAGCAGGTCTTCGGAAGTGTTCTCGTCGGGCACGAAGCGTTGGCATACTTTGAGCAACGGGTCGTGCATCAGCGTGTACAACTCTCCGAATGCCTCGCGGTTACCCTGCTGGCATTGCTCTACGATCTGCCTGACGCGCCCAGTTTCCATGCCCTTTATTTCACAACAATCTTACGACCCCCAACGATATACAACCCTGGCCTCAGTCCTTCTGCCGAGAGTCTGCCATTGGCATATTCTGCCGTTCCCACCCGCTGGCCGCTAAGAGAGTAGACGGCCTGCGGATACTGCGAGGTGCTATTGACGGCTGTTATTAGGGAGGGGTTGAATCCTGAGTTAGAATCAAGGGTATATTTGAGCACCTCTGGCAAACCATCAGGGAGATTAATCAAGTTTGTATCGATATGCATGATGGCGGTAAACGGGCGCACTTGCTTGGGCTCGTGATTCAGGTAGAAACAATAATGGTCACAATTCCAGATGTAGGTATCCCTTTCGGCTGTCGTCGTCGTGGTGGAGCCTTCAAAAGAGAAAATGCCATCTTGACTGGTCTGCATCGCCTTTCTGGTACTGGGAATTGTCACGTCTTCTGAGAGGAAGCTTATAGGCGAGGGTATGATATAGTATATCAGATAAGGTTCGTAACTATGAAACGTCGGGCTGGTGACTGGTTCAAAAACCAGATCGGTGCCGTTGCTTCCTTTAAATTGGGCTATACGCAGATATTCGTTTAAGAAGGAACTCTCCTGGTTGGAATCATTGACGTAGTCAAGCCAGGGCTGCTGGGTTTCGAAGGGCAGTATGACGGTGCCCGACATAATCTGGCTCATATAAGTATTTGCAGGCCCCATCACCTCGCTGACAGGGGTATAGGTGAAGAGTGCCGTCTTGGCCTTGAAGGGCATCGGACAATAGTAGTCGTAATCGGCATTGATGATGATCTCCTTTGCATCGTAATCGCGGATGATATTTGTCTTCGATGTGAACCCCTGCGGCACGTTGTCGAGGTATCCCAAGAAGTAGAGACAGTTGGGATTGGCTTCCGAGGTGTCGATGGAGAACACGGTGTTCATCTCATATTGTCCGCGCAGGTCTACGGCGAACGCCTCGCAGGGCACCTTCAGCACCTGGCCAGCCTCCACAGGCAAAGGCTTCACGTGGCCGTCGGCCGTCCAATAGGTATTCGTACACGGCTTAACGGTAAAAAGAATCTGGTCAACGTCATTGCCTAAGACATCCAGGCTAATACCGTATTCCTTGCCATCCTCTGGCGTGGCGGTAAACTCAAATTCAAAATCCTTGGTGACGGTCTGACCGCTCTTCAGCTCAGAGGCTAAGCTGTATAAGTGTTGGTACGCAACGTAAGGACCAAAGAGCTGAGGGCTGACGGCGACCTGAATGCCGCTGCCGCCACCATCCATAAAGCCACCCCAGGCGAAGATGGTGTTCTCGTCCTCATTGGTGAGCGTTGCCGTTCCTGTAATTCTGAAGTGGGCATAGTCGCCATAGAGAATGTTTCCATCGTCAGTCCTTTCGAGCATATCCACCCGGAGGTTACCTGTAATCTTGGGGGCGACATTCTCGCCGATGTCAACAGTATAGTCGAACAACCTGGTGCCTGAGCTTACTATCGACAGTTCGAAGCTGTCAGGCTGGATAAAGAAGAACCATATTGTCACATCCTTTGTCTCGCCTGCTTTCACGTCCACCTCGCCTACGTTGAAATCTCCGTAGGTGTCGCTTTCGCCCAGTCTCTTCCCTGTCTTGATGTCTCTCACATCCCACCAGCCTTGGTAGTCCAAAAGACCTGTGTTCGTCACCTCGACATGCAGGCACTGAACCTGCCTTGCCCGACAGCCTCCTTCCATCCAGATCTTGCCGAATGCGAGATGCTCCGGACTGTCCGTCACATTGGCGCCCATCATCGGCATGATGCCGAATATCAAGCCCACTATCCAACAAATCATCTTCTGTCTCATACCTTATATATTTTAATAGTCAACATTATCTTACTATTTTTCTGACCTTTCCTGCCCGTCGCTCGATGTATACATCGTGGGTGTTGGCATCTTGCCGACGAATGCCGGAGATAGTCCAGATGCCGGCAGGCTTGTCATTTGCCATTTCCTCACTATTCATTTCCCTGATACCCAGCGTCCCGCTGTTGGCATTGGCAAACGTCCATTGCTCCCCCAACTGCTCAGGCCATGAGGCATATTGTGGTGTTTCTTTCACACGATCATGACTTCTGGCATATTCAAAGGCCTCGGCCATCGACACCTGCCCGTCGCCGTCGGCATCGGCGACAATCCTGTTCCCATCTGAATCTGCCCCGTTGACAGCGCACGTCCAATGGTAGACAAACTCGTCGTATGGTCTGTCAGGACTCTGCCACGACTGCTCGTCGCCTCTGCAAGCCGTTGCCATGACAAGCCCATTGCGCATGAGGTTGTCTACAAATCCGCCAGAGTAGCATTGTCCCATCAGGACATTGACCGATGCCACTTGAAACAGCCCCAACAGCGAGCCCAGCGTGTAGTCTTCCATCCGCTCGTCATTCCATAGCCAGACGAACGAGTCTGACTGTCGGTCTGTCGTACCGCCATGATCGATAAAGAATAGGAAGAGATGGTCGTCAGCCGTCAGCCGCCTTGATAGGGAGAGCATCGCATTGACCAGCATCTCGCGGGTGGCTGGATGGTTCACATCGCCCTGCCCGTCGCCGTCAAGATCTTCTGGCGATGAGATAAAACCTCTGCCATCGTCTCTCAGCATATCCTCGTATGGCAGGCCGCCGTCGCTCATCAGCACGGTAATGTTCCTCTTGGGTACATGGTAGGTCTGGCGAAGTGTCTGATAAAGAAAGGCACAGTCGTTCCAATAACGCTCATGGTTCGTCAGACGGTTGCGCCCACCGTTAACGATGACGGCATAGAGATGCGTTGTCCCTGTGCCCTGGGCTTGGACTACCGTCAGCCAGGGGAACCATGATAGGAAGACTATTATTAATGCCAGTTCTCTCATTCGTGGACTATCTTCATGCAAATATAACACTTTTCTTGCCTTGTCTCAATAGTATAGATAGGAAAAAGCCCGAAATACTGCTTCGGGTTAACGTTATTTAAGAGAAAAGTGGGATAACGGGTGCACCCAGGAACGTTGTGCACTCTGTGTTCCTAAGACCAGACACATACTCAGACATCTGTGTCAAAGAGTCATTGACAGATATCTTAATCGTCTGTCTATCAATGCGATAAGGTTGTGAGTTCGTGTCAATAAGCTAAGGGCTCTTGACAAAGGACCTTTTTTGTTGTATCTTTGCATCATCAAATCAAAACATTTACGATCATGACAAGAGGAAAATCTATTTGCAATGTGCTGAAGACCATCCGAAAGCAGGTGGCCGATGCCAATGAGATTAAGTATGAACCGCGTGAGTGTCACCATCAGGGTGAGTGCCGGGGTACTTGTCCGGCATGCGAGGCAGAGGTGAGGTATCTTGAGTCCCAGTTGAACATCCGCAGACAGTTGGGGAAGGCTGTTGCCATCATGGGGATTTCTGCAGGACTGTCTGCACTTGTCGGTTGCGGTGATAAGGCGAAGAAGGTAGCCACCATGAGTGAAGAACAAAGTAAGCTGACGGTAGGGAAAGTCTTGAGGGAACCAGCAATACAGATTGACGGGGATGTGGAATATCACTCGCCTGTTGATACGGTCATCATTGAGAAAGAACCTTCGAAGGTCAAGAAACGTACGGCTAAAGTCGCCTTCCATGAAACGAATAAAGGCACGGATTCGATAACGCAAGAATCACTTGATGAAGGCCTGCCCTTTGAGGTGTTAGGCAATGCTGATGCCGTTATTCCACAAACAGAGCCTTCTGATGTAGGAGAAACTCAGCCAACACTTATGGGTGATGTTGTTGAACAAATGCCGTCTTTTCCTGGTGGACCCCAAGCCTTGCTTAATTACTTGTCAGAACATATTAATTATCCGGAAGGATACGAAGAAATTTGTATTCAAGGTAGGGTTGTTATCACCTTTGTAGTTGAAAAAGACGGTAGCCTCTCAGACATAACGGTTGTGAAAAGCCTTGAAAAGGCATTTGACGAAGAAGCGTTGCGTGCTGTCAAATCGATGCCGAAGTGGATACCTGCCATGCAGAATGGAGAACCTGTCAGAGTTAAATTCGCAGTTCCCGTAAACTTCCGCCTAAAATGAAAACGCCACTGATAGGTATCTGCCGTCACCGTCTTGCCACCGATGGGAAGGGTGTAACCACGCTGGTAGCCTTCCACGGTTGTCCGTTGCGCTGTAAGTACTGTTTGAATGCACAGTGCCTCAGGGAAGACGGTGTATGGCAGAGGATGGATGCTCTGGACATTCTCAATGAGGTGATAGTGGACGATTTGTATTTCAAGGCAACTGCTGGTGGCGTGACGTTTGGAGGAGGGGAGCCACTCCTAAGAAGCGATGAAATCGTCAGTTTCTGCAAGCTGATGCCGGCAGAATGGCATATTTCTGTTGAAACATCCTTGAACGTCAGTCTTAGGAATTTACAGACTGTGGCTCCCTTCGTTCATCATTATTATATAGATGTGAAAGACATGAATCCGGAGATCTATCGCCGTTATACCTCCATCAGCAATAGTCGGGTCATTGACAACCTCCGTTGGCTATCTGCCCATGAAGACCCAAAGAAAGTTACTATCCGGCTGCCACATATCTTAGATTACAATACAGAAAAGGATATTGCTGAAAGTCGGAAACAGTTGGAAGCAATGGGATTCAAGGATTTCGACTGCTTCGATTATATCATTCAGGACGAAGCACGCTGATATCCATTTTCTTGTTGAGCCTGCTCTTGGTGCTGCGGACGGCCTGTTCCGAACAGCAGAAAGAGCGGGCCTTCTGCTTATCAGTCTTACCGTAGTATTCCATCACACAGAAGAAAGTCTCCTTGGGCGTCAGCGTCGAAGAGGCCTTTTCAAGAATCGTGGTTAGAGTTGGGTCGATAAGGGGAATAGCCTTGAGCAGAGCCTGTTCCTCGGCCTTTCCCATCTGACTGATATTCTGGTCGTTGATGATGGCGAACAGAACATCGATACCGGCTTTGGTCTCCTGAATCGTCGGCAATTCATGATGATGTCCGAAAGAATCTGCTGATGGTGTTGTTCCAAGATGTTTAAGCTGTTCTGTTAACTCATGTCTGACGGAAACAATACGTTGTTGGTAGGAACGTGAAAGCATCTTGATACGATGGAGATACCAAAGGGCGACACAACCAAGCAGCAGGAGCAGAAGGATGACTGCAAAAGCATATAGCTGCCGTTTTTGCGCAGCTTTGGTATGCTCCACCTGCATCTGCACATCCATTACATTCATATAGACATCAGGCGACAGAGTCTGCATCAGCAATTGCAGTTCCTGTTGCTTACCCTCGCGATAATAAATGTAGCAGAGGAGTGAAAGGGCTCCGCATTCGAGGGTAGAGTCCTGGCTAAGCATAAAGGCACGGTATGCATGTGTCTCGGCTTGCATAAGGGAGTCGGCAAACATCTCCTGCCAGGCCATATCCTGATAGATGGTCGCACTATCGCTATACTTCTTCTGACGGGAAGAAGTCATACCATCCTGCTGACAGCTGGATATCAGGCAGGCGAGTGCCAAAAACCAAAATACCAAATGCTTCATTTCGACTGCAAAGATACAAAAAAGTTTGAAGAATGGTGCTTAGGGGTGTGAATTATTTATGAATCTCTATCCGTCTTTGTGTCAAAAGCGTATGCCGAACAGCGTCAAATCACTGAGATTCAATGTTTTGCAATCTTATGGTGTGTCAACCTTGATGGTGGTATTGCAAGATAAGGAAATCTGTTGTATCTTTGCATCGACGTACTTATCATGTCAGTGTTAATCCTTCTGTTTTGAACAGAGCCGCCAAGTGGTGTATTTGTCATTTAACACACACTTGACGGCTCCGTTATGTCAGTTCCAGGCACGAATCATCTGACCATCGAAGCCGGCATTATAGCGGTATAGTTGGTGGCCGCCGCCGTCGCTGACGACGGTGCCGTTGTTCACATCGTAGCTGCGGCCGCACTTGGTGCAATGGAGCTGTTGGCCGTTGTTCTGCCAGGACAGGGGATAACGGGTGCCGCCGTATTGGTTGAGACAGTTGGGGCATTGGCCTTCATAGGCGATAAAGGTGTTGTCGTAGCTGCTGGTGCCGATAATGATGCAGTTACCGGCTCCGAGGGTACAGCGCTGCTGGTTCTCGCGGTCGGTGCTGAGGAGGATGTCTTGAGTTGCCCCGTCGTAGTTGCGAGTGGTCTTCAGATGACGGACGTTATTCCTCATCTCAGCCTCAACCTTACAGAAATGGCCTGGGTTGCCGATAATCGCCGTCAGTTGACAGGGCTGGGGGTGCAGCTGCGTGTCGAAGAGGAAGTAACATTGGTACTCGCGATAGATGACATCCTCGCTATTGCAGGCTGATAAAGACAGAAGAACAAGCAAAGACAGAAGAACAAGCAAACATTTTTTTAAAGACATAAGAACATAAGGACATATTCTTTTTTTGACATAAGAACATAAGAACATATTTTTATTCTTCCTTGACTTTACCATATTAATTCTTATGTCCTTTTGTTCTTATGTCTAAAATTCGTATGTCAAAAAAAGTTTCTATGTCTATCCAAGAAGGGCGGCTTCTGCTGTGGTCATGCGCTCGAAATTGAAACCGTCGAGTGTCTGCTGCATGAGGGTCTGGATCTGCGGGTTGCAAAGGTTGCCGATGGAGCCTTCGTGGGTATGGTGGATGTCATGACTGGCCTTGAACTTGCCAGCTTCGATGTCGAGACCCACCTTCTTGTAGGCATCGCGGAAGGGCATCCCATTGGCAGCCAGACGATTGACCTCCTCGACGCTGAACATCGGGTCGTACATCGGATTGTCGAGGATATGTTCGTTCACCTCTATTTTATTAATAATGTAGGCCGCCATCTGCAGACAGTCTTTCAGTTCGCCGAAGGCAGGCAGGAACACCTCCTTGATGATCTGCAGGTCGCGGAAATAACCCACGGGTAGGTTGTTCATGATGAGCGTCACCTGCTGGGGCAGCGACTGGAGCTTGTTACATTTGGCGCGAATAAGCTCGAAGACATCAGGATTCTTCTTATGGGGCATAATGCTGGAACCCGTCGTGCACTCCTTGGGGAGCTTCACGAACGAGAAGTTCTGGGAGTTGAACAGACAGGCATCGAAGGCCATCTTCGCCAGCGTGCCGGCGATGGTGGCGATGGCGAAGCCCACGTTGCGCTCCATCTTGCCGCGACCCATCTGGGCATAGACCACGTTGTAGTCCATCGAGTCGAAGCCCAATAGTTCTGTGGTCATCGTGCGGTTCAGGGGGAACGATGAGCCGTAGCCGGCAGCCGAGCCGAGCGGGTTGCGGTTGGTCATCTTATAGGCGGCCTGCAGGAAGAGCATATCGTCTGTCAGACTTTCGGCATAGGCACCAAACCACAGTCCGAAGCTCGACGGCATTGCTATCTGCAAGTGCGTATAGCCAGGCATGAGCACATCCTTATACTGGTTGCTCTTCTGGATGAGTTCGTCGAAGAGGCTCTTCACTTCGTCGGCGATCTCCTTCAACTCATGGCGGGTGAAGAGCTTGAGGTCAACGAGCACCTGATCGTTACGTGAACGTCCCGAATGGATCTTCTTACCCATATCGCCGAGCTTGCGGGTGAGCAGCATCTCCACTTGGGAGTGCACATCCTCCACATCGTCCTCTATCACAAACTCGCCGCGCTCTGCCAGCTGGTAGATGTTCTTCAACTCTGCCAGCAGCTGCGCCAGCTCGTCTTTCTCCAACAGTCCGATGCTCTCTAGCATGGTGATATGGGCCATCGAGCCCAGCACGTCGTACTTGGCCAGATAGAGATCCATCTCGCGATCCCGTCCCACGGTGAACCGCTCAATCTCCTTGTTGATCTCAAAATTCTTTTCCCACAATTTCATAATGACAGAAATTACATATTACTTCATTTTGACATAAGAACTCTTTCTTTTTAAGACATAAGAACATAAGAACATATTATTTCTATATTTCTTGGCGCAGCTCTTTTGTTCTTATGTTCTTCTGTCTAAAATACACGTTCTTATGTCTTAAACCGTTCTTATGTATATTGCACTTGCGCCAAGGCGTCGGCAATCTTTTCGACGGCCTCCTGAAGCGGCTTCTCGACCATGCTCTTGATGAACGGGTTGAGATCGGCCTTCACCGTGACCTTCATCTTTGATGAGGCCTCGTCGACGGGCAATACCTGAATCCACACGTTGAACGGCACGGGTGACTGCACGGTCTCAAACTTCACGCACTTCGGCTCCTCACGCTCACAGATGCGCAACTTCAGTTCGCCAACGGGGGCGACATTGACTCCCACCGTGTCCTCGTCGAACGTTAAATCATTAACTTTGTCCTCCGGAATCCGATCCTGCACCTTCTCCAGGTTGCGCAGGTCGCTGATGTTACGATACACGGCCTCCTGCGGGTATGGCACAAACTTGATGCTACTCTCGAATTTTGAATCTCCTCCAAATATTGACATAATCTACTTACTTTTTATTTTTTTCTTTTTTGACATAAGAACAAAAGTACATATATATATTCTCCCCTTCTGGCGCAGCCATTATGTTCTTCTGTTCTTCTGTCTAAAAAAGTTCTTTTGTCTATTGTTTCCACGTTTCCGGGCTCTTGCGCCATTCGGCGAGCACGGCCTTGTCTTCTTCCTTGATATAGCCCGTCTTGGCGGCCTCCTCGATCACAGCCTCGTAGTTGCTCAGTGTGATCAGTTTCACGCCAGCCTCCTCGAAAGCCTGCTCAGCCACAGGAAAGCCATAGGTAAACGAGGCGACCATGCCGATGACCTCCACACCGTATTCGCGCAGGGCCTTAACAGCCTTCAGCGACGAGCCACCCGTGGAGATCAGGTCTTCCACCACGACCACCTTTGCTCCTTTCTTGATCTCACCTTCCACCTGATTGCCCATGCCGTGATCCTTCGGCTTCGGACGGACATAGCTGTAGGGCAGTCCCAGCTGGTCTGCGACGAGTGCTCCCTGAGCGATGGCGCCTGTAGCGACGCCTGCAACGGCCTCAGCCTCAGGGAAATACTCCTGGATGGCATGACAGAGTTCCAGTTTCACGAACGAACGGAGACTGGGAAACGACAGCGTCTTGCGGTTATCGGTATAGATGGGTGACTTCCAGCCCGAGGCCCACGTAAACGGGTCGTTCGGCTGCAGCTTGATGGCCTGAATCTCCATCAGCTTTTTGGCGAATTGATGCTTAATATCCATATTCCTATTAATAATTTGGGTGCAAAGGTACGAATAAGTGAGTAAAATTCCAAATATATTTGGGAATTTTCGAACATGAGTACCTTCGAGCAAGCTCAAAGGTATAATTCTGCATACAATCAAATAATTTTACACCAAATTTCCCTTTAGGGCTTTCTCAGAGAAAGGTGGCTGGTTTCTGGGAGAAAGGTGGCAGGAAACTCTGACTTTCCTGCCTGTAAAGTCCGACTTTCCCTAGCCCAAACTCCGCATCCAAATAAGCCCTTGATAATCAGATAGATACAAAAAGCGCCCTAAGCGATGACGACACAATGAATTTTATTGACAATAATTGGAGCCTCTATACGAAATGGTCACAGTTGTGATAGTCAAGAGAAACTATAAGAATATAATGCTACACTACCCACTAAGTAACTAGCTATATTGGCCAATATTGTTGCTTTTAATATTTTTCCTGCAGGATAAATTTTACGTAATTTGAAGTGGTTAATCAATAACTCTATAAGCACGGACAAGATAAAAGCGACAAAATAAAAGACCATAAAACCAATGAGTTCATGAGTAGATGAGATATTAATCTCATGACTACTCACCCAAGGGAACCAGACAACCAGGACCCATCCTCCATAAATAATCATCGTTGTAATAATACCAAATAATCCACTGATAAAATTACTAAAAAAGACTATTGAAGTTATTCTTTTATTCAATTTGCTTTTGCATAACAATTCAGACATGATGAAGGATTCCAATAACATTATTAGAATCATAAACACCCATCCTTGTGGCAGAAAAGCAAAAATACCAAAAGAAACATTTAGTAATAAAT
>JAEETC010000169.1 GCA_016286585.1 Prevotella sp. | reverse complement strand
AGAATCCCCATAAGTTCCAATATACCTATATGCAGTTCTTTGTTTCCGGTCTGTTGAGCTTCATCCTTTTCCTGTATTGCTTCACACTGCCGGAGTGCAAGTTGACAAAGAAGAACCAGAAAGTGTCGTTGGCAGAGAGTTTCGGTCTGAACGCCTTCAAGCTGTTCAAGACGAAGAAAATGGCTCTGTTCTTCATTTTCTCTGCTTTACTGGGTATGTGTCTGCAGGTGACCAATGGTTATGCAGGACCCTTTATCACGAGTTTCAAGGGTAGTACCGATGCAGCGGTGGCCACATCGTTTGCCGCCAACAACGCAACGCTGCTCACGAGTATCTCTCAGATCAGCGAAGCGCTATGCATCCTGATGATTCCGTTCTTCCTGAAACGATATGGCATCAAGGTGGTGATGCTCATGTCGATGTTCGCCTGGGTGTTCCGCTTCGGTTTCTTCGGTGTGGGTAATCCGGCGATGCCTGGCGTGATTATGTTTATCCTCTCCTGCATCGTCTATGGTGTGGCCTTCGATTTCTTCAATGTATCGGGCGGTATCTTCGTCGATCAGGAGTGTGAGCCTTCTGTCAAGGCTTCGGCTCAGGGACTGTTTATGATGATGACCAACGGCCTTGGTGCCACCATCGGTACGCTGGCAGCAGGAGAGATTGTGAACTACTACTGTCACTGGGACAATGGTTACCTGCTGGGTGACTGGACTACCTGTTGGTTCATCTTTGCCGCTTTCGCTCTGATTGTCGGTGTGTCCTTCGCCCTTGTGTTCCACCCGGAGAAAAAGTGAAAAGGTAAAAAAGTGAAAAGGTGAAAGAGGCTCGTTACTTCTACGTTCCAGATGCCGCGCAACATAGAGAGTTGCCTGCCGATGAGTGCCAGCATGCCATCCGCGTGCTGAGACTGAAGGTGGGCGACGAACTGTTCCTGATGGATGGGGTAGGGAACTACTACCGTGCTCAGGTAACAGAGGCTTCCTCTCACCATTGCTACTATGAGATTGTGGAAAACTTGCCTCAGGAGCGCCAATGGGAAGGCCATGTGCACCTAGCTATTGCTCCGACAAAAATGATAGACCGCATGGAGTGGATGACGGAGAAGATCACAGAGATAGGCATCGATGAACTCTCATTCCTCGATTGCCAGTTCTCTGAGCGACGTGTCGTCAAACTGCCTCGTATCGAGAAGATCGTGGTGTCTGCTGTCAAGCAGAGTCACAAAGCCTGGATGCCTGTCGTTCATGAGATGACGGCCTTCAAGACTTTCATCAGCCAGCCACGCGAAGGCCGCAAATACATCGCCCACTGCTACGACGAGATTCCTCGCACCTACCTCTTCGACGAGTTGCAGAAGCCCTCTGACTCTGAGGATGCCACGGTATTGATTGGTCCTGAGGGAGACTTCTCCATCGAAGAGGTGCGCCAGGCCATTGAGGCTGGCTGGCAGTCCGTCCATTTGGGTAAGAGTCGCCTGCGTACAGAGACTGCGGGCCTCTCTGCCGTCATGATGATGCAATTATCAAAATGAATATAAATCTATAAATCGTAAAAAATATGACTGACGAGAAAATCATGGCTACTATCAAGCCTGACGGCGAATGCTGGCAGCCGGAAATCGAGAAAATGCCAAGAGAGCAGCTGGAAGTGCTGCAAGTGAAGAAACTCAAGGAGAGCATCAAGGTCGCCTTGAACTCTCCTTTCTACAAGAAGCGTCTGGGAGATCTTGGCATCACGCCTGACTCCATCAACTCGCTGGCAGACCTCCGCAAGATCCCCTTCACCACGAAGCAGGATCTGCGCGACAACTATCCCTATGGCCTCGTAGGCAGAAGTCTGGACGATGCCATCCGTATCCACTCTACCAGTGGTACAACGGGTAATCCCTGTGTGGTGGTCTATTCAGAGCATGACATCTGTTCATGGGCCAACATGATTGCCCGTAACCTCTATATGGTGGGTTGCCGCAAGAGTGACATCTTCCAGAACTCCTCAGGCTACGGTATGTTCACTGGCGGTCTGGGCTTCCAGTATGGTGCAGAGTGGCTGGGTGCTATGACTGTTCCTGCTGCTGCTGGTAACACCAAGCGCCAGATCAAGTTCATCAAGGACTTTGGTACCACCGTCCTTCATGCCATACCCTCTTATGCCATCTATTTGGCAGAGGCCATTAGGGAAGAAGGTATTGATCCAAAAGATCTGAAACTCCACACACTCTGTATCGGAGCAGAGCCACATACTGAGGAGCAGCGTCGTCGTATTGAGCGTGTGCTGGATGTCAAGGCCTACAACTCGTTTGGTATGACAGAGATGAATGGTCCTGGTGTGGCCTTTGAGTGTAAGTATCAGGAGGGCATGCACCTCTGGGAGGACAACTACATCGTGGAGATTGTTGATCCTGAAACCTTGGAGCCTGTGCCCGATGGTCAGATGGGTGAGATGGTGCTGACCACTCTTGACCGCGATATGATGCCTGTGCTGAAGTATCGCACCCGTGACCTCACCCGCATCATCCCTGGTGAGTGTAAGTGTGGACGTACTCATCGCCGTATTGACCGCATCAAGGGTCGTACTGATGATATGTTCATCATCAAGGGTGTCAACGTCTTCCCGATGCAGGTGGAGAAAGTCCTGGTGCAGTATCCTGGCTTGGGCAGCAACTATCTAATCACGCTTGATACCGTTAATGACAGCGATGTGATGACGGTTGAGGTAGAGCTTGAAGGACTGGAGTCGGATATCTTCCCTGATATTCAGAATATGACGAAGGACATCCAGGCAGCCCTGAAGAGTGAGATCCTGCTGAAGCCCCAGGTGAAGTTGGTGAAGAAGGGCTCTCTGCCTATGAGCGAGGGCAAGGCTGTCCGTGTGAAGGACTTAAGAGAAGGCAGAGGATGATTTATTAATGAGAAATGAGGAATGGGAGATGAGAAATGTTGATTGCATTTATAGGCGAAGAATGTGGCGTGATTTTATGAGTGACAGGCTTTGCGCTTGTGTGGTAATCATCATTACTCATCTCTCATTACTCATTCCTCATTTCGCATCTGCACAGGATTTGATCATACGGGATGTCTTTAAACAGATGCCCGACTCGCTGATGCCGTATCTCACACTTAATAATCGGCTGGACTTCATTGACTTCATAGATTCTGGCATGAAGGCTGAGGTGACCAATCGCCTGGCTGGCACCAGCGAGATGACAGCATTGACTGACGACAGTCTCTCTATCCGCATGAGCGACGGCCTGAGAGTGGATCTCTTGCTGATGACACTCGACCAGCCGGTGGACTCTGTTCGTCAGGTGGTTGCCTTTGTAGAGACTTTCCTGACAGACTCTCTATACGGCGAGAGCACCTGTCGTGTATATTCCACTGACTGGCAACCGATGGTGAAAGATATCCCCTGGAACAGTGCACAACAGAAACGCATAGCATCGTTGAAGTTGCAAAATATTCTTAAATGGGAAGATGATATCTTAAACAATCGTTAAAAGTGATGATGTAATGAGGTTATATTAAAATATATTTCTAAATTTGCATCGTGTTTTTCATGGTATTAGATTATTAAGGTTAAAAAGGAATTATGTTTATCGTGAGATAAATATCATTCAAACTCCATTAAGCAATACAGACATTTTTTCTGTAATGCTTATGGTTCAAAAAAAGGGAGCCTGAGAAGGTTCCCTTTTTCATATTAATAGCTGCGGCGTCGGAACTCGGCGCAGGTGATAGCTGTAGCAATGGCCACGTTAAGGCTATCGGCTGTGTCATCAGTACGGTAGCTGGGTATCAGCAAGCGATGGTTGACGCGTGAACGGATCTCCTGAGAGATGCCATTTCCCTCGTTGCCCATGACAATGAGACCGTGAGGCGTGAGCGGTTGGGTGTAGATATCTTCGCCGTCGAGTAGGGTACCATAGACGGGATAGTTGGGTGGCAGCTTGTCGATGAACTGCGACAGATTTAAATAAATAATGTTCACACGCGCGATGCTGCCCATGGTTGCCTGAACCACCTTCGGGTTCCAAGCGTCAGCCGTATCATCGCTACAGAAAATGTGGGTAATGCCAAACCAGTCGGCTATGCGGATGATGGTGCCGAGATTGCCGGGGTCTTGAATACCGTCGAGGGCAAGAGAGAGTGAAGAGTTAAGATTGAAGAGTGAAGCATTTGCTGCTGTAGTTGTTGGCGACAGAGGCTCGGGTATGGGGAAGAGGGCTAACACTTGCTGGGGATGCTGAAGAAAACTGAGACGGCGGAGCTCGTCGTCGGTGACTTCCTGAGTGGTATAGTCACCTTGATGATCTGCGAGCCACTCGCTTGTAGCGAAGACTTCGCGGGGTTTATAATGAGCGAGTAGATCACCCACCACCTTTGTGCCCTCTGCCACAAAAAGACCCTCGACACGGCGGAACTTCTTATGTTCCAACTGGTGGACAAATTTGATTTGATTCTTGCTAATCATTGAACTGCATATGACGCTTATTACACAAATTTACGCTGATTTTATGTGCAAAGATACAAAATTTCTACGATAATCTGTGTAATCTTTGGCTTTTTTTGTAATTTTGCAGTTGATTATCCAACAGGCGAATGGAAAAGACGTTTATCAGATGTTGTTTGACTCTGGCAGCAGGCGCTATTCTTTTGTGCGGCTGTTCTGTTTCGCGTCATTTGCCTGAAGACTCTTATATGCTGAACAAGGTGCGCGTGGTGACTGATGGTTCGTATAAGGATATCAACACAACGGCCATGAAGGAGTATGTTCGCCAGAAGACTAACAGCCGATGGCTTTCGATGGTTAAAGTGCCGCTTGGCATCTATTCACTCTCTGGGCGCGACAGTTCGTTAGTGAACCGTGTACTGCGCTCCATAGGCGAGGCACCTGTAGTATATGACACGCTGCTGGCAAGACTCAGTTGTGAAGACCTGAAACAAGCGCTACAGAACAAAGGTTATCTGGATGCCGAGGTGTCGTTGTATCTCGACAAACGGAAACGGAAGGTGAAAGCCATCTACGTACTGCGTCCCGGTCCGGCCTACACGATCAGCAGCTATGCGACCGACATCCAGGACTCTGTTATCGCCGATATCCTGTCAAAGCGTGGGGGAACCCTGCGCCCAGGCATGCAGTTCAGCGCCGATGCCCTGAACACGGAGCGCAGCCAGATCACCTCGTATCTTCAGGACCGAGGCTATTTCCGTTTCCATAAAGAGTTTATCAACTACCGTGCAAGGAAGAACGCCCGGGACCATAGTGTCGGCTTATCGATGATCCTTCATAAGTATCGGAGAGAGGCAGAGGATAGTAGCAGTTTGCACAGTCGTTATAGGGTCAGGGACGTGGTGTTTCAGAGCGGTAATGTGGGCGACTCGGCCATTCATCTCCGTGACCATGTGCTGAAAGAGAATACATTTATCAGAAAAGGAGATTTCTATTCGGCAGCCGACCTACAGAACACCTACAACCACTTTGGCCGCCTGAGTGCTGTGAAATATACGAACATTAGCTACGAGCAAGTGGCCGATACCACGTTGCTCGACGCTCATATACAGATACAGACCAACAAACCGTCTACTATCAGTTTCCAGCCGGAGGGAACGAACACGGCGGGCGATCTTGGAGCAGCTGCTGCACTGACATATCAGAACAGAAATTTGTTTAAAGGTTCTGAGGTGCTGAGCGTGCAGTTGAGAGGCGCCTATGAGGCTATCCGCGGACTGGAAGGTTACAGCAATCAAGACTTCTTTGAGTATAGCGTTGAGAGCCGATTGTCGTTCCCGCGTTTCATCATACCGTTCCTGAGTTCTGAGTTTCGGCGAGGTATCATCGCCACCAGCGAGGTATCGTTGCTCTACGACTCGCAAGACCGTCCGGAATTCCTCCGAAGGGTACTTTCGGCAGGATGGCATTACCAGTGGAAGCCCCAGAATAGTTTCAATAGTTACAGGATGGACCTGATAGACCTGAACTATGTGTTTATGCCTTGGATCAGCAAGACCTTCCGCGAAGAATATCTCGATAATACATCAAATTCGAACGCAATCCTGAGCTACAATTACGAAGACCTGCTTATCATGAAGACAGGCTTTGGCTATGCCTATAACAACGGTCACACGGCGCTGAAGACGAACCTTGAGACGGGCGGAAACCTGTTGAACCTCTATGCCCACGCTTTCAGGGCCTCTCAGAACAGTCTCGGACAATATCAGGTATTCAACATTGCCTTTGCCCAATATGTCAAAGCTGACATCGACTTCATCCATCGGCTGTATGAAGGCGATAACAACCAATTGGTGTTCCATGCAGGATTAGGCATCGCCTATCCATATGGCAACTGCCGCGTGCTGCCTTTCGAGAAACGCTATTTCGCCGGTGGTGCCAACAGCGTAAGAGGCTGGAGTGTCAGAAGCCTGGGGCCTGGACGGTATAAGGACAAGGACGGTAGGATTAACTTCATCACACAAACTGGCGACTTGAAGCTCGACCTGAACATGGAGTACCGTTCATATCTGTTCTGGAAGTTCTACGGCGCCCTCTTCCTCGATGCAGGTAACATCTGGACTCTTCGTTATTATCCCGAGCAGGAGGGCGGTCAGTTGAAACTGTCGAGAATGCTCGACGATATAGCCGTGGGTTATGGCATGGGACTTCGACTGAACTTCGACTACTTCATCCTGCGTTTAGATCTGGGCATGAAGGCCGTCAATCCCGCTTATGAAGACGACGATGCCCACTTTCCCTTGATTCACCCAAGACTGAGCAGGGATCTGGCTTTTCATTTTGCCGTTGGACTGCCGTTCTAAATGATGAATTACTCGAATTGCCATCTTTTAAAAGTTAAAAAAATTAAGGTAGCAGCATTTTCTTCACTCTTCACTCCTCACTTTCCACTTTTTTGTCGTACCTTTGCACGAAAATATCATTGACATGTT
>JAEETC010000168.1 GCA_016286585.1 Prevotella sp. | reverse complement strand
CGAAGTACAGCTCACTGAACGACCATATTTACTATCTGAACTCTTATACCCTGTCGCAGGGCGACTCGAAACTCAAGAATGCCACTATGCAGGAGGTGAGCATCAATGCCCGTTGGAAGTGGATTAATTTGTTTGCTGCCTACGAACGTCGTGATAACACCATCACTCAGGTGCCCATGGCCTATAACAACGAGGGTATCATGCTGATGAAGCAGACTAACTTGTCCGATCCCGTTCGCAATCTGGCCATCTTCCTTTCGGCCAATCCCACATGGGGTGTATATAGTCCAAGCTGGACGATCGGCGGACAGAAGTTCTGGAACACAATGACCTACGACGATCCTCGTAGTGCCACAGGCAAGACGGATGTGTCTTTCACCAAGCCCATCTTCTTCTTCGACCTGAACAACACTTTCCGCTTTAAGCACAGTTGGCAGTTGGAGGCCAATGCCAGCATCCAGACCAAGGGTGATGTACTGAACTTCCGTATACTCTCGCCTTCATACAACATCCGTTTTGTGGTACAGAAGTGCTGGCTGAAGAACGATGCCCTGTGCCTGCGTGCCAGCATCAACGATGTGTTCCAGCGTAGCGTGCAGGATATGGCTCACGATTGTGGTTTCTTCTACACTGTGCAGAAAACACGAAGCCGTAGCCATCGTCTGGATATCTCTATCCGTTACACCTTCAATGCCCAGAAGAGCAAGTATAAAGGAACTGGTGCAGGTAAAGCCGAGCAGCAGCGCATGAGCAACAGCAACAGATAAACCAGAAGGGTGAAGTTTCATGGCAGGAAAGTCGTAGTTTCCTGCCATGAAAGTCGGAGTTTCCTGCCATGAAAGTCGGAAGGCCTGAAAATCTTTTTATGTTTGTAAAGAATGTTTACTTCTCGGTGTTCACTATCTGGCTGATACATATTTGTGGAGGGTCTTGCGCACGGCTCCAGGGCCAGCGTAGAGTTCCTTCACATAGCCTTCGATCTGTTCGCCTAGGCCAGCCTCGTAGAGGTCGAGCCCAAAGACATCCTTACGGCTGTAGAGCTTCTTCAGAGGACTCCAGTCCTGGTCAGGCTTGCCAATCTCCAGCGGAGCAACGATGGCCTGCAGTTCTGCGAGCATGGGGTCGGGTGACGGTTCGAAGGGTGTGCCGTCGTCCTTGATTCCCTTCAGATAACGGGCATAGCCAGCGAGGGTGAGGGGAATGAGTATGAGGTTCGACATGTCGAGCTTACGGGCGATATACTTCTTCAGCGTCTCACCGAAACGGATGGGCAGCTTCTGCGAGGTGTCCATGGCGATGCGCTGGGGAGCATCAGGCATGAAGGGGTTCGGCAGGCGACGGTTGATGACGGCACCGATGAACTCGTAGGGGTTCAGCACACCAGGATCTGTGACCACAGGCATGGCCTCGATATAGCCGATCTTCTGGATGAAGGGGCGAAGATCCTCGTCGGCCATCTCAGCAGAGATGAGCGTATATCCCAGCATACAACCGTAGATACTCATGGCTGTGTGTAGGGGGTTCAGGCAAGTGGTCACCTTCATGGTCTCCACCTTATCCACAGTCTCACGGGTGGTATAGAGGGCACCTCCGAGATCGAGTGGGGGACGGCCGTTGGTGTAGTTGTCCTCGATGACGAGATACTGCACCTCCTCGGCATTCACAAAGGGAGCCGTAAAGGTGTGCTTCTCGGTCTCGATGTAGTCGTTGTCCTCGAAGCCGTCGGCAGCGAGCATCTCCTTCACCTTCTCGTGGGGACGGGGCGTAATCTTGTCGATCATGGACCAGGGGAAGGTGATCTTCTGCTCGTCCTTCAGATAAGCGAGGAATGCCTCTGGCACGAGACCGTCCTTCACCCAGCGCTCAGCGTAGGCAAAGACACCAGCCTTCACCTTGTCGCCGTTGTGCGAGCAGTTGTCCATGCTCTGAACGGTGAGAGGCAACTGTCCTGCGTTGAAGCGCTCAAAGAGCAGGGCGCATACCTTACCCATGGCGAAGAGAGGCTTCAGGCCACGGGCCAGATCAGCATCGTTGTAGGTGTAGCCCTTCTCTGTGATGGTGAAGGATATCATCTGTAGCGAAGGGTTGCGGAATATCTCGACGAGTCGCTGCCAGTCGGGGAACTGCGGGTCGGCCTTCAGGGCCTCTGTGACGCTGGCGATGACTTTCTTCTCGATGGAACCATCAGAGCAGAGGTTCACGCAAAGCGATAGGTTGTTGTAAGGTGCGTATGCCTTGTCGATGACCTCGAAGTCGAATGTCTCTGCGACGATGACGCCACGGTCGTACTTGCCCGTGTTCAGTGCGTCGTTGAGGATGGCTGCAGGGAAGGCACGGAAGATGTTGCCGCCTCCGAAGTGCACCCATGTGGGCTGCTTGGCGGTCTTCTCACGAATGGCCTTGATGTCAAACTTCGGAAGCTCATAGCCTTTGGCTTCCCAGTCTGTGGGATTAAAATTCCCAGAAAATATATCATTTAACTTCATAGTTTTTATTTTTCTAATTAATCGAAGAATCCAGGTTGTTTGTATTCGATTCCGAGCTCGCGGTCGACGGTGGCGAGGATACCCTGTACCTGTCCGAGGGCGAACATACGACCGAGGAGCGTGTAGCCTGCATTGTGGCCGTGAGAGGACTCGTCCATGATGCCACCAGGCTGGTCGGTGAATGTCATACCGTGGTCTACGCGCATGGGGAGATTAGGATTCTCCTGCTCGAAGATACGGCAGAGTTCGATGATGTCAGCACGTCCACCCAGATGGCTGGCCTCCGTGAAGTCGCCGTTGGGGAAGATGTGACAGCTGCGCAGGTGGACGAAGTGGGTGCGCGAAGCGAACTTCTTGGCCATCTCCACTACATTGTTATAGGCACCTGCCGAGAGAGAGCCTGCACAGAAGGTGAGGCCGTTATGCTTGTTGGGCACGGCATCGAGGAACCACTGGATATCCTCCTGAGTGCGAACGATGCGTGGCAGGCCCAGGATCTCGATGGGGGGATCGTCAGGATGGACGCACATGTTCATGCCGTATTCCTCGCAAGTGGGCATGATGGCCTCGAGGAAATACTTCATGTTCTCGCGCAGCTGGGCCTTGTCGATGCCCTTGTAGAGATTGAGGAACTCGCGGAACTTCTGCACGGGAGCCTCGTCGTTCTCGCTGAAGTTGCCGCTGACGAAGCCCTGAGTCTTGATGACGATGTTCTCCACCAGCTTGTGGTCTTTCTCAGGCGTCATGGTCTTGGCCAGCTCGTCGCACTCGGCCAGCACGTTGCGGCCTTCGCCCACACCAGCAGGGAACTCAAACTTAGCCCATTCCTCACGGGCACCCTCGCGCTTCAGGATGTAGATGTCGAAATAAGCAAACTCGGCATAGTTGAAGTAGAGGTTCGTGGAACCGTTGGGGTTCGTGTGGAAGAGGTCTGTACGGGCCCAGTCGAGCACGGGCATGAAGTTGTAGCAGATGCAGTGGATGCCCTCTGCCGAGAGGTTGCGCAGGCTCTCCTTGTAGACCTCTATCTGGTGGTCGCGGTCAGGGCCTCCGTATTTGATGGTCTCCACCACGGGCAGCGACTCGACGACGCTCCAGCGCATGCCGTAGCTCTCGATATACTCACGCAGGTCACGGATCTTCTCACGTGTCCAAACCTCTCCGAGGGGAACATCGTGCAGGGCGGTTACAATACCCTCCACGCCAATCTGTCTCAACATGGCAAGTGTGATCTTGTCCTTCTTGCCAAACCATCTCCATGTTCTTTCCATTATAGACTTTTTAAATTGTTAAATTGATGCTGCAAAAGTAATTATTTTAGGTGAAACGGGATTGCTTTTTCGGCTCAAATGTTTGTCTATTTGTGCTTTTTTAGCGATTGTCCCACGATTAACTGTCGGAAATCCAGCTTCTTCCGAGGTCTCAGACTCCAGTCGGGCGTGCGCTTGGCGTCACTCTCGTTGCCATAGCGGTCGATGGCGGTGACGGCATAGTGGAGCGCGTGGCCCTGATGGGGCACGATGAGCGACTGAGCCCGCTGACGGATGGCGATGAGGTTTCGCGGATCGTCGGTATCGACAGGGAAGTTCTCAGAGGCATATATATTATATAATAGGTAGTCGGCTCCCGAGTTATCTCTGGCGCCATACCATATCAGCTTATCGGAGGTCTTTCCACGATCCAGTTGCAGGATAGTGACTGGTGCTGGAGCCCGCCTGCCCATCCAGGTCATGGGGGGAATGAGGGCTGGGGCTTGGTTAAAGTCCTTGGTGAAGGTGTAGATGCCCTTGATGTTGTCTGTCAGGAACTTAGAGCGGAAGAAGGTGCATCCTAGTCCCTGCTGTCTCAGCACGCCCATCTCCCTGCGGATGATGCTGATATCCCAGTTACGTTCTGTGGGATGCAGCATGTAGGCGGCCAGTCCTGGGGCCACGATACGGCCATAGCTGTGTTCCTTCCAATCGGCCACGAAGGGATAGAACTGGTTTCCCTGGAAGTACATCATGGGGAAGAGGGCATCCATCAGTCCCTCGCGGAGCCAGCCCTGCGCATCCTGACAGACGGCGCTATATGCATTCCATCCGTTGCTCCTGAATCGGCTCAGGTCGTCGTATTTGCCTATGGGCGAGCACGATAGCTTCACCCAGGGCTTCTCGCCCTTCACGGCCCGATAGATCTTACGGACGATGCTGGTGATATTCTGACGGCCCTGCTCGCGGCTGTATTTGTACTTCCACGTCTCAGGATAGCGGATGTAGTCGAGGTGGATGCCGTCGATGTCGTAACGGCGCGTCACCTCACGGCAGATGCCTGCGATATAGTCGCCCGTCTCAGGCAGTTCAGGGTTCATATAGTACTCCTCGCCGACCTTGACGATGCGACGGGGATATTTCTTGCGGAGCTGCTGACAGCCGTAGTAGTTGGCCTTGCCGATGGGGATGGTGACAATCCACGCATGACACTCCATCCCACGCTTGTGGCACTCGTTGATGCAGAACTGGAGGGGATCGTAACCTGGCGACTTCCCGTTGGTGTTGGTGAGACACGGATCCCAGGGCTCGATGGCCGAGGGGTAGATGGTGGTGCCTCTGACTCGTGTCTGCAGCAGGACGGTGTTGATGTTGGCCTGCTGGTATTGGTCGAGAATGCGGATGAGATCGCGTTTCTGTTGTTCGGGCAGAAAGGTTCTCGGCCAGTCAAGTCCCTGTAAGGTGGTGAGCCATACGGCCCTCACTTCGTGTTTGGGAGTTTGTGCCGAGGCGGGTGTTGCTAATAAAAAAAAGAGTAAAAACCCTATAATTGTTTTCAAAATAATCGTTTTAACTAAAATTTTGGTGCAAAGTTAACGGATTTTTTTCATTTCTCAAATTAATTCTGTACTTTTGCATGCAAAAATAGTCAAAATAATAATTTTAATATGATTTCCTTTACGTTAAGCCTTGTGGCATTGGTGTTGGGCTATCTGTTCTACGGACGGTTCGTGGAGCGGGTATTCGCGCCAGACGACCGTGTGACTCCTGCTGTGGCGAAAGCCGACGGTATGGACTTTGTGGTTCTTCCTAATTGGAAGATTTTCATGATCCAGTTCCTGAACATTGCGGGTACGGGTCCCATTTTCGGCGCTATCATGGGTGCGAAGTTCGGCCCTGCAGCCTATCTGTGGATTGTCTTCGGCTGTATCTTTGCCGGAGCAGTGCATGACTATTTCTCGGGCATGCTTTCCATGCGTCATGGTGGGGCAGGACTGCCTGAGCTGATTGGCCAGTATCTGGGTAAGACCACGAAGTCGGTGATGCTGGTATTCACCGTCCTGCTGCTGATTATGGTAGGAACGGTGTTCGTATATTCACCCGCAGAGATCCTGCATTCCATCGGCGGTGAGACGATGATGTGGGTGGCCATCATCTTCGTCTATTACATCATCGCCACGATGCTGCCCATCGACAAGATCATCGGCAAGGTTTATCCACTGTTCGCTTTCTCGTTGCTGTTCATGGCGGGTGCGCTGATGGTGTGGCTCTTCCTCCATTGGCCCACGGTGCCCGAGCTCTGGACTCATTGTTATAACATGGGTGCTGCAACGGAGCCCGATAAGTGGACAGACAATATCTTCCCCGCTCTGTTCATCACAATCGCCTGTGGTGCCATCTCTGGTTTTCATGGTACCCAGAGTCCGCTGATGTCGCGTTGTGTGAAGGACGAGAAGATGGGGCGCCCGATCTTTTACGGTGCGATGATTACCGAGGGGGTGGTGGCCTTGATCTGGGCAACGGTATCGGCCTGGTTCTTCTATGGCGATCCTGCTCCTGGTTACGAGCTGATAGAAAAGGCTACAGCCGGCTTCCATACGTCGGCTCCTGCCGTTGTGAACCTTGTGTGCAACGAGTGGTTGGGTGTGGCTGGTGCCATCCTGGCCATGCTGGGTGTGGTGGCTGCACCTATCACTTCTGGTGATACGGCTTTCCGTTCTGGTCGTCTGATCGTGGCCGAGTGGCTGAAGCTGAACCAGCGGCCCATTATTAACCGCATGTATATCTGTATCCCGATGTTCGCCTGTTCTATCGCGATGCTCATCTGGCAGGTGGAGAATCCTGACGGCTTCAACACCATCTGGCAGTACTTTGGCTTCTCGAACCAAGCGCTGAGTGTGTTCACGCTCTGGACGATCTCCGTCTATCTGGTGCGTCAGAAGAAGGCCTACTGGATCACGCTGATACCTGCACTCTTCATGACCACCGTCTGCTCCACCTTCCTCTTTGTCTCGAAGCAGGCGTTCCATCTGCCTGGAAATGTGGGTTATATCATAGGCGGCGTTTGTCTGGTTGTAGCCTGTGTGTGGTTCTACATCTGGTACAGGAAAGAGGTGAAAAAGTAAAAAGGTGAAAAAGTAAAAATTTAAATACTACGAATATGAAAAAGCTAATGATGGCGGCCATCGGCCTGATGATGGCAACGAGTATGAGTGCCCAGT
>JAEETC010000167.1 GCA_016286585.1 Prevotella sp. | reverse complement strand
TGCGATAGCCCCGCTTGTTGCGCATCAGCAGCTGCATGTAGCATTCCATGTCGGCAGCAGCCCCAGGATGGAGAGGTACCCAGCAGCCCTCGTCGTCACCGTCGAGGTTGTAGGAGCAGTCAGAAGCGCCCGGCCCCTTCTCAAAGTGTATCAGCCTACCGTTGTTGGCCCCGTCGGTTGATGTCTTGACACAGACGTAAAGTCCTGTAGTGTAGTAGTTTCCCGTGTAATACACCAGTTGACCCAGCATATAGGCGGAGTTGGCATTGGTACCCCAGTTGGCCTCGTCGATATAGTCGATGCGGCGAAGGGTGGGCAGGCAAGCGATCTCCACGTCGGCATAGGCCAACCGCTCCCCGTCGGCAGCCCGATGGAAGGTCAGCGTGCCTAAGGTCTGACGGCGCCCGTCAGTGCGCAGGTTCATGTCGGCCAGCGTCACCTTCAGTCCGTCGGCGGTCTTGACGGCGAAGGCAGCACCTCCCAGGGCCAGGAACTGGTTCTCGGCCTGTGCGGCATCTGCCACAGCGATGGCCCTGACGTAGGGCAGTGCTTCGTCGCGCACCGTTCCGTAGTCGGGCTCATAGCGCTGGGTATCGAAGTCGGCGCCTATGTCGTTACGCCCTGTCAGTGTGCTGAGGATGTTCACCACAGCCATCTGCTGACGGATAATCAGACTATCAGCCTGTGTCAGTGTCTCACCATTAGCAGGCTCAGGCTTGTCGGGTGTGTCGTCGTCACTCTTGCAGCCGATGGTCAGTTGTGCCAGCATGACCGTCAGGAACAGCGTCAATATGCTTATTTGCTTACATTTTATCATACTTCCATTTTTATTTAATAGCCGGGATATTTCTCTTGCAACGTTTGGAGCGAGGGGTACTCGTAGCCCATACCTCGGCAGAGTCGCACGGGATAGTAGTTGGTACGCCACTGCTGGGCATCCCCGCCCGTATAGGTTTTGTCGTCTATCATTTGCAGACGGTAGTGGCTGTCGAGCACCATCAGACAGGCATCGCCTACGCTGCTGGTGGCCTTCGAAGCCAAGATGTTCAGTTCGCCCTTACCACGGCGTGCATTGTCGCCGAGGGCATTGTGGTTCAGAATATCAGCCTGCCCTTGATAACCGTTGAACTGTGCATTGAATCCGCTCACCTGTCCACGGAACATTGCTTTTGGGGTATTGCCCATGTATGTGAACAGCTGAGATACCTGCACGGGTTGCGGCAGATACCAGTGTTTTGTGTCGTAGCCGTAGCTCCAGCTGTTGGCACGTCCGGCCTGTGTCGTCACGTCATACTGGAACCGGGTGAACAGTGTACCGTCGATCATGATTTCCCTCACGTCGTCATCGCTGTCAGGATCAGGCGTAAATCCCATGCCGTGGGTGATATCACGCCGGGTCCAGAAGTTGGATCCAACTTTCACCACTGGCGTGGCGTGTGTCTCACCATCGTAACGATAGATGAAATAGTCGTCGTGGGTCTCTGGCGTTACGTTCTGGAATGGCAGTTGATGGCGGTCTGGATACAGGTTGCCGCCAATATAAGCTATCTGATTGAGAACAGTTCCTCCAGTTAGCGTAACAATAGGTTCCACGTAACAGTCGGTATCGTCGAACATCACGTAGGCAGGTTGGTGAATGCCATCGCCGAGGAAGAGCCCGAAAAAGCCCTGAGCCAGTCCCACCTTATTATTATATATTGGATAGGCGATGTTCACCCGCTCATCAGCCCTAATCATCGGCACATATTCCGAACAGATGTTCAGTACCGGTACGCCTTTCACATAAAGGATGCGTGACAGCGAGGCATTGTCATCGTTGTCGAACCGCACTGCCTCCGACAGGTCGATCCAGTAGAGGTCGATGTTGGCCATGGCATCGCTCACCTTGCAGCTGCTCAGGTCGGCACGGCTCATCACGGCCTGCATCACCTCAAGTTGAAAATCGCCTGTGAAGAGATCCCACAAAGGTATGATATCGAAGTGTACTACGTCAAGTGACTCGTCAGAGCCAGGATGGTCACTATAGTTAATGCTGCCCAACCACTGTAACAGATGTTCGGGTGGCAGACCGTCAGCAGCACCTAATCCCGTCACATCTTGTTGCAGTTGTTGACGGGTAGCAGCACTACCGCCGGTGATGTTGATGGCTCCCTGTGCCTGTTTCGAACTGCTGAGCACCGCCGACTGCTTGTCGCTCCATTCGGCTTTTGGCAGTCGCCCCAGCGTAAACTCTGCCTGACAGCGCAGCTCCTCATCGTATTGCAGACTGCCTGTCTTCGTCATACTGAAAGTGTAGTCTATCTTGCCGCCATAGTCAGCCTGTATCACCACGTGCGTGCCGTATTTATCCAGCAGTTGTGCCAACGCGTCGGCACGTGCAGCTCCCGTCTGCCCTGTCACTTTCTGTAGGTCTTGCTTAAACTCGAAGGTGAAGAGTTGCATGCCGGCATCGCGCAGATGCATCAGTGCTCCCCGGTCGATGGTGCGACTCCATACGGCCTTCTGCATTACGCCATAGGCCATGTTGCTAACCATCAAGTCTTCATGACGACTCACCTGCTGCAGCTGGTCGCAGTTTTGCTTGCACCCCATCAGTGTCACCTCTGTGTTGCTGGCCGCGTTGGTGAGCAGTGTGGCATATTCGCTGATGGAGCGGGCGGAGTAGATATTGAAGTCGGTACGCGACAGGCGGTTCTCATGCACCAATTCATAAGTGATGTCAGAACTCTGGGTGCGCAACTGGTCGAGACTCAGCACAGCATGGGTTTTACGCACAGCCATAGGATTGTCCAGACTCTGATAGATGTCGTAGCCATAGCCCAGATAGCCTTCCGCTGCCGGGTCGGCGTTCACGTCATCGTCGGCCAGACAACGCTGATACAGTCGGAGTGTGGCCTTGCTCCCTGTCGTAGACGAGAAGGTAAGCAGGGCCTCACGGCGTGTCGTGCCTTTGTTGTCAGTTGTCGCCAGGCTGATGATGCCGTCGTCGGGCAACGTGTCGGTCTTCAAGGTGAGCCAGTCGGCATTGGCAGTGACGGTGATGACTCCTTCGCCCTTTTCACTGCGAGTCACCTTTACAGTGATGTTCTCGAATGAGGCGAAGCGGCTCAGCAGACTGTCGGCAGCCGACACTGTAAATCCTGTGTCTGTTGGCACTTCTGGCTCCGGCATGGCCTCCTCGTGTTCAGAACATCCCACAAGCAATGCTCCCATCAGAATCGTCACTATCCAATCTTTCATTGTTTACTATCTTATCATTGCACAGGGCGTACTTCGCGTGGATTATAGTTCCCGGCAAAGTCGGCCGATCGCGTGTACGTGTTCATCACTTGCTTGTATTTATTGTAGCCCGTGAAGACCAGCGTCCATTGTTCGCCAATGTCCTGCGGACCGTCAGCAGGAATCTCTATCTCGAACTCGTTTCCACTGGGCTTATCTACGATGGCATAGCTCACATCGACCGTACCATCGGTGTTCACGCCATGTGTCGGCTCCACGTAGAGCATAGGAGTGGCGGGTGCATAGTCATAGCCCTGTTGGGCTGTAAAGCTCAGCTGTCCCGCATTCAGATACACGGTAACGCTCTGCCCTGGTTGTTCAGCATCGGTTAGCATCTGTGGCCTCACATATCCGTCATTGCCCATCACCAGCCGGTATAAGCGTCCGTCGGCTTCGCTTACAGCCAAGCCGCAATAGAGCTTCACTTCGGTTCCATAGACGGGATAGACAGTCCAGAAATACTGGCCCGTTACACCCGGTCCCGAGAGGTACTCATAGCTCTGCATGGCCACATAGCGGCCTCCACTTACCACAAACACCACGTGGCGGTCGCTTCGGTTGCCGGTGCAGTGGGTGACCGTCTCCCATGAGCCGTCACGATGTGCCACCTGACAGTTGGCTTCGTCGTGCCTGAGCGGGAAGATACACGACGTGAAATTCTTCTCGCCCAACAGTTTCCTGGCCAGAGCCGCGTCGGATGTGATGCGGGTCCGCAACTTGGCAGCGGCATCGGCATCGAACACGAATTCCCAGATGGGCACCACCTCCATGTCGATCATCTCGGCATTCGAGGCATACTCGTCGTCGGGGACAAAGGTAATGCTATTGCGCCATGTCGACAACGATGCCACATCGAAATGGCGGGAGCCGTCGTAGCGTTGCGGGCCGATAAGCTGTGAGAGTGCTGACTGGTCACCACCATAGACCGTCACGTTGATAGAGGCATCTTCCACCCATTCATACTGTTCCGACAGCTGACGGTTCTCGCTGCGGCTCTTGAATGCCAGCAGTAAATCTTCACTCTCGAATTGGTCTTCCTGCAAATGGCGGCTGTAGCGTTTCATAGAGTTCTTTAGGTCGATGTGCAGGCGTCCGCCCACCGCCGCCCCAACCACGACATGGGTGCCGTAGACCCGGATAAAAGAATCGACGGCTGCAGGATCGTCGGTGTCGCCTAAATGACTCACGGCATCGCGGAACGATGCGGTCAGCAGGTTCTGCGGGTCGAGGCCTGACTGCATGGCTGCCTTCGTTGATGCCACGCTGATCCACTGGCTCGCCACCTGTTGTGTCTCATCGGCACAGTAGTAGAAACTCTGGCGCAAGCCATCCTCCAGAATGTTCTGGCGGATGGTCTGCTCCTGACTGTAAACCACACAGTTGATACTCGAGTTCTCGTCGAGGTTGAAGATGGCTACATAGTCATGGTCGGAGTAGGCAACAGTATCACGGAAGAATGAGCGGGTGGTGTAGTCGGCGAAGAACAGCTGTTCCTGCAAGTTCACGGCAGCTCGTTCCAACTGTCGTCGGTTCAGTACCTGACAGCGGATGTCATCGTAGTTGCAATAGCGGCCCGACACGGCATTATAGCCGTATCCCACACCGAAGTTGCGCAGGAAGGCCATGCGTGTCTCTTCGATAGTGCCGCGTGTCCACGAGAAGGACGACGGCGCTGCTGCGTCATCGCCTTCCAAGCCGGTTTCCTGGCTACATGCTCCCAGCACCAGCAGCCCTACAACGCCTAAAAGCCACCTGTATATTCTCACTTGTCAGGCTCTACTTGATACATCATGTCGATATACTTCGACAGATCGTATTTCTCATACTTCTTCAAGAAGTATTCCTTCACCGTGGTCTGCATCTGAGGATCGTCGAACAGTTCCCAGATACCAGTCAGCGTGACAGTGATGAGTGCTGCATTACTGGTACCAGGAGTTCCGTCGGAGTTGGTACCATAGAGTGAGTTCACCCAAGCATTCGTACACTCGTCGAGACGTACGCCATCACGGGGGTTCTCGCTGTTCATCACGGCCTCAATGTCGTTCATCAACTGGTTGGCCTTGCCGCCATAGATGTCGTAGGTACGGCGCGAGTTGCGTACAGCATCCAGACCGTTCTGGCTCCAGTTCAGCGTGCCGTTAACATTAAACATGCCCTCGCCTTCAAGAGCAGCCTTCACCTCGAGTGTACCGGCAGTCTTCAGGTAGGAGTTCGACAGCCAGCAGTTCATATTCAGCGAACCGCCCAGTACGGCACGTGCAATGAAGAACGGACCGTAATCGGCATCAATCTGCTCCAATGTGGCATTGATCTTCGTCTGATCCCCGGACCGTAATGCCGAAGCCAACTTGGTATAGGTCGTTGCAAAACCCGTAGAGAACACACCACCATAGGTATGCAGGTTGTCTATCTGATCGTACATGGCGTCGATAGCAGCCTGCTGGTCAGCTGTCAGGTCTTCCTTGCCAAAGCGACGCTTGTTACGCTTCTTATATGAGGCTTCCTGCTGCTCCACCTTATCATAGAGGGCATCCACGTCGCCGGCGTTCATCATGTCGATGACATCCTGCTTCATCGCATAGCTGCGCAAGACAGTTGGCTGCACGTAGGCATTGAACAGCGACAGATTGCGCACGATGGCATAGTCGACACCCACATGGTTCATCGTGTCGGAAGCATTATAATGTCCACCAACGGTCATGTTGAAGAATCCGAACGAGATCTCTATTTTAAGCGATGCATCGAGGGTACGGCTCTTGGATACCAGCGAATCCCACTTCACGATGCTGGCCTCGCCACGCTCTGAAATGATCTCCACGTAAGGATTCTCACCGGTGAAGGCACCCTTGTCTATCAGACTCTCAATCTTACCCAGGTTAAACACATTATTCAGCTTGTGTATGGCCAGCGGGTTATACTTGCTCGAAGCGGCCTGTGTCTGGTCGCGGAAGAGCTGTCCCACGTTGATGCCACAGCCCAGGCCCTTGCCTCCGAAGTTCTGGATGTTCGAGTTGTTGGGGGCCTCACCTTTATAGAGTGTGGTCTGTCGCAGAGTGACGGCCTGTGTCTCATTGGCGTCGTTGGTAATATAGAGCGTGGCGGTACGGTCCACCTCGGTGCGGTTCTCGTCGAAGAGCAGCTGCAGCGTCTGCGAGCCGTTGTAGAAAATCTTGTTGTTCTCCACACTCACCCAGTCCTTACCCTTCTCAATGGCTACACTCCAACCACCATTACACTTGACGTTGAGAGGCACGACGGCACTCTCCATATCGGTCTCTACACCATTGCGCATGACACTCTCGTCAAGTGTCAGGGTGCTGACCTGATTGTCATCACCGCCACTGCTGTCGTCGTCGCTTTTGCACGACGTGACGCTCATGCCCAGTCCCATCACGAAGACGGCTGAAAGCACTGCGTTGAAATATCTACTTGTATTCATCATACATCAATAAATATAATAATGATTAATACTATTATTGTCCAAGGAATGGAATGTCCTTCAGTTTGTACTTATTGCCATTAAAGAAGAAGGCAACCTCACCTAAGTTGCTCAAGAACCCCGACATATCGCCATATAAATCACGCATCCCATCATACGTGCAGAGGAATTCCTCGGTCAGTTTCTTCCCATCAACGCTCTCGGTGGGTTTTAGACCACGATCCTTCACCCGCATCACGCGGAGTATGGTGATAGGCTCCTTGTACATCGACGT
>JAEETC010000001.1 GCA_016286585.1 Prevotella sp. | reverse complement strand
TCTCTGGCACGCTGACCACAGGTGAGCTGACGTCACTCTTCACCTACGTCATGTCAATCTTACAGTCGCTGATGATGCTCTCGATGATCTTCGTCATGCTGACGCAGAGTGCCGCCAGCGCCAAGCGCGTCTGTGAGGTGATAGAGGAACAGCCTGACATAGTCAATCCCGAACAGCCCGTCTACGAGATTGCTGACGGCAGCATCGCTTTCGAAGGAGTAAGATTCGACTATATTTCGAGGAAGGAGAATACATCTGCGGCAGAATCAAAGGAAGAAGGTAATCTCACTCCTCGAAAAACATCACGGAAATCCGCATTATACAACGTTTCCTTCCGCATTGCTTCTGGCGAGACCATCGGAGTCATTGGCGGCACGGGCTCTGGTAAGTCCACTCTCGTAAGCCTCATCTCCCGTCTCTACGATGTAACACAAGGAGAAGTGTTTGTTGGCGGAAAGAACGTGAAATGTTACGACCTCAAGGCCCTGCGCTCGGCTGTGAGCGTCGTGCTGCAGAGTAATATACTCTTCTCAGGTTCCATTCTCGACAACCTGCGTTGGGGACATCCGCAGGCTACACAAGCAGACTGTGAACGGGCTTGCCATCTGGCTTGTGCCGATGAGTTCATCGAGCAGATGCCTGAAGGCTACAACACCCACATCGAACAAGGTGGCACAAACGTCAGCGGAGGACAGAAGCAACGACTCTGCATCGCACGTGCTCTACTAAAGGAGCCCAAGATCCTCATCCTTGACGATTCTACCTCGGCCTGTGACACCGCCACAGATGCGAAGATACAACGGGCCTTCCGCGAAGAACTGCCAGAGATGACCAAGATCATCATCGCCCAGCGAATCTCGAGCGTCAGGCACTGTGACCGCATCCTCGTAATGGACAACGGTGTCGTGACAGGCTTCGACACCCACGAGCAGCTTCTGAAGACCAACGAACTCTATCAGGAGATCTGCGCCATACAGGAGGCAGACTGCGGCGATTTCGATGCGCCAAACAAGAAGGAGAAAGGAGGTGCCGCATGAGACAACCCAGCTTCGACAGAGGCCCTCGTGGCCCGCACGCCCAGAACCAGGGAGGCATCCAGAAGATTGATGCCCAGCAACGTGCCGTCATCTGGCGACTGACGAAATACGTGCTCAGCGACTATAAGTTCAGCATCATCACCGTACTCGTATGTATCGCCGTCACCTCCGTCACCACCCTCGCCTCTACCCTCTTCACACGTACCCTTATCGATGACTATATCGTGCCGCTGACACAGATGGCCAATCCGGATTACACGTCGCTCTGGGAGACGCTCATCAAACTGGGAATCATCCTGCTCGTGGGCGTCGTGTGTTCCTACACCTACAATCGTCTGATGATTAACGTCTCACAGGGTACGATGCTCCGTCTGCGCCAGCGTATCTTCGAACGGATGGAGCGACTGCCAATCAGATACTTCGACCAGCACTCCCACGGTGAGATGATGTCTGTCTACACCAACGACGTCGACTCGCTACGCCAGATGATCAGTACGAGCATCTCCCAGGTGTTCAACTCCGTCATCACCATCGGAGTCACCTTCGCCTCGATGGTCGTGCTCAGCGTGCCCCTCACCATCGTCAGCATCGTGATGGCCGCCGTCATGATGGTCACCACCACCTGGCTCGGCAAGCGCAGCCGCAAGTATTTCCGTACCCAGCAGGAGAGCCTCGCACGCGTCAATGGCTTCATCGAGGAGATGATGACGGGCCAGAAAGTCATCAAGGTGTTCTGTCACGAGGAGCAGGCAATAGAGGAGTTTGAGCGCATCAACGAACAGTTGCGTGCCTCAGCCTGCGAGGCTAATAGGATTGCGAATATCGTCATGCCTGTCAACGGCAACCTCTCCAATCTCGGCTATGTGCTCATCGCCGTCGCAGGTGCCACACTCGCTCTCGGACAATTATCCATTTTCAATTATCCATTGTCCATTAGTCTGGGTACTATCGTGGCCTTCCTAACACTCAACAAGAGTTTCACACAGCCCATCACCCACGTTTCGCAGCAGATCAACTCCGTGCTCAATGCCACCGTCGGCGCTGAGCGTGTGTTCCGACTCATGGACGCAGAGCCTGAGGTAGACAAGGGAACTATAGAACTCAATAATCCCAAGGGCGATGTCGATTTTACCGATGTAGACTTCGGCTACACACCAGCCAAGCAGGTGCTCTTCGATATAGACATCAACACCAACCCAGGCCAGAAGATTGCCTTCGTAGGAGGTACAGGCGCTGGCAAGACCACCATCATCAACCTCATTAACCGCTTCTACGAGATTCAGAAAGGAAAGATCCTCTACGACGGCATTCCGCTGACAGACATTCGCAAGGAGTCGCTCCGCAAGTCGATGAGCATCGTACTTCAGGAAACACATCTCTTCACAGGCACCGTCATCGACAATATCCGTTACGGTAAGCTCGACGCCACAGACGACGACTGTATCCGTGCCGCTCGTCTGGTGGGTGCCGATGACTTCATCCGACGTCTGGGCAACGGCTATCAGACCGTCCTCAACGGTGACGGTGGTAACCTCTCTCAGGGTGAGCGACAACTCATCGCCATTGCCCGAGCTGCTGTCTCTGATCCTCCTGTACTCATCCTCGACGAGGCAACATCCTCCATCGACACTCGTACGGAAAGGCTCGTTCAACGAGGCATGGACACGCTGATGCAGGGTCGCACCACCTTTGTCATCGCCCACCGTCTCAGCACGATTCGCAATGCAGATCTCATCATCGTCCTCGACCACGGACGCATCATCGAACAGGGCACCCACGACGAGCTCTTGGCTCTCAAAGGCAAGTACTACCAGCTCTATACCGGCAACGAACTGACAGCATAAAACGATGAGAGAGATGAATGTCAAAAGTTAAAAAATAACAAGGCACAACAAAATGTTCAATGTTTAATGTTCAATGTTCAATGTTTTTTGTACCTTTGCATCCGCTTTCCACAAGCTCTGGTCCCGTAGCTTAGCTGAATAGAGCGTCAGATTCCGGTTCTGAAGGTCTTGGGTTTGAATCCCAACGGGATCACACACCGAAAATATCGAGAAACTCCCATAAATAAAGGGTTTCTCGATGTTTCGTATAAGGAAATACAATTTCCATTTTTGGAAATATTTTCCAAATTTGAGCAGCAAAATCGCCGCAAAATCGCCGCAAAAATGGCTCAAAAGGTGAAAATCGCCGCAAAATCGCCGCAAAAAACAGGGTCGAAATTGACGCAAAAAAGACCCGATGAAGGCTTATATATTGACGCGAGGATTGGTTCCAGTATTAACAATTTAAAAAAGATTATCAAAATGGCAACCATTTCCATTGAATTCGGGAAGGAATCTTCCCAAAAGACGCGTGAGGTCTATCTGTTGGTAAGACAGGGCAAGACCAGACAAAGAGTAAAAACAGGAGTAAGACTCAATGAACAAGAATACTCTCCCAAGACGAAGAAGATCAAGTCCATTGAGAAGGCTCGTATTGTCGAGAAACTGAGGTTAGACCTCATCGACAACATGAGCAATCTGGCTGCAGGTTCCGTGACAGGAGCCCCAGATGATGCTCACACCATTACAAAGAAGATCATCAAGAAGCAGGAGAAGAAGGAACTGGAGTTCTTTGCGTACGCAGAGGATTGGGTGTCAAGAGCCAAGATCAAAGGTGCCAAGAACTATCTGACCATGCTCAACACCCTCGAAAAATTCTTGGAATGCCGCAAACTCTTCTTCCAAGAGATTACCGTCACATTCCTCAAAGACTTCGAGGCGTTCCTTGATGACCGTCCAAGAGCTCAGTCACTCTATATCGGACAGATGCGTCACATCTTCCGTGAAGCGATGTTGGAGTACAACACCGATGATGAGATTGTCATCAAGAACGACCCGTTCTTACGCTACAAGGCCCCCAAGCAAGTGCTCAAAAAGGGTGTCAGGGCTTTAAGCCTGGAACAACTCATGAAGGTGGTCAACTACCAGCCCAAGAAGAATACGCTGGCAGAACTGGCCCACGATTGTTTCATCCTCTCCTTCTGTCTGATGGGCATGAACTCTGTAGATATGTACCATGTCAGTTGTCTGGAAAACGGTACTATCAAGTACAAACGTACCAAGACAAAAGACCGCCGTAGTGACGAAGCCTACATTGAGGTCAAAGTACATCCCTACATCCAGCCCCTCATGGAAAAATGGAAAGGCGATGACCGGATATTCAGATTCTACAAGAAATACTACTGTGCTGAGTGTTTCAACCAAAACCTGAACATCGGCCTAAAGACAATTGGCAAGGCTGTTGGCATTAGCAAACTCCAATTCTACCAGGCCCGCCATACTTTCGCCACCCTATCGAGGAATCTCATGAAGTTCAGTAAGGGTGATGTTGATGAAGCCCTCAATCACGTAGGCACATTTGACATTGCCGATGTCTATATCACCAAAGACTTCTCCATCATCAACGACAACAACTTCAAACTAATTGACAAGGTGTTCAATCTCACTAAGTCGAAAAGAGGCAGAAAGCCCAAGAAGCAGGAAGTTGCGTAACATGCTCCCTACTCTATACCCCAATCCCCACACTTTAATACTTTGGTGTGGGGATTGGGCATGCAGCACAACGCATGTTCATCGCAATTGTCCGACGGATTCAAATTTCTTTTGATTGCTGTGGACAATTGCGAATCTCCCGTATCATTTATTTGTATCAGATGATAGCTGAAAAGTCTTCTGCTGCCATTGGCATTTGCATGTCCTCTTCATTCTGCTGCGGATAGGCAGTAACACGGGTCTGATGGTCCTGTAACCATATATGGTTCAGCGTGAAAGCAATCGACTCCAGCGTTTCTTCACGTTTCGACGGCTTCAGTTCGCACTCCCACACCGTAATACAATGCCAGCCCATTGCCGCTAGCTTACGCTGTTCCTCCTTGTCACGTTCCTTGTTGCGTCGTATCTTGTTCACCCAGAACTCACGGTTCGTCTTGGGAATCTTACAACACTCAGAGTTTCCTAATACTTCCATATCCACCAAATGGCCATGCCAAAAGCAACCATTCACAAAGATGCACGTTCTATATTTCTTCAGTACCAAGTCAGGATGCCCAGGTAGCCGCTTATGGTTCAGCCTATAACGGAACCCTCTCTTCCACAACCCACGTCGCACAATCATTTCCGGCTTCGTATCCTTTGAATGGATCGCTGCCATATTTTTGTGCCGTTGTTCTTTAGAGAGCTTATCCATGATTACTTTTCTGTAACAACATGGCTATTACAAAGTCCTACAAATTCCATATAAGTCATGGAAACGCCCAAAGAATCTTGAGTTGCTGCATTAACAGCAAAGCCTAAATCCTTATATTGATCAAGTTCAAACTCTATTCGAAGCGATTCTCCTACTTTAGTATTGACAGAGTTCACTGCATAATAACCCGATAACTTCTGATTCAATACAGGTATTAAATAACGGATTTGCCGCAAATCCACATCTTCCCTAATTCCCTGATGACTGCAACTAAACTTACACGGAAGCCCATTCTTCAAATCGGCCATAATGCCAACATTATACTGATTACTTGCTGAAATTAACAAATAGAGTGGTTCACCCTCCTGATAGAAGAGTCCCTTTTGGGGAATAGCATCACTCAACATATCAGTTGCTCTATTCCCTATCAACTCTGCAATAAAGTCTTCAAGCAACTTGCGATTATCCACATCCTTAGGCCTTAGAGGAAATGCACCGATATTCACTTCACTAATCGACCTTTGGAAACGGGCTTTTGCTACATCCAAAGGAGCACCGTCTCCTGGGAACAAAATATAACCGCCAATCACCTCCTTCTTCAACTGACTACCATCATAATCCTTGTAATAGATAGCATCCCGATAGCGATGCATCTGATTGATGGCATCATTTGGTGGTGTATCCACTCCATTCACATTCCCGTCAATCCGATATTTCGCATCAAATAGGTAAGTCATCTTCATACCCTTCTGCACATCATCCTTCCTCAGCTGAAGCACGATGTCTGGCTTCTGTGGAACAGTTGGCACAACCAGATTCTCCATACTGATATTCTCATTATCCTTATCAGTATGCTTGGGATTATAGACTAACTCAGCCAACTCCACTCCATCCTTCCGGAAGAGAATACGAGAATGTTCGCCCTTTCCCAGTTCCCAAGTGAACACACCGTTCATCTCCATACGATTACGGTGCTCCATATCCTCCATGCTGATACCAAGTTGATTCCTCACAATATGGCTCACCTCAATGAAACACCAAATTTCATAAAGTGTGGCTATATCTTTCGACTGCAGGCGATAGATACCATCATTCAGCGAATAGGCCCGTCGCAACAGATTCCACGTCGTATATACCTGACTATAGCCCGTTGCCCTTTGCAGCACAAGACTCTCCTGATTCAGTCCATTGAATCTTCCCACCGTCCTAAAGAAAGGATTTCGCCTAAGGTGCTTCAAAGTATCCACCATCTCGTCCATATCTTTCTTCATCACGGGAGAGACATTTTTAATGGCTTCAATGCGTTTCTTCAGCGACTCATACTTCTCTGTAATCTGACCAAGCGCATATTTCAGAAAGCGGTTCTCCTGAGTATCATTCGACTGTATCTGTTCTTCCACCCTATATAGATGCGCAGGTTCTCGTCGATGTTCTGCCAGTTCGTTTTCGATGTTGGCAGGCACACGTTTCAATTTATCCGCCCTCAGATACACCTCATATCCATGCAATCGATGGCGAGGTCGCTCTATAATATTCCTGCAAGCCTTGATAAACTTCTGCTGTTCTCCCGCAAACACGCTCCACCAGATCAGTTCCGGCGTTTCTCCAGTCGTGTCTGGCGTAAAACCATGAAAGGTACGCTTCATATAGTCGAGCGACAGCATCCTATACTCCTGCTCTATGTCCTCGATAATCTTCCGCCAGTGCTCATGATAGTTGAGTTTCGTACTCAGCACCTCATAGCCAAGTGTAAACCGCTTTGTGTCCTTACCTATCTTATATATAAGGTTCAGCTCACTCTTGCCGATATCATTACCATAGTTGATAAAGCCTGCCAAAGTGCTCTTCCTGAACGTAAACCGCTCATTGTCACTTTGCAGCATGGATCCGAACTGCGCATGAGTTACCTCTTTGTTAAAATCCACCCATACCGGATACTCTGCATTGTCGAAGAATACTGCAGGCGCCTTTTCGCCTTTGACGATGGGCTCACCATTCCGCTCTACAGCCTCAACACCATCCGACCAAGTGTAAGTAGAAAGAAGATTCTCTTCTCCCACATTACCCTTTGCCTTATTCCAGATGCCCTCGAACTTCGAACATTCGACGTACATCGTGAAATCTTCGTGTCGTATGGTCAGTAGATCCATCTGTCTATAGCTTTTCCTTTAATTCCGATAGTAAATCCTGTTTGAATTGAGATACAATTTGTTTCTTCTCCTCTTCCGTTGGATAACTACCATATGGGAAGTTCTTGTTCAATATGCCATCAATGAAATAGTGATCATCAAAAAAGGTGATATAAAATGACTTTTCTATATCCAAATTTACTGGTCGTGGACTTAATGGCTGATTAAGCTCACAATGATACCAAATAGATTTGGCAACATTGGCTAATGCTATTTCTTGCTCAGTAGCAGTGTTACGATCAAATTCATCAATGATTAAGCCACCTGACATCTCCTGAGTCTGAGAGAGATAGCAGATCGATTCCATAAAGCTAAACCTAAATACGGAATAGGCCGTATCTACAGCCTTATCCAGTTCTTCGATAATAGGAGCGAAGACGAATTCCAACACGTTCCAGACGTCTTCCCCATGAGACAAATGATCAGACAGCTCTCCTGCAATGACTTGTTTCTTTTGTCTTTCCAGCACTTTCAACTCTTTCATGAAGTCATCATCTTCCTCGATACTCTGCCCTTTTGCTGCCTTAATACAAGTAACAAGGGCTCGTTCCATACAATTCTCAATGTAGTTCACGAAAGGAGTAATCTTAGAAATGTCTGCATGTGCTCCATCTGATGGAGTTGTACCAACAAACCCGTCACAGGTACTAAGTGCATTCAGATAGTTTTCCTTATCTGCACTCTTTACCACTATCATCGGATAATCATGTCGAGTCAAGATAAAATTAACCAACAAACGTGCTATTCTTCCATTCCCATCCTCAAACGGATGAATCCGGATATATCGATAATGGAATAAGGCACAGAGTTCAGCCAAAGACAAATCACCCTTCTTTTCCTCTTTATTATACCATGTAACAAGGTCGGTCATCAACGCTGGTGTTTCTTCTGGCGATGCATATTCAAAGCGTTCCCCAGAACGGGTGATGACGCTATTGGGCCGAGTCTTATAGACTCCTGCATGAACAACATAGGAAGTCTGCTGTCCACCAGGCAATTGCCTATATACCGTATAGTCTTCACGAAGAATAGTTTGATGCAACTGCCGTATAAATGTTTCTGTCAAAGGATATTCAGACGCAGCCTGATCTTTCATCATATTCAGTCCCACATTACTGGCTTTCATATCTTCCAGATCCTTCATATTGGCAGCATCCACTACCTTTCCAAATAACAATAGCAACTCCGTCTGTCCATACGTCAAGGTATTACCCTCAATATGGTTGCTGTTATAATTAAACTCCAGCATGAACTTCCTGTTCAACCTCTGCAAGTATTCATCCTTTATTGGTTGAACGTTCTGCCACTCTTGGTATAATTCTTCTATCTTTCCCATACGCATCTCTCCTTTATTAACTCCAGAAACTGGTGTAGCCACTTTCGAGGCGTTTCTTCATTTCTTCGAGTTTTGCCAATGAAACGGAATAAACCTTCTCGCCATCATCTTTCTTGGCCGAATACTCTTTCTCTGAAATAACTTTCAACTGCTCACTAATAGTGGCACTCAATTTATCGAGCAACTTGTCAATCTTAGTTGCATCGCCCTCAATACGAGACAAAATCTTCATGCTCGTAATCTCGTCAAGGGCACGGGCTATGACGAAGTTTTGCTCCAACTCGTTTCCGTCCTTATCCTTATTATACGGCAGATTATTCACCACATAAAGCAGGAACTCATTTCGGGTGCGATAGGCCACCTTAAATGGCGTACCTTCCAACTCTGTATTCACAGCCTCCAGATACTTCAGTGCCATATCGCAGATATCCTTATTGTCCTGATAGACATCAACACCCTCAACAGCAGTACCAATCAGATTGCCAGCCTCTAACTTTCCGATCTTTTCGTATTGCGAATCCAACCCACCATACAGATCCACCTCATTCATCTCAATGGTCATAGCACGGTCAAGCACCTTCCGGCTGAACGAGAACGTTGTCTCGTCCATATTCACCGTGCCCACCACAATCAGGTTCTGAGGAATGCAGATACCATCATTAAGGAAACGGTTGCGAACATCATCATTGTCTGTTAGTTCGCTCGTCAGCACACGATACCAGTCCTCCTTGTTTTTTTCAAGAATCGGATCTGTCGTGATGGTTCCATTCTCCTGACATTTGCGCGACTCCACCACACTCAGATACTCCGCAAAATACTGCTCCACAGGAGCCAAGTTCATTTCATCCAGACAAAGGAAATACGGCACCTCTGGATTCTCCCAAGCTTTAGCCACAAACTTCAGGAAATCCCCTGCCACAAACATGGGACTACCACTTACACGACTCACATAGCCAATCAACTCACTCGAATCGTGCCAGTTCGGCTTCACCTGCACCATCTCAAAGTTCTTCGGCTTCTGCGCCTTATACTCCTCTGAACCTTCAACCCAACAGGCCCTTGCTAACTCACGCACAATCCTGCTCTTTCCAGTTCCAGATATTCCTGCAAGAAGAAGGAAAGGTTTGGATTTGATGGCGGTGATGTAAGGACGATATACATCTAAGATATCTGTCCGTTGGATATTATTCAGACTATTGTCTATGCCAATATTATATCTTTCCTTAACAAGACTTCGTAGCCATTTTACAAAGCCTGATCTGTTGTCTTGCTTTTTCCCCTTTCCATCATACCATTCTGATGAAAGAAGAACGTTTTTACCTCCTAAATAAAAGACATTGTCATAATACCGTTGCCGTCCAGTATTGTCCTTTTTCTCTTCAACTAACGCATCCGAAATGTTTTTTGATATTGGCTTAATTATTGTATATTCATGCCTAAATGTATCTCTACACCAATCATGATCTTGGAGATTCTTATAATCCTCCTTCTGAAGTATATCAAAATCATTAACGATTCCAGCAAAGGATGCCATAAAATCTTTATTTCCAAGATTACTGAGATTGTCAATTCTGTATATAAGCATTTGCTTTTCAAATTCATTTATCTGTTTCATGTTCTTTTGTTCAAAATTGTTTCTACTTTATACAAAAAATCACTTGCAAAACGCGCACCTGTCATCCACAAATATATAACTCATTACTCAACTACAATCATGGATGACAATTTCGATTTGTTCTCTGTACGAGTTTTATGAGAATAGCCGACAACTTCACATACTTGTTCTATTTTAGAACAGAAATCATCACAATTGAGTTTCGTCATAGAAAGCCGTCCATCTTCAGCCCTATTAATTGTATTCCACATGGCCTCATCATTAAGAGGATGTTCTGGCCGGAATTTATTAATATTAAATATTTTATGATCTACACGGGTTATCCATGAAGCACCAATTTCTACCATAGCGCCCCAAGCTGTCCTTGTATTGTCACTCGTAATAAAAAGAACATACATTTTCTTGTCAGATACGCTATCCACAAAAAACTTTCTCAAATAATCATATATATTCATACCTTGTGGAACTCGACTTATTTCATCATCACAATTTGTATAAATAATATCTTCAGGAGGAACATTGTTAAATAACAACATATTATATACAATATCCCCAATTTCTTTATCACTTCCAGTATGGCTAATAAATAATTTCTTCTTTTGCTGATCAATATGAGGTTTTAGACCCAACATGTTGGAATTTGCATTAATAGCACTTTCAACAGCGAATCGTACTTCTTCTTCTGACACATCATTACCCTTACTAATAATCGTTTGAGCAACTTGAGCTGAAGTACTTTTGCGAAATTCGTTCACGTTAAGCCGGAATGTTCGTTCTTCTTCTTCCTGCTTACTTACTTTTTCTTTCTCACTTTGGTCTTTTTTTGCCTTCGCATAAGCGACCCTTTTGGCAATAATATTTGGTAACAATTCATCCTTAACATAACTAATAACTTTTATATATCGAGGATCATCCGATTTGTAGCCTTGTCTATTGCTAAGTGCCATATCTGGCAACTCCGACAACTCAAACAGGTCAATATATAATTGTCCTACAACATACGATTCATTAAGTCGATTTGCACCGACGACAGGAAGAATATTAAATTCTCCCATTTTATCATGAGCATATAAAGAAATGAAATTGTCAGGGAAATCTGAAGATTCCAATTTCCTGCCTCGGGTAGATTTGTAAGCACCTATCCATCCTTCAACAATTAGATTATATTCCTTTTCCGTTCCCTGATTGTCTTTCAAAATCATAGGAAAAGTTTTAGAATTATTTTCAACTAACAAATCAACACTTGGGTATTCATTGCGAAAGGTATTCTTTATGTTAGAAGATTTTGTGCCCAGCAAAATGCAAGCACATAATTCTTTTCCAATTTCCTTATCCACAGAGTCTAAAGTATCTTCTTTATTTCCTATAATAATATGGATTTTGAAATCCTCATTTATGGCAGGAAAAATTTTCATGAGATTTCTTTTTACTGCCGTTGGCGTTTTATGTAAATGATACTGAGGATTCATCATAACTATTGCCGTACCATTACTTGTGATTTTTCTGAAACGTACACTATCATCCGAAATACTCTGAAGATTATTGCTCTGAGGATGACGTGAGAGTACAAACCCAGATTTCTCTCCATTAGCGATAGTCATAACATGTACTTCTTCAGAAACAGATAGAGCAGCCAGTTTCCCCACACCTTTTCTGCCCATTTTTAGCCTGTCAAGACCTGTTTTTGAATCCTCTTCACAACTTCTAGAAATCGCAGCAACTTTCAAATACTTTGTTATCTCTCCTTTGGAATACGACATGCCTTTGCCATCATCCTCAACAATTATTTTATCATCTTCTGAGATTATGTAGACATTATGAGCGTCAGCATCATAAGCATTTGCAATTAACTCAGCCAAAACGTAATATATGTTAGTGTACAAATTCGGGCCTAGTAGTTCCAAAATCCTAACATCAATATTCAATTCGTACTTTTTATCTTCCATCGCCGACTACTTAGTATTCCTTATATGTTGAATAATACTTTCTGCAATAACTTCACCTAACTTTGGTGGAACTGCATTACCAATATAACGAGAAGCCTTAGATAAAGAAACTTCATTTTCATCAAGGAAGAACTTATAGGATAATGGAAATGACTGAAATAAAGCCGCTTCTCGAACAGATATAGCTCGGTTTTGTTCTGGATGTCCAAAACGGCCATTACCAATGCCTGTGCACAACGTTGTCATTGTTGGAGCAGGCTCATCCCATACCATACGTCCATAAACGCTACCAAAACTTTCACCTCCTTCTTTTTTATGGCAATCCAATAACAGATCTGCAGGCCAGTCTTTCCAACTCCCCCCATATGGTGTCGCCATCATCCTTCGCATATTCAAAGGAGATAATGTACGACACCTATGTAACTCATCAGAAGGACATCTCTCGCCAGCCTCCAATGGCGGAAGATCTCCAATAGCATCTCGTACAGTCATATAATTCTCTTTCCTGTGTGTCGGTGGAATCAGCCCTATCTTTCCCAATCGAGAAGCCAAAAGAACTAAACGTTTCCGAGTCTGAGGTATTCCGTAGTCTGGGCAATAGACTATTTGATGCTCTACGTGATAATTTTCTTCCCGCAGAACCTTGACAAAATCTGCCAAGACTGGTTTCAATCTAAAAGATTGTATTGCGGGTACATTTTCCATTGTCACGATATCGGGTTGCACATCCTTAACTAAACGCCCAAATTCATATAGTAAATCGTATTTATTGGGGTCCTTTTTTTTGTTCTTGTATGCATAAGACGAGAAAGGCTGGCAAGGCGCACATCCTGCCAATACCTTAATGGCCTTCTTTGAATATAATGGCTTTATATCATCTTTGGTTACAGTCTTAATATCTTTATATATGAACTTTGCATCATTGTTTGTTTCATAAGCATATTGGCAAGTCCAATCCAAATCAAAACCAGCAAGAATCTTGAAGCCCTTTGACTTCATACCATAACTCAGTCCACCTATTCCACAGAACAGGTCAACAACCTCTATTGAAGGTAGCCTTCCACGTCTTTTCTGTACTTCATTCTTTGGCATGACTATTCTGTAATAAGTTCTCGTTTATCACATCCTATCAACTCTGCAATTTTAGCCAATGTCTGCAGGTCGGGCTGGTGCATGTTGGTACACCATTTACTGACTGTTACGGCTGAGACGCCCAATTGCTCTGCCAACCATTTGCTTGTCTTCTGGTTCTCCACAAGAACCACTTTAAGCCGATTAAGAGGTCTTTCGTTCATCTTTATTATATTAAAATCGAGTGCAAATATAATAAAAGAATGTGATATCACCAAATTTATTAGTAATTATCTATCATTATTGTCATTTTTGAGTGACCTTTTGTTGTCCTCGAAATGTTAAAATTTCAACTTTTTCTAATATTTCCTTGAAAAGTTATTCTTTTGTTGTTCTTTTGCAGCCGTTTATTAAGGATAACAAACAATATGGAAAGATTAAAAACATTGGAGGAGATGCCGGGTGCATTGTCCTACCTCATTGAGAAAGTGGAAGATCTGGAAAAGACCGCCCAGAGCTTGCTGAACAGGCAAGAAAAGAGTAGTTTGCCACATTGGATGGATGTTGATGAACTATGTAACTATATCCCATCCCACCCTGTCAAACAAACGGTTTATGGTTGGGTGTCTGATAAGCAGATACCACACCACAAAATTAACAAAGCATTGGTTTTCCTCCAATCTGAGATTGACGACTGGATGAAGCATTGTGGCAATAAGAGTATAGAAAAGCAAAGAGAATATTCACAAAAATCACGAACAATATGAAAAAGAAAGCAGCACCAGCTATCCTCATCCACCTGGATTGGATAGAAACAATCAAGTGTCTTTCCCACGAACAAATTGGAGCGTTTATCATAGCGATGTTGGACTATGCCAACACTGGAAAAGAGCCTAAATTTAAAGATAATTCCATGCAGGCCTTGTTCATCTCCTTTAAAAAGCAGATAGATCGAGACAGGAAAAGCTATGAAGAGAAATGCAAGAAAAGTAGCGAAAGTGCCAAGATGCGATGGGCAAAGGAGAAAGATGCCGATGCATACGAATGCATGCAAACGGATGCGAACGCATGCATAAATAATAAGGATAACAATAAGAGTAAGATATATGCCAACCGTAGATCATATATTACCTCAAACAATAGTCGCCGAGAATCCGTACACAACACAGCCAAAGAGCTTATCCAAGAATTGTGTAAAGCAGGAAGAACGTACCTCTCTGACACCAAGAATTGAGATATTGTTAGACAAGTTTCCGACATTTAAAAGTTTCTTGGAGTATAACAATCCATCAAGGCAATTTGAGATTGTGAAGCATCCATACAAGTATCTTTTTGGCAATTCACCGACTCTCTCTGAAGTCAACATTGCCTATCAGAACAACGAATGTGCCAACATCTGGCTGATACCGCAAATAGCGGATGCTACGCTGAGTTGTGGGCTGAAAGAAGATGCCACCAAAGAACAGTTTCAAACGGTTGCGATGGGGATTTCGGTGTATTACCACTGGCTGAAGATTGATGAGCTGATGATGTTTTTCTTCGGCTTCAAGTTAGGAAGATATGAGCGTTTCTATAGCAGATTCGACACTCAAATCTTCATGGGGAGCATCCCTTTATACTTGAAAAAACGTAATGAAGCGATTGATTATGCAATTAAAAACGGATTTGTTTAAACGATTCAAATGAACAAGAAAAATGAAAAAGACAAACACTATTTTCACAAAACTGCATGCTGATTTGCTGCGGTTTATTTCCAAGTCATTGCCAAATAAGACATCAAGATACGATGCTTTTATGTATCTCTTGGAGAACCAAATTGAGTTAATCAACCAGTATAAAAACGGCTCAAATGCGCCCAGACATTACACGATTCTTGGCCTCTCTAACAAATGGAAATGGGACAGAAAAACCGTCATGTCTTTCCTAAAATCCCTTCAAGACATGGACGTTATCAGCGTCAAAGGAGACGTTTCTGGCATCACAATTCGTGTCCTACATCTTGTCCCTGACCACGATATTCCTGACAGGTTTTGAGTGTTGGAACCCCAAAATATGGAAATATCAAGCAGTCCAAAAACGAGCTATATGAGGCTTGCCTGAGGTGTGGAATTTTTCTTAAGGGGAAGCCTAATTCCCCAAAAGTCCAATTTTGGGAGGGAAATGGGGTGTGGAAAAAGAGCAAGCTCACCACCCTTAGAACTCAAACGAGATGACGACATTGGGAATTGTGGCACTACAAAACTGAAGAATTTAGGATTTTAATCGCTCAATTTGGTTAAATCATGCTAATTTTAAAAACAAAATTTGATTTTATGACGGATTTGATGTCAACGAACGAAAATTTTTCGTATCTTTGCGACGTAATTTCGCTCTTAGATATGCTACAAGAACTAAAGATAAAAAACTTCAAGTCGTTTCGTGACGAGGTGGTACTGAGTTTCGAGACATCAGGAAATGACAAATACAATAGTGTCGTGACCATGCCCGATGGTGTTCAGCTGCTACGCTTCGCTGTGGTGTTGGGTGCCAACGCCAGCGGCAAGTCGAACCTGCTTGAAGCCATCGACTTCCTTCGGGTGTTCTGGAATAAGATTCCGATGAAGAACGATGAGGGTACGGATGTGCAGCCGTTCTTGATGCAACCTGACGCATTGAAGTACGACACGGAGTTTGACGTAAAACTCTACGTCAACTGCATACGCTATTGGTACCAGTTGGTGGTCAACCCTGAGAAGGTGTGCAGCGAGGTGTTGTATGTCTATCTCAGCAACCGCCCCACTAAGGTCTTTACCCGTGAGGATGTTAACGGCATATCAAAGTTGACTTTCAACCCTGCTGCAGTCAAGCTCTCACAGGCTGAGATTGATGCGCTCTCAGTCAACTGTCTGCGTAACATGTCTATCCTGGCAGTGCTGAAGAAAGTGAATGTGGCTGTGAGCTACCTTGACGATATGCGCCGTTGGATTGACTGTCGCATGATGCCGCTTATCAATGGCTCAGATACGGCTATCTCTGATACGACTAAGAACATGCTATCGGAGGATTCTTCGTTCAAGGAGTATCTCATGCACTTTGTGAAGGAGGCTGATTTCAACATCTCCGACATCAAGATCAAGAAGATGGCTGCGCTCTTTGGGCACAAGGTGGAGACAGAGCGAGGCGAAGAGGATTATGTGCTGCCAGAGAACAGCCAGAGTGCAGGTACAACTCGCATGGTGGAACTGGAGTCTATCATCTACTCGCAACTGAAATGCCAAGGGCTGTTATGCGTTGATGAGTTGGAGGCCTCTATCCATCCGAATCTAATGGAGTATATGCTCACTCGCTTCGTCAACAAGAAGGACAACCAGTCGCAACTAATTGTCACCACCCACTACGACCCCATCCTGCGAGATATTGATGACATCTTCGGCAAGGATTCCGTCTGGTTTACGGAGAAGGGAAAGGACGGCAACAGCAACCTGTTCTCGCTGGTAGAGTTCCGAGGGCTAAACAAACTGTCATCCATCCACCGTGCCTACATGAACGGTCAGTTTGGAGCATTGCCTAACATCATCATGTAAGGAGGACTGTAAATGGCAAGAAAGACCCAACAAAGATCACTCAAACAGCCTGAGATTACGATTATAGGCGAGGGAGCGACAGAACGCTTCTACTTCACCAATCTTCGTAGGCTCAAAGGTTACCGCTATACCTGCAAGCCTCGCAACTTCACAGAACAATCATTAGACGAGATTCAGAAGCAAGTAGATAGAGTTTTGGCAGACCGAGGTATTGCTGTATGCGTGTTCGATACTGACATCACACGCAACAATCCTACGGAACGTGCTAAATTCGAGGCGCTATGCCAGAAGTATAAAGACCGTAAAGACGTTATCATCTGCGACAGTATGCCATCCATTGAGTTCTGGTTCCTGCTGCACTACCTGAACACCAACAGGTATTTTGCAACAGCCAACGATGTGATTGACGTGCTGCATAAGTACATTCCCGACTTCTCCAAGCAAGAGAAGTTCCTCTCGAAAGAAAAATGGGTGGCAGACCTATTGGCAGACCACCGCCTTGAAATAGCCATCCAACGTGCCCTGGCATTTGGAACGGAGGGAGAATCATACAGCAATCTCCCCAAGGCTTTTGAGGTCATTGAAGACAAGTAATAATTTAAAGAGAAATAAGCAAATGAACCAAGTTCCCGTCTGTGATAGCCGCAAAATAGCCGCAAAGTGAAAAGGGCGAATCCTTGAAAGGCCTATAAATAAAGGCGTTTTGGGAGATTTCAGCGTTTGTTTCCGGTTCTGAAGGTTTTGGGTTTGAATCCCAACGGGATCACTTTACAAAATCCGCAAGAAACTGACACACAGTATCTTATGGATTTTTCTGTTTACACAATGCACCACATTTGCCCCACTAATTTTCTATTATTATCCAATGTCCATGGCTTGCAGAACCCTCTCTATCAAGGAGTCTGATGCTTTTCAGTTATTAACATGCTTTTGAACAGCTGTCACAGAGACACCTACTTTCTTGGCAATATCGCCTCTTGTGATATAGTTGTCAGCATATATCAGTTTATAAATGGTTGCAGCTGTTTCAGACAACCCTTTAGATAACTCTTTAGATAACCTTATAGATAACCTTTCAGGCAACTCTATGGATAACTCATTAGGCAACCCAACATTACTTGACTTAGTTGATGGGACTGGCAATATCAGTTCCACTTCGTCTACATCCAGTTTGTTCAGCAGTTGTGGTTCGCCCCAATTGGTTTCTTTCCATGCAGCTATAATCTTGGGGAATCCAGAGCCAACATTCTCACCAAAACCTATCATACTACAATAATAAAAAAGGTGTACCTTTGCAAACGAATAGCGGAAAGTATGAAGAACAAGACATCATAATACCTAAAATCATTTAAATCTATCGGCAAAGTTACGAATAATTCCAGAATTATTGCTAAATTTGTGGCGATATTTATCGAAATTACTGCCAAGATGAATTATTGAATATAGAATGAAAAGACTCGTTTTATTTTGTATGCTTTTCCTGCCTATGGCTGCATGGGCGCAAAAGCAGTATTTCCTGCCAACGGTCACCCCCTTGGATGACGAGAAGGACAGGCCGATGATTGAGGTCTATCTGCCCCAGCAGCCAAACGGATGTGCCGTCGTGCTCTGTCCTGGCGGTGCCATGCGATGGCTGTCGTGGGAGAGCGACGTGGTGAAGATGGCATCGTTCCTGAACGAGCACGGCATTGCCGCCATCGGACTGCGCTATCATCTCAATAAGGCACCAATGCCACAGGGCATGAAGATGCCGCCGATGGTGGACGTGACACACCCTGAGGCATTCCCGCAGGCCGATGCCAATCCGATGCACACGGCCAGCGGTGACTCCATCATCCAACTGGCTGCGCAGGACGCCAAGGCTGCTATCCGCATGGTGAGGGAACATGCCGACGAATGGCATATCAGCAAGGATAAGATCGGCTTCCTCGGCTTCTCCGCTGGTGGCGGTGTAGCTATCGCTGCCACGATGTCTGCCGACAGCATGGAGCGTCCCAACTTCCTGTGCACTAACTTCGGCCCCTCGCTGATGCCCGTTACCGTCCCGCAGGATGCGCCTCCCTTGCTCATCATGACACGTGTCGACCACCCAAACGTGGCAGCGGGACTCGTAGCCCTGTTTATGGAGTGGAAGAAGGCCGGAGCCAATGCCGAGCTACACATGTATGGCGACGGCAAAGGCCCTTACGAACTGATGCCACGAACGGGCGAGACCACGACTGAGACGTGGAGCAGCCAGATGATTCACTGGCTGAAGGCCAAGGGCTTCATTGGTAATAGTCTGGCGCAAGACCAGAAAAAGATGAACGCGTTTATCGACCAGCTGATGTCGAAGATGACTGTCGAGGAGAAACTCGGACAGATGAACCTGTTGCCTGGTACCTCAGCCACGACGGGAGAGTTGAAGGACAGTCCGCTGCTGTCATTGATAGAGCAGGGCAAATTGGGAACGGTGCTGAACCAGACGGGCGTAGAAGGCATCCGGCAATTGCAGGATGCTGCGAAGAGAAGCCGTCTGGGCATCCCCGTGCTCGTAGGCATGGACGTGATTCACGGCTACGAGACCATCTTCCCCATCCCCCTTGGCATGTCGTGCAGCTGGGATCTGGAGGCGATTGAGCAGGCAGCGAGGATAGCCGCCAAGGAGGCCACCGCCGACGGTATCTGCTGGACCTACAGTCCGATGGTCGACATTGCACTTGATGCCCGCTGGGGCCGCATCGCCGAGGGTAACGGCGAAGACCCGTTCTTAGGCTCTCGCATCGCCGAGGCTTTGGTGAGGGGCTATCAGGGCAACTATGGCCCAGAGAACATGATGGCCTGCGTGAAGCACTATGCACTTTACGGCGGAGCAGAGGCCGGACGCGACTATAACACGGTGGACATGAGCCACGTGAGGATGTACAACCAGTACTTCCCGCCCTATGAGGCAGCCGCCAAGGCAGGGGCAGGCTCGGTGATGACCTCGTTCAATATCGTGGACTACACACCTGCAACGGCCAACAAATGGCTCATCGACGACGTGCTACGCAAGCAATGGGGATGGGACGGCTTCGTGGTGACTGATTACGGTTCCATTGCTGAGATCACGAAGCACGGACTGGGCGACCTGCAACAGGCCTCGGTGCTGGCCCTGAAAGCAGGCACAGATATGGATATGTGTGCCGAAGGCTTTATCAAGACCCTCGAACAGTCGCTGAAAGAGGGCAAGGTGACGATGGCTGAGATCGATCAAGCCTGCCGTCGCGTGCTGGAGGCAAAATACATCTTAGGCCTATTTGAGAATCCCTACCGTTTCCTCGACCCCAAGCGCCGCGATACAGACATCTACACTCCAGAGCACCGTCAGGCCGCGCGCCAGCTGGCTACGGAGTCGTTCGTGCTACTGAAGAATGAGAATGGTCTTCTGCCGTTGAAGAAGCAGGGGAAGATCGCGCTCATCGGGCCGATGGCCGACAACCGCATCAACATGGCCGGTACCTGGGCGCCGACAGCCACCAACGAGCGTTATGCCACGCTGAAAGAAGCGATGGAGAAGGCGCTGGCAGGCAAGGCTACGGTCAGCTATGTGCAAGGCTGTAACTTCACCAGCGACTCCACCATACAGAAGGACGGCGGATTCTACCGTCAGACACCTTTCAAGGACGCAGAACAGTTGAAGCGCGAGGCCCTGCAGATTGCCCGTGATGCCGATGTTATCGTCTGCGCCATGGGAGAGTCGGCAGAGATGAGCGGCGAGTGCAGTAGCCGTGCTATGCTCGAGATCTTCGATAACCAGCGGAAGCTGTTAGAGGCCCTGCTCGAATTAGGCAAGCCTTTGGTGGTGCTGAACTTCGCTGGCCGTCCAACGGTACTGACCTGGGAGAACAGTCATGTGCCAGCCATTCTGCAGGTATGGTTTGGTGGCAGCGAGGCAGGCGATGCTATCTGCGACGTGCTCTTCGGCGACAAGGTGCCTTGCGGGAAGCTTACGACCTCGATGCCTCAGGCCACAGGACAGGAGCCGCTCTACTACAACTATCTGCCGACAGGAAGACCTGTGGGCGAAGACCTGGACTCATTCACGAAATTCGCCAGCAACTACTTCGACGTGCGCAACGACCCGCTGTTCCCCTTCGGATTCGGACTGAGCTATACCACCTTCGAATACAGCAACATCCGCCTCGACGGACGGAAAGCATCTGTGACGGTCACCAACACAGGCGACTATGACGGCGACGAGATTGTACAGCTTTATATTCACGACGTCGTGGCCAGCATCACCCGTCCTGTCAAGGAGCTGAAAGGTTTTCAGCGCATCCATCTGAAGAAGGGTGAGAGCAAGGAAGTGACGTTTGAGATTACCGACGACCTGCTGAAGTTCTATAACAGCAGCCTCGACTACGTTTTAGAGCCAGGCGACTTCGAGATCATGATTGGTCCAGACAGTAGTCTGAAACATCTTAAAAAGGCATTGATGACCGTAGATTAAAGGCAATAATAACACAGATATGGACATTACAGAACGTTTTTTAAACTACACAAAGTTTGACACGCAGTCGGCTGAGGACAGCCAGAGCGTGCCGAGTACTGATAAGCAGCTGGTTTTCGCTGAGTATCTGAAGAAAGAGCTGGAGCGCGAGGGCCTGAGTAATGTTGAACTCGACGATAAGGGTTACCTCTATGCTACGCTGAAGGCAAATGCCAAGGGTGACATTCCTACCATCGGATTCATTTCGCACTACGACACCAGCCCAGACTGCTCTGGGGCAGACATCAAAGCCCACATCGTCAACAACTACGACGGTTCTGACATTCTCCTTTCAGAAGGTATCGTGAGCAGTCCGAAGAAGTTCCCAGAACTGTTGCAACACGTAGGTGAAGACCTCATCGTGACTGACGGCCACACGTTGCTGGGAGCCGACGACAAGGCAGGCATTGCAGAGATCGTCGAGGCGATGTGCTGGCTGAGAGATCATCCCGAAGTGAAACACGGAGACATCCGCGTGGCCTTTAATCCTGACGAGGAGATCGGCATGGGCGCCCACCACTTTGACGTGGAGAAGTTTGGTTGCGAATGGGCCTATACGATGGACGGCGGCGACGTGGGCGAACTGGAGTTTGAGAACTTCAACGCTGCCTCAGCCAAGATATATATAAAAGGTGTCAGCGTGCATCCCGGCTATGCGAAGGGTAAGATGATTAATGCCAACCGTCTGGCGGCTGAGTTCATTGCGATGCTTCCCGCCGACGAGACACCAGAGACTACCGAAGGCTATCAGGGTTTCTACCATCTGCTGGGCATCCAGTCGAACGTGGAGGGTGCGAAGCTGAGCTATATCATCCGCGACCACGACCGTGAGCGTTTCGAGGAGCGTAAGCGTTTCATCCAGAAGTGCACAGACGAGATGAACAAGAAATACGGCGAAGGGACGGTGACCTGTGAAGTCAACGATCAGTATTATAATATGAAGGAGAAGATCGACCCTCAGATGCACGTCATCGACCTGGTACTTCACGCTATGCAGGACTGCGGTGTGGCTCCAAAGGTAAAGCCCATCCGTGGCGGCACCGACGGTGCCCAGCTGTCGTTCAAGGGTCTCCCCTGCCCCAATATCTTCGCTGGTGGTGTGAACTTCCACGGACCCTATGAGTTCGTGAGCATCCAGTCGATGCAGAAGGCCGTCGAGGTGATTGTCAGGATCTGTGAACTGACGGCGGGATATAATTCTTAAGCCTTCATCAGGGCGTCTAGTGCCTCCAGTTCACCAACCACCCAGATGATATCACCCTCCTGGAAGCGGCGGTTCGGACGGTATTGGGAAAGACTTTCCTTTCCCTCTTCCAGTCCGACGACCATACAACTGTATAGGTCTCGGATGCCACTCTCGATCAGCGTCTTGCCTATGAACGGACTGCCGCTGCCGATGACCAGCTGGCGCAGTTTCATTTCACGTTTCTCCATCTCCTGATCCTCGCCGAAGCGTTCACTCTCAAGTTTATCGCGGAAGGCCGTGAATTGCGTGTCGCTACCGATGACCTGCAACACGTCGCCAGGGAAGATGATATAGTCGCCGTCGGGGATGTTTACACGTCGGCCTCCACGCAGGATACTGCTCACGTGGACACCATACTTCTGTCCGAAGTTCAGCTGCTTCAGCGTCTGCCCCATCCACATTGAATCTGACGGCACGGTAAACTCTGCAATATGGATATCACGGTCGAGCAGTCGTCCTTCGTATAGCGGCCGTTTCTTGCCATGCACCTGCGCCTCAATGTCGCGTGAACGCAGGTTCTGGATGAAGAGGCGCTCCATCGTGATGCTGCGGTGCTTGATCCAACGGGAGAAGATGATGGCGACCACTACCACCAGACCGATGGAGATCATGAGGGCGTTGGTGAAGCGGCTCAGATAGTTGCAGATATAGAAGATAAAGGCCACAGCTATCACTATACGAACCAGGATGGTGAAGATGAGCGGCACGCGGTTGCGATTGCTCTCATGCCACAGGGCCTTGAACTCCTCACTCTTGTTCTTCTTCATCACCATCGCCCGCAGGAAAGGTGCAATCAAGATCACCGTCAGGATGCCCGTGATGGCGTTGGCATACCAATGGAGCTCCCAACCAGGCAACAGCCTGCGCATGAAGGGCAGCACAAAGGTGAACATCAGGGCGATGGAAGCCGAAGTGAGGATGGAATAGACCACGGTATTGATGCTCATCTGCGTCAACAGTCGTTTCCAGTTGCTCTGCTGCATAGAGTGCTGATGACTCATCGACAGATGGTTCAGCGACAGGATGAGCTTCTTGGGCAGATGGCGCTCAAGACGATTATAGGCCGGCGTAGCCAGACGGATCATATAAGGCGTGAGGAAGGTGGTGATTACCGACACGGCCACAACCACCGGATAGAGGAAATCGCTGATGACGCCCAGCGACAGTCCCAGCGAGGCGATGATGAACGAGAACTCACCGATCTGCGCCATCGAGAAACCGCAACGCATGGCCGACTTCAGCGACTCGCCGCCAAGGATGAACGAGAAGGTACCGAGGACAGCCTGTCCCACGAGGATCGTCAGCACAAGCAACAGGATGGGCAGGGCATACTCGACCAGAATCTTCGGATCGACGAGCATACCCACCGACACGAAGAAGATGGCTCCGAAGAGGTTCTTCACCGGCTCCACCAACTTCTCGATGCGCTCAGCCTCGACCGTCTCTGCCAGGATGCTACCCATGATGAAAGCGCCGAAGGCCGACGAGAAGCCCACTTTCGTGGAGAATACCGCCATCGCACAGCAGAGGCCCAGCGACACCACCAGCAGCACCTCGTTGTTGATCAGCGTCCTCACAGAGCGCAGGAACAGCGGGATGGCAAAGATACCCACCACCAGCCACAGGATGAGGAAGAAGGCAATCTTGATGACCGACTGTATCATCTGTCCGCCGCCCAGCTCATTACCGCTGGCGATGGCACTCAACATGACCATCATCACAATGGCGAGGATGTCTTCCAGTATCAGCACGCTCATCACAAGCCCGGCAAACTGCTGCTGCCGGAGGCCAAGATCGTCGAAGGCCTTATAGATAATCGTGGTCGACGACATAGCGAGCATACCGCCCAGGAAGATACAGTCCATGCGGCTCCATCCGAAGGCCTGTCCCACACAGACACCCAACATCGACATACAGAAGATGATGGTGCAGGTAGAGATGATTGGTGAGGCTCCCATGCGGAGGATCTTCTTAAATGAGAAGTCCAGTCCAAGGGAGAACAACAGGAACATCACACCGATATCAGCCCAGAGGTGCACGCTGGCCATATCGACGACCGATGTCGTATAGGGCATATTCGGACTCACGAGGAATCCTGCCACGATATACCCCAACACCAGCGGCTGCTTGAGTCGCTTGAATATCAGCGTCACGATACCTGCCACCGTCAGGATCAACGCAAGGTCTTCTATCAATCCGGGAATCTCTGCCATTCTTTAATTATCAATTATCAATTATCAATTCAATCAGTACCATTGCACCGCATTCGTAGAGCCAGAACGCTTGTCATACTTCAGCGCATCGGTCAGCGTAGAGGCGTTGCAGCGGAACGAGAAGTTATAACTGGTATAGGGTGCCAATGTCAGGTTACACGCCATATTGAAGCAATGCAGGTCGCGCGAGAGCTGGACGGTAGTCATGGAGATGGCGTGTTCCACAAAATCATAACCCGAGGTATAACTGATATTCCATCCGTCGCTGATCTGCACGCTGCCGCTGAAGTTCAGCGTCTGAGTGAGCTTGTAGGGATAGCGCATCGTGTTGTAGTTGAACTTCTTCACGTCGGTATTCTCCCTGATGGAGACGGTATAACCGATACTTAAGCTCCAGGGGATCTTGAACGTCATATAGCCGTCCTCATCGGTTTCTGCCTTCTCCTTCTTGCCGACGTTGTGCTTGCCGCGTTCCATCTCGATGTCCACATTGCTGTCCAGCGAGTCCTCCCAATCGTCGTCGTCCGCCTCATTGTTCCGCCCGCGGTTCTTCTTGCCGTCCTTACTGTCGTCACGTTCGCCCTTCAACCACTTGATGAACTTCAGAACCTTGTCGTTGTTCAGGTTGTAGGAGAAGTTCTGGTCGATACCCGACCAGCGTCCCCACTTACCCATGCCCCAGTAGGTCTTTTTCTCGCTGAGTCTCGGCGTGGCTCCTACGCTGTCGGCCTCATAGACATAAGAGGCGAAGGTGGCGTTGAGGTTCAGGGTAAAGCTCTTGGTGAGCTTCAGTCGCAGGTTCGTGCTCAGGTCGCTCAACGGGCGGATATCCGTGGCCAGGTTATACGACATCCTCAGGCCGAGCTCATCGATCAGACTGATCTTCTTGAAGCCCGTCGAGTCGTCTTCCGACTTCACCTTCATCTCCAGGTTGTTCTTCAGGTCGAGGCTCACCATGCCGCGCTTTCCCTTCGAGGGGGCCCGGTAGATATTGATGTCGTAAGGCGAGTACTCCACCAGCGTGGTGTTGCCGTCGATATCAGTCTTCTGATAGGTCTTATAGTAGCCATAGCGCTCGGCACCGAAGTCCGGGGCGTAGCTGAAGCTGAGGGTCGGGGTGAGCACGTGGCGAATGCGGTCGATCTTATCGCCGAAGATCTTGCGGCTGGGCACCCAGAAGCCGTAGAGCTTGGTGTTCAGGCCGAGACTGAGATCCCAGTTGTAGACGTTGTAGAATCCGGAGAGGGTGTCGGTCACCTCCTTCTGGTTCTTCTCGTCCCAGTACTTGTCGGCCCGCTTGAAGAGGGTGCGGTCGGTGAAGTTGATGGAGGGCGTGATATTCAGGTAGCCTGCCGTAAAGGTGGCCTTGATGGGGATCACGTGCTGCATGCCGTTCTGCCAGTCGCGGGCCAGACTGGAGTGCATGAACTTGTCTTCCTTCACATTGTTGATCTCGTTCTTCACAGTTCCCGTATAGGTCATGTTGATCTTCTCGTACCAGCGCTCAGCTCCCGCCGCCTTCTTCCGCTTGAAGGGATAGAAGGTCGACACGTTGATCGAGAGGTTGGGCAGTCCGACGGTGATGGTGGAGTCGCGCATGTTCTGCGAGAGGTTGAACGACGAGCTGAGCGACATGTTCAGGCTGGAGAACCTGGTGCTCCACGACACGGAGGAGGTTCGGGTAGACTGTGTTCTCGTCTGCGGATTGTACATCGAGGTGAGGTTATACTGGTCGTAGCTCGTCGTGGTGAAGTTCACACGGGCATTGAAGGTGCGATAGGGATTGGCCTTGGCGTCTTGGGTGTGGTTCCACAACACTTTGATGTCGGTGGTCTTCACGTAGTCGGGCATGTTCTTCTCGCCCTGGACGGAGTTCTGGTAACTGACGAGGAAGTTACCGTTGTATTTATAGCGCTTCCGGTAGTTCGACGTGGCGGAGATGCCCCACGAGCCTTTTGTGTAGATCTCGCCCAACAGTTTCAGGTCCATCTTGTCACTGACGGCGAAGTAATAGCCACCGTCGCGCAGATAGAAGCCTTTCTCCGTCTCGTCGCCGTAGGTGGGCATGATCAGACCGCTCGAATAACTCTTGGTGAAGGGGAAGAACCCGTAAGGGACGGCCAGCGGCAGGGGCACGTCGGCCACCACGAGGTAGGCCGGTCCGAAGACCACATCCTTGCCAGGCCTCACCTTCGCCCGGGAGAGGGCGAGGTAGAAGTCGGGATGCGGATCGTCGCAGGTGGTGTAGCGCCCGTGCTGGAGATACATCTCACCGTCGGGACCGCGCTTCGACACCTCGCTGGTCAGGAACCCGTCGTCCTGTTGGGTGTAGGCATCCTTGATCAGACCCTTCTTCGTCTTGAAGTTGAACGACATCGGACCCGTCTGGTACTCATCGCTGCCCATCTTGAACACCGGCGAGCCGATGGTCTCGTGGGTCGTCGAGTCGAGGCGCCCCTCGGCATGAACGAGATTGCTGTCCAGCCGCATAAAAATCTTCTCGCTGGCGAGGTCCATGTTCTGGTACTTCACGTTCGACTCGCCATAGAGTCGTGCCTGATAGACCGAGGCTTCGTAGGTGAGCGAGTCGTTGGCAGAGTATTCCACAGGCGAGTCGATACCGCTCTTGCGGCTGCGGTTGATGCTGTCGAGGGCCAGCGAGTCGTCCACGGCCTTGTTGTGCTTATAGATGGCCAGCTCCAGCGAGTCCATCGTCGTGGTGTCGCGCTTCACCTTCGCGGCGGCAGCCTTCATGTTGTCGAGAGTCGTCAGCAGAGAGCGGTCGGAGATGACCACGGAGTCTTTTTTAGCCAGGCTGTCGGCGGCTTGCATCGCCACCGTCGGCAGGCTGTCGCTGAGCATGAAAGGCAGGCTGTCGCTGAGCGCGAAGGGCAGGCTGTCGGGTAATGTCGGGATGGTCACATCGGCGACGGACAGATCCGAGGGTGTGACGATTGGCAGCGTCGCCGTGCCTCTCACCTCTTCCTGTTCCGGCACGGATACTGTGCGAAGGGATGACGGCGTGCACGCCATCATCAGGATGAAGGCGCCAAGAAACGATACGACTACTACTCTCTCTTTCACTTACTACTCAAACATATCAACCCACTTCTGGAAGCGGCGGATGCCGTCCCAGCCGAATTTCTCCAGGGCGCGCATGGCCTCCACGACCGTACGCTCCGACCCCGGACGGGTCTTGGAATAGAACTTGTCGGCATAGCACACCACCTGCTCCTCCAGCACCTCGGGCATGAAGTCCTCGTGGGGCAAGGGCAGCTGCTGCTGTTCGATGTCCCAGGCCGTCAGACCCGTTCCCGTGTGGCGCTCGCAGACGCGCGCATGACGCTCCCACCCTTTCTCCCGCAGGATCTGACCGCCAATCAGTCCGTGACGGATATAGGGCTCCGTGCCGAAACACTGGATGCCGGGGGCGTTGGTGCGGTAGATGCCGATGTCGTGCAGCATCGCCGCCTCCTCTAGGAACTCCTTGTCGAGGCGCAGCTCCGGATGCTTGCTGGCGATGAGCAGACAGCGGTCGGCCACCTGCCGGCTATGTACCATCAATATCCGCCGGAGTTCATTCTCCGACGGATAGTATTCATCAATAATCGACTGATAGTCCATTATGCTTCTCTTTCGATCCAAGCGATGGTATCACCCTGACGGATCTGCTGTCCGGGCTTCACGCTGATGTCTACCAGCTTGCCTCCCATGGCGGCGGGAATCTCCACGATCTCGCCCCACTTTGTCTGGAGGTAGCAGAACACATCGCCCTCCTTATACTTCTGACCGATGAACGGCTCGATGCAGGCAGCGGGCACGCCCTCGCCGCCGAAGCTCCAGATGAGCTGTCCGGCCAGCGGACTCTTCACGGCGTCGGCCTTGGCATGCTTCAGGGCGTCGATCTCTTCCTGCGAGATCTTCTTGCCACCGCCCAGCTTGGCGTCCTTCGCCTTCTGGATGTCGGCCAGCAGCTGCTTCTTGGCCTGACCGCTCTTGAACGGGCGGTACTGCTCGGGGTGCATGGCCAGTTCGAAGAGCTCCTCGTCGTCGGGACCATATTCCCAGCCGTTCTCGTCCATCTCCTTGCGGAAGCCGTCGAGGGCATTCTGCAGCAGCGTGTGAGGATCGGCATCGGTGAACTTGCGGTTCTGTTTCTCTGCCAGCTCGATGAGCTCGGGAGCAATCGTTCCGGGCACCTTGCCGCTCTTGCCGAGGATCATGCCCCAGATGGCATCGTCCATCATCACGTAGCGGCCCTTGCCCTGTTCCATCGTGAGGAGGTTCATCAGGGCGATGTTCTTCGTGTACTGCGAGAACGGCGTCACCAGTGGGGGATAACCCACCTTCGGCCACACATACTCCACCTCGTTGAAGAGCTTCACGAGCATGTCGTCCATCGTCAGCGCGCTCTCGCCCTTCTTCTCGCGCTCCTTGTTGATCATCTTCTGGATGGGGCCCAGGTCGGCCATCATCGAACCCATCATGCCACCGGGCAGACCGCTGCCGAGCAAGAGGCTCGACATGTGCTTGTTGGCGGGATTGATGAAGTAGCCCAGCCAGTCGTCAATGAACTCCTGGGTGAGCGTGCGGGCCTGCATGTAGGCGTTCATGTTCAGGTCGGCCACCTCGAAGCCCTCGTTCTTCAGCATCGACTGCACGGAGATGATGTCGGGATGCACCTTACCCCACGACAGCGGCTCGATGGCGGTGTCGATGATGTCGGCACCGTTGTTGCAGACCTCGAGGATCGAGGCCATCGACAGGCCTGGACCAGAGTGTCCGTGATACTGCACGATGATGTCGGGGTGCTTGGTCTTGATGGCCTTCGTCAGCTTGCCGAGCATGGCGGGCTGACCGATACCGGCCATATCCTTCAGACAGATCTCTTCGGCTCCGGCAGCAATCACCTCGTCGGCGATAGCGGCATAGTAGTCCACCGTGTGCACGGGACTCGTGGTGATGCAGAGCGTAGCCTGCGGGGTCATACCGCCCTCCTTGGCCCACTTGATGCTGGGGATGATATTACGCGTGTCGTTCAATCCGCAGAAGATACGGGTGATGTCCACACCCTGGGCATGCTTCACCTTATACATCAGCGCACGCACGTCGTCGGGCACGGGATACATTCTCAGGGCGTTCAGTCCGCGGTCGAGCATGTGGGTCTTGATGCCCACCTCGTTGAAGGGCTTACAGAAGGCGCGCACGGCGAGGTTGGGGTTCTCGCCCGCCATCAGGTTCACCTGCTCAAAGGCACCACCGTTGGTTTCCACTCGGGCGAAACAGCCCATGTCGATAATGGCCGGGGCAATACGCTCCAACTGGTCCTTGCGGGGTTGGAACTTGCCTGAACTCTGCCACATGTCCCGATAGACGAGACTGAATTGGATTTTCTTCTTCATAAATGCTTTTCTTGTCAGTTATATCCTTACAATCTGCAAAGATAGCAATAAAAATCGAACTACAAGCATTCCGCGTGGCATTTTTTGATATTTTTATCATTTTCTTTGATATGCTAAAGGGGAGCGCACCCATCGATGCACTCCCCTCTTCGGGATTTTTTGCGCAGCGGCCTAACCGTTGCCCTGCTGATCGGCAGCCGGTGCGAGCACATAGCTCAGCGGCGTCTTCTTCTGGAAGCGCTTCTGCTTACCACCGACGGTGCGCACCTCGCTCTCCACGAGATAGCCCCACTCAAACACACACTCCTTCTTCAGGGCGCGCGAGGTGAGCTCCTCGCCCTTGGTGTTCTCACCCAGGAAGTTGATCTTGATGCCGTTGATCATGGCGTCGGCACCACCGGCCACGGCGTCGGCGAGGTTCGCCTTGCCCAGCTTCTGACCGTCCACGCTGGGAGAGAACGTCCCGAAGCCGTCGAGCTTCACGGGCTGGCCCTCGCGCAGGAGGTGCGTCATACATGATACGAGCTCACCCAGAACCAGCTCACACATCTCCTTAGAGGAGATCTTGCCGTGTTCCGTCATGTGCTTTGCGAGACCCTTCAGGTTCAGGGGCTCCTTGGAGTCGACCTCGGCGAAGTACTTGCCGTAGGCCGTCGAATCATCGTTCTTGTTCTGCCTGAGGTTAATCACCATTGCAATTTCTGATCTTGCCATTGTTGTAATTTTTATGGTATTAAACTATTATGCCAGCAGTTACTCCGGGTGACTGGCTCCCGCTTGTTATAATCGAGGTTTTATCAACCTTTCTTACACGTTACAAAGGTACAAAAAATATTTTAAACTACCAAATATTTTCGCAACTTTTTTCGCATAAAAATATATAAATTAAAAAGGCAGATTCCAGAGTATTGGAACCTGCCCTCAAATAACATTCTTGTCTGCTTTCTTACTTTCCTACTTTCTGTGTTTATCAGAGTTCGGAGCAGAGCTTCTTGTAGTTACCGCGCATGGTGCGCTCAATGGCTTTGTCTTCTTGCAGTCTTTGAAGCGTCTTCTGCCCAGCACGGTTATTGGCATAGCCAAAGGTCTTGGCAAACTGTTCGGTGGTAAATTCCTCAGGCAGCTGACGAAAGCACTCAATGAACTTGTTCGTGCGACGGCGCACCTGAGCCGCATCACGCAACTGGTTGTCGTAGTACATACGATGCAGGTCGTAAAACCAATGCAGCTGCGTACGATACTGGATGTCAAGTACCAGGTCACAGAGTGCAAGGTCGGTGTCATCAATTTGGTAGGTGCCCGTCTCTTCGCGCTCCTGCCAATGACGCATATCAATAAAAGGTGCCGAGATATTGATGCCATAGTATGGAACGCGCTTGATTAATAACCAATCTGCCTGGTCGTCATTAAACTCAGCGATAGCACGACGCTCGTCACACCACTTATGCACGTGCTCCACCAACGGCCAGAGCGGCAGTTCACCTTGACGCTGATCCAGCTTGTAAGCCCACTGGCGCAGCGTTTCGTTGTACTCGATCAGCTTGTCATCCTCCCGAATTAACGGCATCATGTCGTAGTCGGGTTTGCCCGTTGGGATGGTTCCCATACGCGTGTCAAGACCGGAATTAAAATTACGTTCATTCACGAGCCTTTTTAGTGTCGGAGGGGTACATGACTCAATCTGCACCCAAACCACGGGAAAGCGTCCACTCACACTCTGTTTGTTGGCGTAATGCTGGGAATCATACTCGCAATGAAAGCTCTTTAAAACCATAATATCACGATTCTGCCACCCGCCAGATTTCGACATATTGATACTATTGTCCTTTTCAGCGTCTACGGTGACACAACCTACACTCATCTCCTCCCCGTCTACGACAACCTTATTATTGATCATCGAGCGTATAAACTCGGTGTTCGATGCGCGAGGGCCAAAGAAACGATTGTAGATCTTGTGGCGCGTTTCCTTCTCCCTGTTGGCACCTGTGGCGTCGTACTTCTCTTTCCACTCGTTGGTGTCCTTATCGGCAATGTCATCGGCTTCAAGGATTGGAGCCAGCAAGAGGGCCATCAGGCGCTTCAGCGTACCCTTACCACTGGTAGGATCACCCACGCCCAATATGATGTACGTCAGGCGGCAACGCTGCGTTGGGTCAGCATAAAATTTATAGTAGCACAAAGTCATGCAACAGCCCATCATGGCAGCAGAAGAGAAAAGCAGGAAAGGCCAGAGGCGGCGGGGATGGGGCTCGCAGACCTCGCGAAGACAGGGATAGACGTCGAAGAACTGCTCTATCTGGTCGCACCACTTGTCGAAAGGAAGGTCGGCCATCGGGTCAACGTCCTTTGACACTACCGACGCCTGGACTAAACTGATACCCGCCTTATCCATCAACTCCTTCAGAGCCTTCGGATAGCGCGTCAGCAGTTTCTTCTTGGCAGCCGACTGGCACAGGTCTTCCACTTCGTCAGGCCGTGGATTCCATTCTTTCACCCAGTCGAGACGATAGGCCATAGCGATGGCTTTCTGCGGGTCGTTGTCGTTGTAGTAGCAGAGCCAGTGAGAAGTCTCGGTCTGCATCCGGTCGTGCTTCGTATGCGGAGGCAGACTTGGCCCGTAGTACTCGTTGAGCACCTTGATGAAGGCTTCGTCTTCAGGCGAGAACTCTACCGGTGAATTCGACTGAGGCGCAACGCCTGGCGCAACGGCAGCGGGCTGCGTTGCCGCAGATTCTGCCGTCTGTTTGCGCGACTCCTTGCGCTGCCGTTCCAATTCCTGCCAACGGGGTTGCGTTGGTTCCGACTCTCCACGACGGTAAGCCTCGCCATAGCGTGCTTCGTAGGCAGGATTCTCATAGGTGAAAAGTTCCTTCCAGTCGATATACTTCACGTCGCTCATCTTCGGAATGAAGTGGGCGTGGTCAGCGTTCTTCGTCTGCGAATCGCAGTAGTCTAAAATGCCGAGCATATCCGCCATCTGGTAGGAATTGTCCATGAGATTTCCCCATTCTTCCCTTGCCTTGAAAACAACCTTTACGCCCTCGCCGCTTGCCGTTACAAAAATCCAGACGATACCCAAATCATTGAAGTCCTCGCGCTTGAGCCACTCTTCGATACGAGCCTCCGGGTTGGTGACGTGGTCACCATCGACCACCGCCAATCCTGAAAGGTAACCGTTCGACTGCACGCGCCACAGTCCTATGCGCCCCCAACGATCCTTGCTCTCGGTGAAGTGCGTCACCGTGGGAATAACGGCAGGAAGCGAGCTCTTCAACTGCGAGATGTAGAGCTTCACGCGTTGCAGGTCGTCGCTGGGCATGCGCTTCTTTGTACGGCGCTCGTCATTCTTCAATTCTTTGGCCAACCACTTCTGGTATGCCTCACACTCGGTGACTTCCTTCACAAATTCGTCTACCGTCTGACGCGCTATGGCTTCCGCCATCCTGCGCTTCATCTCGCGGTAATTGTCGACGAGTTCATTGTTCTTGGGGTGCTCCATCATGTTTTTGAGCCCCTCTTCAACCAGCTCACGAGTAGTTGCGTTGATGCTTGTTTGGAATACACGTTTCATGACTTGGTTCCTCCTTTCATAATACTGTTAACGACTCGGTTAAATCTCTCTGAAGCGGGCAGACGGCGCACTACCAACTGCACTTGACGCAAAACCTCGGCCTGCCAGTCGCGAGTGTGCTTGGCAATGTTGATGGTGCCAGTGAATGTCAGTTCGCCTTTCGACTCATTGAGCCAGCACTGAAGACCATCCTCTGAGACCACACGTAGGTTGTCTGGCATCTTCACTGGCTGCTTGGGCTTCAAGTCACGGGTTAGCAAGTTAAACTGATCCAAAACATCGGCGTACTGGTCTGCACTGGACTTTTTAGTCTTCAACGTGATCATGCGCGAAGGGTCTGTGCCGGTTGTGTCCCACGATTTACCACCGCCTTTGCAGCTTTTTACGTTGGCTTGTGATGACGGGCCGTCGTTAAACGGCGTGAACTCGAAACTATTGTCTGAGGGGTCGATGATACCGACTCCGCGAGTTCTAATTTTCTTTGTCTTTTTGTCGTTTATTTCCATAATTTGTTACCTTTAAACAATTTTAAACTCTATTCCCAGTTTCTCGAGCGTGTCGAAGTAGTAGCCGACCCATTCCTCTGCATTTTCCTTGCAATCGAAAGAATCGATGTCGAAAACCCTCTCGAAGACATTGCCAAGCAGATGGCAGATCGCCGAATACTTCCCCTGGCGCAAAGTAAACTTCTCGTTGGAGATAATCTCCAATTCAAACACCAGCGATTCGTCTTTCACGTCGAGCGTAACGCCCAGACGCTTCAGGCTCTCCACCCGATGGAGCAGCACCTCGTCAACTTTGTCCTCAGGGTTCTCCAACGCCACGCCCAGCATTTTGGCCAATGCCAGAGCGCCGACCTTGTCGCCTACCTTACAGAGATAGTTAAAACCGATGCACTCCGAATCCGTGAAATCCGATAATGGTTGGAACTTTTCGCAGGGCGTTGTCATCCACCACCGATTACCAAGGAATGTTACCACATAAGGGACTGCCATGTAACTATCGTAAATGACTGCCCTGAACTCATTACCACACTTCGTTGATTTATTCCGTGTGGCTCCGCTTAATACAGACTTCTCTTGTCTGTTGATGTTATTCTTCATTTTTTTTTCTTAAATTAATTAATAATGTGGGGCCTGCCTTGGCGCCTTATTGGCAGGCTCCTCATTTCCTACAACTCTACTCGTCGTACACAAGTTTGATTCCACTACGGTGGGCACAGCTGAGTATTCTCATGTAGAGCCGTCCAAGCAGATCGTCGATATGACCGATGCCAGTCACATGGAGTCCAAGCCCCGTCCAACAATCGATCAAGTTGTCGGCGATTTCCAGAGCCATGTCTTCGTCATGGCCCCGAAGAGCATCCACCATGTCAGCACGCAGATTCTCGGGAATCCAGTCTGGCACGGTCATGTTAAACAAACTGAGGCAGAAACTGTCGGGTTCATAACCTCGGTTCAGTTCACTGTAGAAGATTTTCATCTTCCTGTCTTTACGAATCTTACCACCTTTAGCAGCTTGAAACGCTTTGGGTTTTCTATTCTTCATCGTTTTTTATTTAAAAATAAAATGTGTATTATTTGAGAGGCACGCCTCTCTACAAGTGGCGCTCAAAATAGGAGTTTTCTGATGATTTTGCAGAAAAACTCCTATTTCACAAAATCAACTCCTATTATTGTGAATACAAAACCTATGAAATGATTATAAAAAAAAGCTGCAAAAACCCCTATCCGTGAGGCATTTGCAGAAATTATATAAAAAATAACTCAGAAACTTGAGTTCCTATTTTGCGAGTGCGTTTTATTCCTATTCAAAAATACCCTTATGGCTGGTATCGCGAAGATCTCCCTCTAATTCTTCTGGATTATTGGGTGTTTTGATACCATACATCCAAGGATCTGTATCTTCCTCTATCGCTTCTTTGTCGGACTTGACTCTCGGAGGAGCTATTTTGCTGATGATAGCATCTAAGACAGAAGTGTTGCGGGGCGCGTTTTTTTCGCTATATTTGTAAAAGTCCTTTTCCGTAAACTCTATTGGCTCAGATGTCTTTACCTTTTTACCCGTCCTCTCGTCAAGCACTTTTCGAGATTTGCCATTCATAAATCGAGAACAGACAATCTGCCAAATACCAGGTCCCTTTTTGCTCTTATCAAGAAGTCGCACTTCATTCCCCTCTTCTTTAATTTCCACATAATAATTATAGAGCGTATAGATGAGGTACCATAGTTCGTTCGTATTACTTGTCCATACAATGCGTACATCCGTTTCCCCTCCAGAGAAAACTTGGTTGAACAGATACTTATTTATAGCAGTGTTTTTTATACTTTCATCTTTTGTTATATTTTCGTCAAATTGGAATTCCTCATCTACCTCATTATACTTCTGTAGGTCGCCGTCAATAAACCTTTTTCCCTTATCGTCTCTTTTACTAAGCATCACGTAGAATTTTTCTAATATCTTGTTCAACAAGCGATCATTCACATTCAAATGGAATGAATATCTTGAATAGTCAGACACAGGCGTCTTGTCCTTTTTACTTCCTTTGGAGGAAATTCTTTTGTGCACTACTTTCATAGAAGAACGAGGTCTTCTGTCATGAGCAACATCATCTATATCTTCAGACAAATAAGAATCGGATGAGGCATAATCATCCAGCCACATTTCCAAATCGTCAGCATATTGTGAAAGGCTTGTAATTACATTATCCTCTTCTTGTTTTACAATACTAACATGCATACCAATTTCAGCAAGCAGAGCATCTTTGATTAAATCACTGTAATAACTATCGGGATGCCTTGACATAACAACAGCGACCGTATAAAAGACAGAGCAAACCGCTGTCTCGTATTCCTTGTCGTCAACGTCACCTTGATGCACTAAAGGCCATAACTTGTAGCGAATAATAAGTTCCTGCCACAAGCAATGAATATAATCCAGCTTATCCGACCCTTCCTCCAGAATATCATCAATTACCTCTACAGACTCCACAAACACCTCTGTTGGTGAGAACATCAGATAGCGCATCCTTGCTTGAAAGTTTTGGAAAGCTGTCTGGCATGCGCTAAGCAGTGGATGGTCATGATACCATTTCCTTACCTTTTCTTGCTGGTTTTGATCTAATCGGTTGCTCATGATAATCACAATCTTTTTCTTTTTTTAGCATTTCGTCAAGCCAATGGAATAATTCAAATTCAAAAAAGCTGTGCTTCTGACCATCACGAAAATCTGACAGAATCTTTTCTGCCATATCATCGTCATGAAGCATTAACTCGTCGCATGTATACTTTGATTTGTCGTTGAACTCAACTTTAAGACGATAACCATTGGTAGCAACAAGACTAACCATCTGTTTTATGTCTTTCAGCTTTCTTTTTATCAATTCTTTTTTCTTTGGAGCGTCTACCTGAAGTTTCGCTTTTGCACCGCCAAGTTCTGACAACATGTTCATAAGTTGACGAAGGTGTCCCGTAGTTTCAACAGCTGTTTCGATGGGAGTCTCAAACTCAGGATTGGTAAACTCAAAATAGATGTGTTTGACAATAGCCCCGTCATCTTTTCTTCTTTGCTTCAAGAACTTGAAAAATTCAGTAGGAAGATATTTATACCGGATTTCAATCTCTAAACCCGTTCCCTGGTCTTTTAATATTCTGTTCATATTATCTTCCAAAAGTTTTGCAACGGTATCGGGGTCTGACCAAGCATCTGTCTTCATCTGTATAGCCAATTGTCCAATACCGGGACGATTGTCAATTATGATATAAGAATACGGAAAAGTATCTTTTAATATTTTAGCTCCACTCAACTCCCATATATTGACAGTCCCAGGATTGTGCAATTTGAGCAGTGTTACGTAGTTTTCGTTTCTTAAAATGCTATTTGGCAACACTTTGTCACCAGTTTCAGGCTCCTTTCCAATTGGCATGCGCTTGTCATCCTTGAAGACACCCATCAATATTTTTTCGAAAGTTTCTTGGGCTTTTGATAGATCTGTTGTTTCTGCTACGACAGACTGAGTCCAATCCGTTTCTTTGGTATGACTGGACACCAAAACAAATTTGTATAATCGGTATTTATCCATAGGCATAATAAATTATAGAAAAAACACGCCACAAAGTTACAACTTTTTTCTCAATATATGCACATTTTTTCCATAAAAGTAGATAAGTAGGAAAGTAGGTAAGTGGACATTAAGGGTTTCAGAGGGAGAAGAGAGATAGTATAATACGAATAAATATTCATAATAATAAATAAATATAAATAATAACTTCTACTTATAATGTCTCTCTGCTGCCTCCAAACTGGTTAATGTCCACCTTCCTACTTTCCGCACTTCCTACTACGAAATACGGTGGGATATATAGAATCAATTGAACTCGTAATAAAGCGATTTTTGAAATTTATTTACATTACAAACAGACTTTAGATTGCCTAAAAATCAGGGCTAAGTAAACCTGGAGTTTACATAGACTAAACTGGGACTTTACTTAGCCTAAAGTCCCACTTTACCCTATCTAAACTCCAAGTCCCCGTTTTAGGGCGTTTTGGAGCGGTTTGTTGGAAATAATTGACGCGCGATAATTCTTTACATTTTCTTGATATAAATATACTTCGGGTAACGGCCTAAGACGGTGAGAGTGACTGGACATATCCAAATTTCACGCGTAAAACCGGTGAGACCATTCACCTGATAGGTGGCTCCAGCAAAGAGACCTGAGTCCAATTGTTCGCACTCGAAATAACCATTTAGATTTGTGAGATGTTTCTTGCGGGGGCGTACAAGTACACGCACACGGTTGTCTTTCTTGGTATCCAGAAAAGTCAGCAGATGGTTAGAGCCACCTACCATTGAAAGGTTGGATCGGTCGCCTGGCCAAGGCATATCGATATACCATACATTGTCGTCATAGACGAACTGGAGATCATACTCTCTATGACGGAAACCAAATATGCCTTTTGCATAAACTCCTGCGAGTTTAGCGTACGTTGTGATTGTATTAAACATTAGATCAAGATTTAAAACGTGCTTCAGGGTGTTTCCCATTTGCGGTTGCAAAGTTACAACATTTTTATGGTTATTGAAAAGATTCTTGCCTTTTTCTTGTTCGTTTCGGAAATAATTCTTAACTTTGCCCTCGGTTCGGGGAGAAATCCGGACTAATAACGCATTCGCTATTATTTCGCGTTCAGCCAAAAGCCTCGGAAACTTCTTGGAAATAAAACGCAACGAGATAATACGTGACGAGGTGTCGTAATGGGCATCTTGCGCAGTCTTATAAATACGAATGCACTTACACTTAGGTGTGGTGCATACTTGTAAGACTGCCGAGGTTTCCATCCGAGGCTGCCTCGAAGCTGAACGCAAAAGGTGCATCACACTTTCTGCGTCTTGGCGTGATTGATAGTTGAGTGCATAGTAAAACTACCAATCAAAACAAATGGCAAATAAAAATCTAAACGCTGCCAAGGAAGCAAAGAAAGATGAGTTCTACACGCAGTTGGAGGACATCAATAATGAGTTGCGGCATTATCGTGAGCACTTTCGAGGAAAGACTGTGCTTTGCAACTGCGATGATCCTCGCGTGAGCAACTTCTTCACCTATTTTGCCTATAACTTTGAGTTCCTGGGATTGAAGCGACTCATCACTACATGTTACAAGAACCAAAATGCAGATCTATTCAGCCAGCATACGTCTGAAAAGGCTGTCTATCTGATATACGAAGGTGACAAGAACGGCAATAATATCCCTGACCCAGAGGAAATTGGCATCCATCAGCTAAAAGGTGATGGTGATTTTCGGAGCCAGGAATGTATCGAATTGTTGAAACAGGCAGACATCGTTGTTACGAATCCACCCTTCTCGCTGTTCCGTGAATATGTTGCGCAATTGATGGAATATGATAAGAAGTTTTTAATTATAGGAAATGTCAATGCCAATACGACAAAAGAAATATTCCCATTGATAAAGGACAACAGAATGTGGATGGGTGCCAGTATTCATAGCGGTGACAGGAAATTTTGGGTTCCAGATGATTATGAATTAAATGCGGCCGGCTGTGGTATTGATGAAACAGGCAGGAAATTTATTAGAGTAAAAGGTGTTCGATGGTTTACAAATCTTGATTATAAAGAACGTCATGAAAACTTGATCTTATACAAAAAATATTCTTCAGAGTTTTATCCGAAGTATGACAACTTTGATGCTATAGAGGTAGGAAAGACAGAGGAAATACCTTGTGATTATGATGGTGTGATGGGTGTCCCTGTAACATTTCTTGATAAATACAACCCTGATCAATTTAAAATACTTGGTATCACCAAAACATGGTTCGGTATGGCCTGTAAGATATACGGAGAGCAAATCCAAGTTGATAAGAATGGTAAAGAAAGCCGTGTAACAAAACTAAATGATGGTGCCGTACTTGAAGTTTCAACCCCTCCAGACGGTAAGACATATTACAAGGTTGACGGCAAGAATTATATACAAACATACCCAAGAATTCTCATAAGAAAGAAATAATATGGAAATCAAACTACAATCAATCCGAGTTCGTGACCTTGTGGCAGGTTATGAGAATGATGCCGATAAAGGTGTGTGGGGCTATGGTGGAAGGCTCGACATCAGGCCTCCATATCAGCGAGAATTCCGTTATGACCTGAAACAAAAGCAGGCTGTTGTCAATACGATTCTGAAGGGCTTCCCACTCAACATCATGTATTGGAGTGTAGTGGGCGATGACAAGTATGAGATGATAGACGGCCAGCAGCGCACACTCAGCATTTGTGAATATCGCTACCATGATTTCAATATCGTTGATCCGGAGCGTGGCACACTTTACTTCGGGTCTCTGACAGATGAAGAAAAGGAACATTTCTTAGACTATCAACTATCTGTCTATTTGTGCACAGGTACAGACAAAGAAAAGCTCGACTGGTTCCGTGTCATCAATATTGCTGGCGAGCGCTTGCTCGACCAAGAGCTGCTGAATGCCATCTATGTTGGCCCATTCGTAACGGATGCCCGCCGTCACTTCTCAAAAGACGGTTGCCCTGCCTATAAGATGGCAGCAGACTTGCTTAATGGTATCGCCCGGGAACAGGCTTATTTGCATACCGTCTTTCAATGGGCAGCACGTCGGGAGGGTATTAAGGAAGTGAGTGAATACATGTCTAAACACCAACATGATGCCAATGCCAACCAGCTTTGGGCCTACTTCTCAGCCATTGTGACCTGGGTACGTTCCACCTTTATTAATTACCGCAAGGAAATGAAGGGATTGGATTGGGGATTGCTGTATGACACCTACCACGAACAGATTTACGATACAAACGAACTGGAAAAGCGCATCCACGATCTGATGGAAGATGACGAAATCATGAAGAAGAGTGGCATCTATAGTTATGTGCTGAGTGGCGACCTGCGTGACCTCTCTTTCCGTACCTTCGACAAGAAACAGAAGCGAGAAGCCTACGAACGCCAGCAAGGCATTTGCGCCCATTGCGGCAAACACTTTGAACTTGAAGAAATGGAGGCCGACCACATCACGCCCTGGGTAGAGGGTGGCGTAACAACAGCTGAGAACTGCCAGTTGCTCTGCCGTGAGTGTAATAGAAGAAAGGGATCAAAATAAAATTCATATATCATTAAAAATAAGAATTATGAGGAAGATACTATTTATTATGTTACTCATCTGCTCGACAAGCGTTTCAGCCCAAGACGTTATTGTGAAGAAAGATGGAAGTACGATTATTTCTAAAGTGCTTGAGGTAAATATCGCAGATATTAAATATAAAAAGTACTCTAATCAGAATGGACCGACCTATACAATCAGCAAGTCGGAGGTAATGGCTATCAATTATGAAAATGGAGAGAAAGATGTGTTTACTACGCAATCTCAGGAAACATTATCTTCTGATGCATTGGCAAATCAAACACCTCGATTGATAAGAAGAAATAAAGCGAAAAATAACTCTGATATAATTGACAGTTATAATGCCGTAATCAAGCAGACAGAACAGTCGTTGAAGAAAGATGCCTCTTATATTACCGCTTTTCTGGGTGTAAATACTTCCTCTGTTCTTTCAAATGAGGATTTAGAAGTGTCTTTTAATAATATTTATTGGGATAGTAGTTTTGAGATTATTCTCGAGAATAAATCAGACAGGGTTATTTATATAGACAAGGGGAATTGCTTTAGGGTTGTCAATAAAGAACCTTATTGTTATTATAACGGAACTGAGCAAACTACGACAGGTAGCAGTAGTGGAGGTGGGGTTTCATTAGGTATAGGCTCCGTTGCCAGTGTTATGGGCATTGGAGGTGTAGTAGGTCAGTTGGCAAGTGGATTAAGAGTTGGCAGTGGATCTACTAGATTTTCATCAACGACTTTTGTGTCACAACGAGTTATAGCTATACCTCCACATTCCCAAAAAAGTCTATGTGAGAACAAGATATTAAAAATAAGTAGTTCTTGCTACAGAGTGATAGATCCTCTCGAGGAATTCAAAATACATGAAACAGGAAGTGATGGAGCACGTAAATATGGTGGTTGGGAGAAATCTGCTACACAGTTTGGATTAAATAAAGGGGATGTAAAAATAGGACAGGTACTAACTTATACTGAGGACAACTCTCCTTACCAAAGAATATATACCCTGACATATTCAAGTGACGAAAGTTTCAATACATATTCTGTTGTAAATTTTACTCTCTATTTGAGACATGTTATTGGTAAAAAATTCTGGACAGATAAAGGTATGGATAAAATTGATTATATAAAAAAAGACCGTGTAATTGAATGTAGAGACGCAAAATTTTGAATGACCTATTAGGTACACATGAAACAGATAACATAACGACTATGAAGGAAAAATCTAAATCATATCAGACATCGGCCAAGACAATGTATGCGGCCATGACGATTCTTTCTAAGAACGGAGGGAGCATGCCTATTCGGATTTTGATGCAAGAGATAGAAAAAGCCGTTGAACTTTCAGATTGGGAAAAGGAAGTTTTGGAGAATACTGGTAATATTCGATGGCAAAGTAACATGCACTTCACTTCCGTGGACTATGTGCGTGCTGGTTTCCTGATTAAGAAGAAAGGCACTTGGACTATTACACCCGAGGGTGAGGAGAATATGAAACTGGGACCTGAGAGACTGCGTGATTTGGCTTGGCAACGCTATCATGAATGGTACAGGTCGAAAGAACCTGTCAAAGTAGTTAAGCCTGCAGAGCATCAGGATGAAGAAAACGACCCTGCCAAAGAAAACATCATAGAACTGGAAACACTTGAAGAAAGGGCTGCTAACGGTATCCGTGAATACCTGAAGAGTAAGAGCCCGTATGAGTTCCAGGATATGGTGGCAGCATTGCTGAGAGCTATGGGTTATCACACACCATTCATCGCTCCAAAAGGCAAGGATGGTGGTGTTGACATCATCGCTTATGTTGATCCGCTGGGTGCTCAGACACCACGCATCAAGGTTCAGGTGAAGCATAAGCCTGAGACAGCTATCGGTGCTTCTGACATCCGTGCGCTGTTGGGTGTGCTACGTGCTGGAGATATCGCATTATTCGTAACCAGCGGCACATTCTCTGCCGATGCCAGAAGTACGAGTACCAGCTCTCGTGAATTCATCCGGCTTATAGATGGTGATGACTTCATCGACATGTGGCAGGAGTATTACGACAAGATGTCGGACGAGGATAAGAACATGCTGCCGCTGAAGCGCATCTCGTTCTTAGGGAATAACGAGTGACACAAGGTGTCGTCGTAATCTTGCAAACTTGCATCTTGCATGCAATTCATGTAATGAAAATCAGTAACTATAAGGGAACTCGGGAGGCGTACACGGCTCTTTTGGAGAAGATCGTGGATGCTTCTTTGCGCATGGGCTTGGAACTGAATCTAAGGCAGCAGTCGGCTTTGGCAATGTTGCTGGAGGGGGCTTCGTATAATGATATTGCTCAGAGTTTTAATATTTCCCGGAGCGATGCCGTCATAATGACCAATGATGCGGTGAATGAGTTGAAGCTGTTTCTGAATAGGCTGGGCAGTATCGAGAGAATACAGGAAGAGGCTGACAAGAAGATTGAGAGATACAAAACCCGGTATCGGCAACAGATACGGGATCTGCATGACGAAATAGAACGGCTCAAAGGGGATTATCAGCCCGAAGCTGATGAGCATCCTGTTTAAGGCTGGCTATATCACGCTTGGTGATGTGGCAAAGGAGGATAGAGATGTTTTGAAGGGGTTGCCTGGCATGACTAAAGACATGATGCGGGATCTCGAAAAATATATTGAACTCAGCAATAATGCTGAGTAGAAAGTGTGGGCGCAGAAAACACATGGTGTCAGGAACAGCGTGTTATTACACAATAGTCCTGACACCGTGTGTTATGACTCAGGTATTATGACTCAGATCTGTCCCCGCGGCCATTGTGATCCCGACGATGTCACGCACACGGGGACAATCCCCGTGTGAACATGTACTTTCACATTCATAACTTTATTTTCTTACAATGACTGCATTTGGATAGTTCTTTGGATTGAACTTGAAGATATCGTCACTCACGCCAAACTTGATTTTGGTCACTGTCATGGTCATCGACACGCCGCTCTGCTTGGCCTTCATCTCGCGGAAATAGTACTTGTACTTGTCAATCTTTACCACAACCTTCTTAGGGTCGTCCTTTTTGACGGGATTGGTGAATGTCAACTCGTAGTACCGCCCGCTGACCTTTACCGTAGCGGTCTTATAATCTTTATCCATATTGAAGTCGATGTCGTAGTCGCTTTCGGACTTCTTGGCTGTTTTCTTGATGGTGAGGGTGTCCTTGACTTCCTTGCCTTTCTTCTTGAGGTCGATATGCCGGTAATTCCATTCTTGTGTCCCGTCGAAGCCCTCCTCCGTCCTGACTTCCCTGCCTAATACTTTCATGACCATGGTGGCTTTCGACTTTTCGTTTTTCATGGCCACCGTTGCAGTCATACCCGTTAGTTTTATCACCATACGTGCTTCTATAGTCATCGTCATCTCCAGACCGGCGGGATTTGACATGACTTTTTCGCACTTCCGCATAATCTCTGTCACTTGCGGGTCTATCTGTGCCAGCGCATTCATTGTGCCGCAGAGTGTCAGGATAGCGACAAGCATCCAAATTTTCTTCTGTTTCATATTTGTTATTTTATGACTTTATTCAGTAGGAAAGGTAAAATCGGTCTTCAAAACGCCGTCGCCGAATTAGTCACGGGGACAGGCGTCTGGGCCTGACCCCGCTGCGCGCTGAGCATATCAGTAGCCGAGGGGTTCGCCAACGAGGATGACGGTGTGCTTGCCCCGGGGGGAGTTGCGGAGGAAGTGGACGTAGTTGCAGATGCTCTCCGGGGAGTTGCAGTTGTGGCAGACGCCGTCGGTCTGACAGGGCGTCTTGATGTCGAAGCGGGCGGCATTGATGGGCGACGCGGTGCTGCGGGCACGGGCGAGGGCGGCCTCTACGGTCTGGGCCACCTTGTTCAGGCCGATGACGAAGATGACTCGTTTGGGTCCCCAGGTGATGGCTGCCACACGATTGCCGTTGCCGTCGATGTTGACGATGACACCGTCTTCGGAGATGGCGTTGGCGCTGGAGAGGTAGACATCGGTGGTGAAGGCACGAACGTACATCTGCACCTTCGCCTCGTCGCCTTCGACGAGGTCACGGTCGAGCACCTCGTAACAGCCTTTCTGGCGGAGGGCGTCGGGGATGCCGATGTCGCGGATGGTCATCGAGCCGCCCCAGGTGACGCTGCTGCCTGCGGGGATGAGTTCCAACACTTTGCCGACGGCCTCTTCGGCGGTCGGACAGTAGAATGCCTGCATGTTGCGGCGCGCGAGATTCTTGATCATGCGCTCTGCCAGGCGGGCGTTGCGTAGTTCGATAGGTTTCATATCATTATTAGTTGGTGTTCTAAAGTATCTGGTGCTCCATGAGGCGGCGCTCGGCGAGCTCGGCGTATTTCGTGCCGGGCCGGCCATAATTGGCATAGGGATAGATGGAGATGCCGCCACGGGGCGTGAAGAGGCCCACGACCTCGATATATTTGGGATCCATCAGGCGCACCAGGTCCTTCATGATGATGTTCACACAATCCTCGTGGAAGTCGCCGTGGTTGCGGAAGGAGAATAGGTAGAGCTTCAGGCTCTTCGACTCCACCATCCGCTCGCCGGGAATATACAGAATCTTGATCTCCGCAAAGTCAGGCTGCCCCGTGATGGGACAGAGCGACGTGAACTCAGGGCAGTTGAACTGCACCCAGTAATCGTTGTCAGGATGTTTGTTGACAAACGTCTCGAGCACCTCGGGCGCATAGTCCATCCGATACTCGGTCTTCTTGCCGAGGGCCTGCAGACCCTCTTTCTCTCTTTGCTCGCTCATAGACTTAATTCAGATTCAGTTTAAAGATGTTATACACCATTCCATTATCGTAGACATCCTCCTGGTCGTGCTCCTTGGTGAACTTCACGACGCGGATGGTGACGGGCAGTACAAGAATCTCGTAGACGGTCTTCAGGGTCACCTGGGTGATGACCAGCGACGGCATCTCCTCCCAGGGGATGACGCCTCCGAGGGCCAGCGGGAAGAAGATGATGGAGTCGGTCAGCTCGCCGAAGATCGTGCTGAGTACGGCACGGGCAGAGAAATTCTTACCATTCGACGACAGCTTCATGCGGCTCATCACATAGGCATTCACGAACGAGCCGCAGATGAAGGCCAGGAAGGACGCACCCGCGATACGGGGAGCAAGGCCGAAGATCTGATGGAAGCCCTCCTCACCATCCCAGTAAGAGGCGCCGGGTATCCAGTCGGCGATGGCTCCCATCGTCACGAAGAAGAAGTTCATGGCGAAGCCGAGCCAGATGAGCATGCGCGTGCGACCATAGCCCCACACCTCGCACACCACATCATTAATAATATAGCTGACGGGGAAGACAATCAGTCCGGCCGTCATGTTGGCAGGTCCCAGGGAGATCTGCTTGGTCTCAAGCACGTTTGCCGTAATCAGGCAGACGCAGAACAGGATGCTGTAGAACATGAACAGCACGCTGATACGTTGTTGTTTTTTTTCCATATTTTTGTTTTGTTAAAGGGGGTATTCGCCGACCCCTGTGTTTTCTTGTTATATCAGGTAGAACAGCCAGCCCATGTAGAGCACGAAGCATCCTACCAGGACTGCGCCCTCACGGCGCGAGACATACCACTTGGTGAATGCGAAGAGCCACATGAAACCGATGGTCACCAACAACGTCATCAGGTCGACGATTGTGATGCCCATGATACGCAAGGGGTGAATCACGGCCGTCGTGCCGAGGATGAGCAGGATGTTGAACACATTGGAACCAATGACATTACCGATGGCGATGGCAGAGCGGCCTTTGTAGGCAGCCACCACACTCGTAGCCAATTCCGGCAGCGACGTGCCGCCAGCCACGATGGTCAGGCCAATGACACTCTGGCGCACCCCAAAGCGATGGGCCACATAGGTGGCAGCATCGACGAAGAGGTTACTGCCGTAAATCAGGCAGCCCAGTCCCACGGCTATCCAGAAGAGGTTGCGACCCAGGTGAGAGTAATCCTTCGGCAACTCGGCATTGTCCTCCAGCTCTTCCTCCGTAGGCATCAAGCCGTCTTTCTTTGCAGCATGAAAGGTGTAGATCATAAAACCGATGAAGCCGATAAGGAGGATGACACCGTCAGAGCGGGTGATCTCGTTACCCCAAAGGTGAGGTGAGTCCATATCGTCGAAGCAGAGCACGAACAGCAGCAGCGAAGCGCCGACGGCGAAGGGGATATCCTTGCGGACAGTAGACTTCGACACCACCATTGGCGCCACCAAAGCGGAGCAGCCGACAATCAGCGTCGTGTTAAAAATATTCGAACCTATCACATTACCAACGGCGAGGTCGGCAGTACCCTTCAGGGCAGACACCAGACTGACGAACAACTCTGGTGCCGACGTTCCTGCTGCCACAATGGTCAGACCGATGATAATCTCGGGCACATGCATGCCACGAGCCAGCGAGGAGGCACCTTCCGTCAGGCGGTCAGCACCCCATAGGACGAGCGCCACACCAATGATGATAAACAGAATATTCAACCAAGTCATATAAACAGATTCTTTACGTTATTTTCAACTATCCTCTTCGTCCCAGTCGTCATCGTCGAAGAACACCCCGAAGTCGCCTTCCAATGAGGGCTCCACAAAGGCATCCATCGCACGACGGTCTTTCTTCGTAGGTCGGCCAGTACCGCGGGCACGGTTCACAAATCCGCTGATGCGGTTCATCTCCAACAGTTCGTACTGGTCGGGCGTCGTCACATTCTCATAGATCTCAGGAATCAGCTTCGCCCCCACCCTTTGCTCGATAGGCTTCAGGATGCGAAAGGAGTAGGTCACCGGAGGCTTACGCACGCTGACGGTCTCACCCGCCTTGACGGTATGCGAGGGTTTCACGTTGACGCCTCCGATGGTCACCCGCCCGTTCTTACAGGCGTCGGCAGCGATGGAGCGCGTCTTGAAGATGCGCGCGGCCCACAGCCATTTATCTATACGGGCTATTTCGGACATTTATTCTTCCCCAGCTTGTTGTATTGGTTCATCGTGATGTCGATACCGGCAAGCACGAAACTCTTGATGATCTCCACACCCAGGTCGATACTGGGCTGGAGCGTCTTCAGTTCTTCTTCGGAATAGCGGCCCAGCACCCAGTCTACCTGCATGCCGCGGGGGAAGTCGTTGCCGATGCCCATCCGCAGGCGCGCATAGTCCTGACCGATCAGCTGCTGGATGTGTCCCAGACCGTTATGTCCGCCATTACTGCCACCGGCCTTCAGGCGGAACTCGCCCAGGGGCAGGGCCACATCGTCGCTGATGACGAGCAGCCGCTTCTGGTCGATGTCCTCCTTATTCAGCCAATAGCGCACGGCATTGCCGCTGAGGTTCATGAACGTCGAGGGTTTCAGCAGGAATACTTTCCGTCCCTTGAGCGACGTCTCGGCCACGAAGCCGTAGCGCCGGTCGTCAAAATGAATATTGGATGCCTTAGCAAAAGCATCCAATACCATAAACCCTGTGTTGTGGCGGGTCAGTTCGTATTCGTCACCGACATTGCCCAAGCCAACAATCAAGTATTTGTCCATGAACTACTGTCAACTGTCAACTGTCAACTTATTGAGCAGCCTCGGCAGCAGCGGCAGAGCGCGATGCACGGGTAGCCTTCACGGAGCAGACAACCACCTGAGCGGGAGTAGCGATCTCCAGACCCTCGAACGACAGGTCGGCCACCTTGATGGCCTTGCCAAGGGCGAGGTTCGTCACGTCGATCTCCAAAGCCTCGGGAATTTGCTTGTAGGGAGCGGTCACATTCAGCTGGCGCACAGCCTGACTCAGACGACCACCATCACGCACACCCTGGGCGTGACCAGTCAGCTTCACGGGAATACCGATGGTAATGGCCTTCTCCTCGTTCACCTCAAAGAAGTCGATATGGAGCAGGGCATCCGTGGTGGGATGGAACTGCAGCTCCTTCATCACGGCCTTGTGAGCCTCACCGTCGATGGTCAGGTTGATCACATACACGTCGGGAGAATAAACCACCTTGCGGAGCTGAGTAGCGGGGATTGCGAAGGCAATAGCCTCGGGGAGGCCGTTCTCACCCTTCTTCTCACCATACAGATTACAGGGCACGAGACCCTCCTTGCGCAGCTCGCGGGCTGCCTTCTTGCCTGTTGTGGCACGCTTCTGGCCACTAACGCTAAATTCTTTCATAATTGTGTTACTCTAAATTAAGAATTAATACTTTGCCTAATTCACCATCACACGTAATTTTACAATGTGCTTTGCGAAAAAGCGGTGCAAAGGTACATAAATAATCTGAAATGGAAAAATGAAAGAATGAAAAAATGAAAAAAAAGATGTTTTTTTAGTTTTTTTCTTGCATAAACAAGGAATTTTATATACCTTTGCATCAAGAAACAACAAAAAAAACATCAAGTGAGATGATTAACAGGGAAATTATCAGAATCAAGATTGTTCAGTTAACCTATGCTTACTATCAAAACGGTAACAAGAACATCGACACGGCTGAGAAGGAGTTATTTTTCAGTCTGTCAAAAGCTTATGACCTTTACAACCACCTTCTGTCGCTGATCGTTGCAGTAACCCGGGAAGCCCAGCGCCGACTGGAAATCGCACAGGCCAGAGCCAAGCGCGAAGGGCTGGCAGAGCCCTCGCAGAAATTCGTGTACAACCGCTTCGCCATCCAGCTGCAGGAGAACAAGGCGCTGAATGAGTTTATCGGCAACCAGAAAGCCGTCTGGGCCGACACGCCCATTCCGGGTCAGCTCTTCGAGGCCATCGAGGCCAGCCAGATTTATCAGGACTACATGGCGAGCAGCGAAGACAGCTACGATGCCGACCGCGAGTTGTGGCGCAAGCTCTACAAGACTTTCATCCAGGAGAACGCCGACCTCGACGCCGTGCTCGAAGACCAGAGCCTCTACTGGAACGACGACAAGGAGATTGTAGACACCTTCGTGCTGAAGACCATCAAGCGCTTCAAGGAACAGAACGGTGCCAAGGAAGAACTGCTGCCCGAGTGGGACAGCGACGAGGAGAAGGACTTCGCCCGCAAGCTGTTCCGCGCCGCCATCATGAACGAGGTGGAATACCAGCGCTTCATGAGCGAGATATCGCGCAACTGGGACCTCTCGCGACTGGCCTACATGGACATCGTCATCATGCAGATCGCCATCGCCGAGCTCATGACCTTCCCCAACATCCCCGTCAGCGTTACCATCAACGAGTTTGTCGACATCGCCAAGCTCTACTCTACCCCGAAGAGCGGCGGCTACATCAACGGCATGCTCGACGCCATCGCCCGCAACCTCATCAAGACCAACCGGCTGATGAAGCACATGGATCCCGTGAAGGGTGCCAAGGACAAGAGCGGCGCAGAGAAGGACGAGACGGCTGCAGAAGGCGAGCAGGTGAAGATGAGGCATCGCAGGCACATCAAGCGGGAAGAAGGCCCCAAGGAACCGAAAGCCGACGAATAATCAACACGAATCATAAAATATAATAAGGAATATGACAAACATCGTACTCGCTGCACAGGCAGCACAGGGAGGTGGCATGAGCATGATCATCATGATGGTCGCCATCTTTGCCATCATGTACTTCTTCATGATCAAACCCCAACAGAAGAAGCAAAAGGAGATCCAGAAGTTCCAGAACGAGCTCACCGAGGGCACGCAGGTGGTCACCGGCGGTGGCATCTATGGCACCGTGAAGAGCATCGACCTGGCTAAGAATACCGTTGACGTGAAGATCGCCCGCGACGTGGTCATCACCGTCGACAAGGGCTCCGTCTTCAGGGACACCTCCAGTACTCCCGCCCAGAAATAGCCTCTCTTCGGCATGACCATCGGAAGCGTGTGGAAGACCATCAGGGAAGTCCTGTTCACCAAGACGAGCAAGGAAATCCTGCTGTTTCTCTTTTTCCTCGGTCTCTCAGGCGTCTTCTGGCTGTCGCTGACGCTGAATGAGACCTACGAGAAGGATTTTGCCATCCCCGTGACCGTCTCCGACATTCCCAAGAATGCCGTCCTCACCTCCGACGAAGTGGACACCATCCACGCGACCATTCGCGACAAGGGCATCGTGCTCGTAGCCTACAAATACGGCGAGGCGCTCCGCCGCCTGCAGATGCCTTTCCGCAACTACACGTCGAACAACGGCAGCGGTGTCATCCCGGCATCAGAGCTCCAGAAGTACCTCTACCAGCGCTTGGTCAGTAGTTCGAAGATCACCGCTATCAAGCCTGACAAGCTGGAGTTCTACTACAACTACGGTTCGAAGAAGCAGGTGCCCGTCAGGTGGAGCGGCCGCGTCATCCCCGAAGAACTCTACTTCGTCTCACGCGTCGCCTACGAGCCCGACAGCATCACCATCTATGCCTCGCAGGAGAAGCTCGACAGTCTCAACATGGTCTATACCGAGCAGCTCAACTACGCCAACTTCCGCGACACGCTGACCGTAGACTGTAACCTGGCGAAGCTCAAGGGCGTCAAGACCGTCCCCGACCATATCCGCATCAGGTTCTTCACCGACGTGCTGACGGAAGAACGCATCTCCAACGTCCCCATCGTCGGCATCAACATGCCCGAGGGCAAAGTGCTGCGCACCTTCCCCGCCAAGACCTCCGTCAGCTTCGTGGCAGGCGTCAGCGTCTACCGCAGCCTGAAGCCCGAGGACTTCACCATCATCGCCGATTATAATGAGATCCGGAAGAACCCCACCGAGAAGTGCCACATCTACCTGAAGAAGGTGCCCAGCGGCATCTCGCGTGCACGACTGGAGACCAGCATGGTGGACTACCTCATCGAGTCAGACACACAGGAGCCATGAAGACAGGCATCACCGGAGGAATAGGCAGCGGGAAGAGCTATGTCTGCCGACTGCTGCAGAAGCGCGGCTATGAGGTCTACGACTGCGACGACGCCGCCAAACGCCTGATCCGCACCTCGCCCGTCATCCGCCGAGAGCTGACCGACCTCATCGGGCCTGATGCTTATTTCGAGGAAGGAGGAGGGAGGAAGGACGATAGAGGATACATCCTGAATAAGAAGGCCGTGGCTGAGTTCCTGCTGGCGTCGGAGGAGAATGCTCACGCCATCAATCGCATCGTGCATCCTGCCGTCTTCCAGGACTTCATCGAGAGTGGCATGGAGTGGATGGAGAGCGCCATCATCTTCGAGTCGGGCATCTACCGTCTCGTAGACCGCATCATCGTCGTCACCGCACCAGAGGAAGTACGCATCCAACGGGTCATGCAACGCGACGGCATCAGCCGCGAGAAGGTGCTCGAATGGATAGGCCGCCAGCTGCCACAGGACATCGTGCGCGAGCGGGCCGACTACGAGATTATCAACGACGGAGAGGCCGACCTCGACCGACAACTGGACTCACTATTAGAAATCATTAATAAGGTATAACAAATAAGAAAAGTATGCAACAGACTATTTTAGCCATCTCCGGGAAGCCCGGACTTTACAAACTCATTTCACGGGGCAAGAACAACCTGATCGTCGAGTCGCTTGACGAGACGCACCGCCGCATGCCCGCCTTCGCCACCGACCGCATCACGTCGCTGGCCGACATCGCCATGTTCACCGAGACCGACGACATCCCCCTGATGGATGTCCTGGAGAACCTCAAGGCACTCGAGGAAGGCAAGAAAGCCTCCGTCGATCCCAAGAAGGCCTCCGGCAAGGAACTTCAGGACTATTTCACGAAGGTTCTCCCCGAGTGGGACCGCGACCGTGTTCATACCAGCGACATCAAGAAGCTCATCTCCTGGTATAATATACTCATTGAAGCCGGCATCACCGACTTCAAAGAAGAAATGCAACCCACGGAAGGCGATAACATCGACGACCGCAAGTCGCAAGAGTAAGTTTTCGCTTAGAACTTCGCCATCTTGATGGCAACAACGGCGCACTCGTCGCCCTTGTTTCCCAATCGGCCTCCGGCACGGTCTTTCGCCTGCTGGAGGTCGTTGGTTGTCAGCAGTCCGTAAACCACGGGGATGTTGCTCGTGGCGTTCAGACGGGCAATACCCTCTGTGACGCCTTGGCAGATGTAATCGAAATGGGGAGTCTCGCCGCGGATGACACTACCGAGGATAATCACGGCATCGTAACCGTCATTAAGTGTCATCTGATGGGCTCCGTAGATCAGTTCGAAGGAACCGGGAACGGTCTTCACGTGAATGTTCTCCGGCAGGGCACCGTGTTTCTCAAGTGTAGAGACACAGCCTTCGAGCAGCGCGCCCGTAATCTCTGGATTCCACTCGGCCACGACGACGCCGAAGATCATGTTCGACGCGTCGGGGACCGATGTGATATCGTAGTCTGAGAGGTTCTTAGTCGCCATACTCCAATTTACTCGCTGACGCGCTCAATGTAGGCGTCGATGGTCTGATAGGCCATAGAGTTGAAGTACTTCTCCTTCACCTCCTGATAAAGCTTCAGAGCGTCAGCCTTCTTACCCTGGCTCTCGAGGATCTCACCAGCCTGGATGAGGAATGTGGGCGACAGCGAGTTGTTGTCGGCCTTCTCGGCAGCCTTCTTCAGCGTCTCGACGGCCTTGTCGAGCTGGTTCTGATGAGCATAGGCGTTACCCAGTGCACCGAGGGCTGCGGGCGACACCATCTGGTCGTCGGCACCGTCGTAGTTCTCGAGGTACTTCACAGCCTCGTCCCACTTGCCGAGCTTGGCGTTGCACAGACCGGCATAGAGGTTAGCCAGGTTACCGGCAGCGGTGCTGCTGTAGTCGCTGGCCAGCTTGGCGAAGCCCTTGTAACCAGTACTGTCGCCTTCAAGAGCCTGCTGGAACTGGCCCTGTGCGAAATATTCCTGTCCCTTGGAGATAGCCGTCGAAGCCTTCTCTTCGTTAGGACCGGAAACATAAGTCTTGTAAAGCACGATACCGGCGATGATGACGATGAGTGCCACAACGGCACAGATAATAGCCTTCTTGTATTTCAGGAAGAAGGCCTCACTTTTGTTCAGGGTTTCCTCCATCGTAGGAGCTGCCTGAGGTTGATTTTTTGTTGTTGCCATTATAATTATGTATTAATTTTCGAAAATCGGCTGCAAAGGTACAAAAAAAAAGTAAAAGTGAAAAACGAAAAGTGAAAAATTTGCTTCCGCTGCATAAAATTATCCATTATCCATGATCCATTACCCATTTTTTTCGTACCTTTGCACTATGATTTTAGAGAAACTGTCGCTCATCAACTATAAGAACATCCGGGAGGCCACGCTGGAACTCTCACCGAAGATCAACTGCATGATCGGCCGCAACGGCGTGGGCAAGACCAACATCCTCGATGCGGTCTATTTCCTGTCGTTCTGCCATTCAGCCTCCAACCCCGTCGACTCCGCCCTCATCCGCCACGACGAGAACTTCCTCATGCTCGAAGGCATCTATCTGCCAACTGGAATTACCATCTCCTGCGGCATGAAGCGCGGCAGCAAAAAACACTTCCGCCGCGACAAGAAGGAGTACCGCCGCCTCTCCGAGCACATCGGCCTCATCCCTCTGGTGATGGTATCTCCCGCCGACACGCTGCTCATCGACGGTGGCAGCGAAGAACGGCGCCGACTGATGGATATGGTCATCTCGCAGTACGACCACACCTATATGGAGGCCGTCACCCGCTACAACAAAGCCCTGCAGCAGCGCAACGCCATGCTCAAACAGGAGGAAGAGCCCGACCCTGAGATCATCGGCCTTTGGGAGGAGCAGATGGCCTTCGAGGGTGAGCGCATCTACCAGCGACGACAGTCGTTCGTCAGCGAACTCACCCCCATCTTCCAGCACTATTACGAACGCATCTCCGGCAACCGCGAACAGGTGGCCATCGACTACGTGTCCCACTGCCAGCGCGGTCCGCTGCTTGAGGTCATCCAGCGCGACCGTCAGAAAGACCGCATCATGGGCTACTCGCTCCACGGCACCCATCGTGACGATCTCGTCTTCTCACTCGGAGGCCACCCCATCCGCCGCGAGGGCAGCCAGGGACAGCACAAGACCTTCGTCATCGCCCTGAAGCTGGCACAGTTCGATTTCCTCAAGCGCACCAACGGCGGCAACACCCCTATCCTACTCCTCGACGACATCTTCGACAAGCTCGACTCCAGCCGCGTGGAGGAGATTGTGAAACTCGTGGCCGGCGAAGAGTTCGGACAGATCTTCATCACCGACACCAACCGCGAGCACCTCGACCAGATCCTCGCCACCTCCTCCCACGACTACAAAATCTTCTTCGTCGACAACGGCGACATCACCTGTAAACAACTATAGACATGTTCCGTCGCAACAGCATACTCGTCAAGGAAGTCATCCTCAAGGCCCTTCGTGAACAAGGTCTGGAGACGCCTCTGTTGCAGAAACGGCTCATCGACTCGTGGCCCGAGGTGATGGGGCCCGCCATCGCCAATTACACCGACCAGCTCTATATCCGCAACCAGACGCTTTTCGTCCACCTCACCAGTCCCGCCCTCCGTTTCGAGCTCTCCATGCAGCGTCAAGACATCGTCAACCGCCTGAACGCCCACGCCGGCAGTCAGGTGATTGCCGACGTGAGGTTCAATTAGCATTCTCCCCTCAAAACAGGAATGCATCATTTTCTTGCCACCATTCGGCAGATCGTAAGCCTTCTGCAAGAGCGAAAAATTGCGCTCTCGTACTTTCACCCTGGCCGGATCCGTCTTTCTCTAACATAGATGAGGGACGGTTCTTTTTGTTATACAATGTGTTATATATTTGAGGATCTCACTGATTCATAATAATTTCCGACAACTTCACATGGTCAGCCACGTTAACCACGCCATTGGCATCCACATCACCGTTTACAGCAGGGAATTTGTATGTTGTGACATCAGAGTTTTGGTAGCCAGACTTTGTGGCATAAACTTTGAGCGTGATTGGCTGGATAATAGAAGAACTGCCACTAGTGCCGCTTGGACTTGACATCATCCAATGATAGGTAACTCCTGGTGTTTCACAATTGAAGGTGATTTTTCCGTCAACTAGGGTGATTGTTGGCTTTGAACATTTCTCTGTAGCCTCTATGTCGCTTTTGGTTAATGGCACATAATCTTTAAATTTATCCCAAGGCTCTGTAGTTCTGTATGCTTCAATCGATTCTTCTGGTACATGGAGTATGATATTCTCCGGATTGTAGAAAGAATTCTCGTATGCTGATGGAACAGTTTCTGAATAACAATAGATATCAGTAAGACCGTCACAACCATCAAAGACATTTTCATTTAATGATTCCAAATATTGGGGAAGAACGACATAAATCAATCCACTACACTTACGGAAAGTACCATAGTCAATGCTTTTCACACTGCTGGGAATGGTGACGGATGTCATGTCAATGCAACCAGAACCGCCCCAATTGGGGAAGATAAAACGCTGCCAAAAAGCATATCGGTCTATGCTCGTTACTGTATAAGTAATGTTATCATATGTCACTTCTTCAGGAATCACCACGTCTCCAGAATAATCATTATATATTCTTTCAAATTCAACCCAATCTGGATCTTCTGCATAATACCCTATAAATAATGACTTATAAGACACACATGCCGTTAAGTCATCCGTATTAAACTTGTAATAAATACCATTAACCAAGGTATTATAAAACTGTTCGCTACGGGCACTTGCCATTATTGGCAAAAGCACCAAAACAAACATTATTACTATCTGTTTCATAAGCATCTATATTATAATCAACTCATACACAAGACACAGGAAGAACGTTTTTTTTTGTTATATCTTATTCTTTGCCGCCTATGGCCACGATCTTACCAAATCCACTCCAAGGAGCAGTGTTCTGATAGTTGCTGAGGGCTGATTGTGGCACATGAAGTGTTGCTGATCCTATAGAAGAACCATCAAATGCATCAGCGTTAGTGCTGGGCACACTTTCTGCCAGACATGTCACATCTGTTAACTTTGTGCAGTTACCGAAAGCTTTTTCTCCTATGCTTGTCACGTTGTTGGGAATGGTGATGGAGGTCAGACCTGTACAACCAAAGAACGCGTTACTACCACAATTATTACCCAGGAATAAAGCTTTCTCCGGAAGGGTCTTAATGTGCGTGTTCTTATAGAAAACAAATGAGGGCGTACCTGAAATAATAGTCACATAATCCAGGCTGTTCACGCTTGATATATTTCCATAAACATAGCAGTCGGCATCGCATGAAATGTCAAGGCCGTCATTTTGTGCTAAAATACAGGTATACCATCCCGTAGAACGTATTTGTACGATTTTCCCTGCAGGGATAGCATTTGCATAGAATGGTGAACCATGACAATCGTTATGACTAAGCGTCAAGTTAGTCCACTCGCCGTCATCAACACGATACTGTATGGTGGGCGCAAAACTGCAGTAATAGTTGTTGACAGACACTGTTACAGTGCCCGAAACAGCCTCAAAAGTCAGAGGCGTTTCAATGGCGTTAAAGCTACAGAGATTGATCAGCAGCACGAGGTCAGCGACATTCACTTCATTGTCACCATTCATGTCGGCATTCAAGAATCTAATGTTGTTCGTGTCTCTCGACATGATGTAGCTTGCAATTTCATCAATATCATTATTATCTACTATGCCATCATTGTCGGCATCACCTAATGGGCCACCCTCATCTTCCTGTATGTTGAGGTCCTGCCATTGCCATGCGGCTTTATAGGCATCCGCACAACCTTTGGGCACAAATAGTTTGCAGTTCTTTTTATTAACACTTAAGAAAACTGCATCACCACACGACGGCGGTGTTGTAGCCTTGCTTGTAATCTCAACAATAGCCGGGCAGCATGAGAATGCCTCCTGGTCGATTTTCTTTAACTGAGTGCCAAAGGCAAGGTATTTCAGGCTTGAACAGTAATAGAAAGCATATCTGTCGATGTACGTCACACTGTTGGGGATGTTGATGGAGGTTAGATTGCGGCAATGCTGGAAAGCTCCATCACCGATATATGTCACGCTGTTAGGAATGGTGACGGATCTCAGGCTGACGCATTCCAAGAAAGCATCATAGCTGATAGATGTCACATCGTACTTCTCACCGTTAACATCCACTTGACCGAGAATTACAGCACTAGAAATGCCTTTATTTGCAGAAGTGACTGAAGCAGTATAATTCTCACCTATTGTGTAATATATACCGTTATTTTCAATTGTTCCGCCAACGATTCCTTCACTGACTTCAAATATACTCTTAAAACTGCTCCATCCTGCGGTTGACTGATAGGCAGCCTTGGTGCCATCCGGGACAATCAATATGACTGAGGTGGTGCCTATATTTCCTATTTCAAAGGGCTCTGTTATCTCTGAAACAATTGTTTTCAGGCCACTACAATATTGGAAAGCCCCATTACTGATGGATGTCACGCTATTAGGGATGGTAACAGAGGTCAGGCCGCTGCACCCATAGAAAGCATAATAGCCGATGGATTCAACACTATTGCCGATGGTAACGGAGGTCAGGTTTGAGCAAGAGGAGAAAGCCTCCATGCCGATGGATGTCACGCTGTTGGGGATAGTGACAGAGGTCAGACCGCTGCAATATAGGAACGCCCCCCTGCCGAGGGATGTCACGCTATTGGGGATAACCGTGTTTTTACAACCGGCCATCAAGGTGTTGGATGATGTATTGATGATGGCGTTACAATTGTCGCGAGAATCGTAGTTCGCATTACCTGTTTCAACAACAATAGAGGTCAGGCCACTGCAATAGGAGAAAGCCTGCGTGCCGATGGATATCACGCTGTTCGGAATGGTGACAGATGACAGACCGGTGCAGCCGTAGAAAGCTATCTCGCCAATTTTTGTCACACTGGTGGGAAAAGAGACTGAGGTCAGACCACTGCAATAAATGAAAGCCCCGTCGCCAATGGATGTCACGCTGCTGGGGATGACTGTGTTTTTGCAACCGGCAATCAAAGTATTGGATGATGTCTCTATGATAGCGTTACAATTGTCGCGAGAATCGTATTTCGCATTACCAGTTTCAACAATGATAGAGGCCAGGCCGCTGCAGGTTCTGAAAGCGAAATCCTCGATCGATGTCACGCTACTGGGGATAGTGATAGAGGTCAGGCCGCTGCAACCGTAGAAAGCACTTTTCCCGATGCTCGTCACGCTATTAGGGATAGTGACAGAGGTCAGGCTTTGGCGAAAATAGAAAGCCTCTTTGCCGATGGAAATCACATCGTACTTTTCACCTTTAAGTTCCAATTGACTGGGAATTACAACTGCGCCAGAAATATCTTTATTCGAAGAGGTAACTGATGCAGTATTATTCTCACCGATGGTATAAGATACATCGTTAATGAGATATGTATTTCCAACTATCACATCACTCGCTTCATATATATTCGTAAAACTGCTCCATCCTGCTGTTGACTGGTAGGCAGCCTTGGTGCCATCCGGGACAACCAATATGACTGAGGTGGTGCCAATATCTCCTATCTCAAAAGGCTCGGTTATTTCTGAAACAATTTTTTTCAGGCCGCTGCTATACAGGAAAACCCCATTTCCGATGGATGTCACGCTGCTGGGGATGGTGAAAGTGGTCAGGCCTTTGCAATATGCAAAAGCATATTTTCCAATGCTTGTCACGCTGTTGGGGATGGTGATAGAGGTCAGGCCGTTGCAACTCAGGAAAGCCATATCGCCGATAGAAGTAACGCTGTTCGGAATGACTGTGTTTTTACAACCAGCAAATAAGGTGTTAGATGATGTCTCTATGATGGCATTACAATTGTTGCGAGAATCGTATTTCGCATTACCTGCTTCAACTTTTATAGAGGTCAGCCCGCCGTAACTGAAAGCATATTCCCCGATGGATATCACACTGCTGGGGATGGTGACAGAGGTCACGCCGCTGCTAGAATAGAAAGCCCAACCTTTGATGGATGTCACGTCGTACTTCTTACCGTTAAGTTCCACTTCACTGGGAATTACAAGTGCACCAGAGAGATCCGTTTTTGCAGAAGTAACCGATGCGGTATTGTTCTCTCCTATGGTATAAAAGATACCATCTTTTTCAAATGTATTGCCGACAGCACCTCCTTCTCCAACTTCTAAGATATTCGTAAAGCTGCTCCATCCTGCGGTTGACTGATAGGCAGTTCTGGTGCCAGCAGGGACAATCAAGACGACTGAAGTGGCTGCTATTTCACCTATCTCAAATGGCTCGGTTATTTCTGAAACAATTGTTTTCAGATTGCTGCAATTGAGGAAAGCCCTATCGCCAATGGAGGTCACGCTGCTGGGGATGATGGCAGAGGTCAGACCGCTACAGCCGTAGAAAGCATCCACGCCGATGGATGCCACACCGTCGGGGATGACCGTGTTTTTGCAACCGGCAATCAAGGTATTGGATGACGTCTCTATGATGGCATTACAATTGTTGCGAGAATCGTATTTCGTATTGCCTGCTTCAACGTCAATAGAGGTCATACCGGTGCAAAAAGAGAAAGCAGCGCCGCCAATGGAGGTCACGCTGCTGGGGATGGTGACAGAGGTCAGACTGATACAATAACGGAACGCAGAGCCGTTAATAGATTTCACGCCGCTGTGAATGGTGACAGAGGTCATGTTCCTGCAATTATCGAAAGCACTATAGCCGATGGAGGTCACACTGCCTGGGATGGTAACAGAGGTCAGTCCGTCACAATACTGGAAAGCCGCATTGCCGATGGATTTCACGGTGTTCGGGATGTCAACCGCAAACAGGTCGCTACAACTCAAGAAAGCCATATCGCCAATGGATGTCACAGGACAGGCTTTCCCTTGATAGACGGCAGATTCTGGGATAGCCACATAGCCGGCATATTTATTAGTACTTCCTAATTTGTCATAAGACGTCACCGACAACTCGTATGCTTGTTGATTGCTGTTCCAAGACAAATAATAGTAGATGACAACGCCATCATCATTAACCGCAGCAACGTCGTAGGCGAAGGCCTTCGCGCCTACCATGCTCATGAGCATCGTGAGCAGAATCGTTATTGACAAATGTCTCTTCATATTTTCTTCAATTTAAATAAAAATGTACTTACAGATAAACAGGACAGCCAGGATCCACATGGTGATGGAGACTTGCTTGAACTTGCCGGCGATGGCATGACAGACGACATAGGAGATGACGCCGATGAGGATGCCGTCGCTGATGCTGTAGGCCAGCGGCATGAGGATGATGGTCAGGAAGGCGGGGATAGCCCTGCAGTAGTCTTCCCAATGGATGCGTCTGACGGCAGGCATCATCATCACACCAACGATGATCAGCGCCGGAGCCGTGGCAGCACTGGGGATGGCCAGGAACAGCGGACTGAAGAACAATGCCAGCGCAAAGCAGACGGCTGTAGAGAAGGCTGTCAGTCCGGTGCGTCCACCTTCGCCAACGCCAGAGGCACTCTCCACGTAAGTGGTGGTGGTCGATGTGCCCAGACAGGCTCCGCAGACGGTAGCCACCGAGTCGGCCATGAACATCTTGTCCATGCCGGGAATGTCGTCGCGCTTGGATTGCTGATCGACCATTCCGCCACCCTGATGCACACCAATGATGGTGCCCATCGTGTCGAACATGTCAATAAACAGGAAGGTGAACACCACCACCAGCATATCGAAACTGAGCAGGTGACTCCATTCGAACTTAAAGCAAATGGGCTCTACGCTGTCGGGCACAGACACGATGCCGTTCAGCTTGGTGATGGCCTCGCCAGTCGACGGGTCTTTGATCAGCAGTCCGATCAGCGTCGTAGCGAGGATTCCCCAGAGGATGCCTCCACGCACCTTGGCCATCACCAGACCGGCGGTGATGAACAGGCCTATCATGGCCAGCAGGGCGGTGCCCTCAGTGATGTGACCAAGGCTGACCAGTGTGGCATCGTTATGAACAATGATACCTGCGTTCTGCATACCGATGAAGGCGATAAACAGACCTATACCGGCTCCGATAGCCTTGTTCAGCGTGCCGGGGATCGCCTTCAGCAGGAGGCTTCTCACCTTGGTGACGGTGAGGATGATGAAGATGATACCCTCTAACAGCACCGCCGTCAGGGCGAACTGCCAGGTGTAGCCCATACCCAGGCAGACGGTATATACAAAGAATGCGTTCAGTCCCATGCCTGGAGCCAGCGCGAAGGGTTTCTTGGCATAGAGCGCCATGACCAGCGTACCGATGATGGCAGCCAGCGCCGTAGCGGTGAACACGCTGCCGCCGGGCATGCCGGGCAGGGCGCTGAAGATGGCAGGATTGACGGCCAGGATATAGGCCATGGTCAGGAATGTGGTGATACCCGCCATGATCTCTGTGCGGACATTGTGCTTCTGTGAATCGAAGCCGAAGAGATTTTCCAATGATTTATTCATATTGCTATTGTTCTATTCATTTTCTTTGTTATTCATTGTTTCCATGATCAGTTTGACCACAGCGTCGATGTCATCCTGGGTGATATACCCGTCGTGATTGATGTCGGCGTTGGTGAGGTTGAAGTGCTCACTGGCCTTGCCGTTCTTTGCATTGATCATCTCCACGATGTCGGCAGCATTCACCTTGTCGTCACCGTTGGCGTCGCCAGGATTGATGGCAACGGTAAGCGTCCCATAGCTGATGCCGACCTCCACATCGGCGGCAGGCATGGTCATGGTCCAGGTGTTAGCGCCTGCCGGCGTGAGGGTGACCTCATCCAAAATATTGCCGCGCACCTTCATCTGACTGGTGGTCATCGACGGCTTGGCGGTGATGCTCTGCACCACATACGCCGAGTACTGTGTGACGGTCGGTGTGACGGTGATGGTCACGGTCTGTCCTTCGCTGGCGGTCTTGTTGTCGCTGGTGAGCGTCGTGCCATCGACACTGAAGCTGACCGTGCCGTGTGCCTCCGCATCCGTTGCCAGGGTAAGGTTGAATGTTTCTCCGCTCGCCCCAGTATTACTCTTAGCCGCGCTCCCTGGCCATACGACACTCAGTTTGCGGGCTCCGGCAGGAAGGCCGCCTTCTTCGCCCTCTCCTTCATCACCCTCATCGAAGTCAGGGAATTCACCGATGCCCAGCCAACAGCGGTGCGCTTCTACGGGGCCGAGGTTGCTCAGCGGCACGAAGTCCTCGCCGTTGAAGCCATAGTATTCGAAGCCGTCCATCTTATCAATCTGGTCGATGGCTACATCGGTACCCTCAAAGCCCGGATAGATATTCACTTCATCGGGATCATTGTCACCTCTCAGGTCGTTGTTGAAAGAACCAATGAAACTGTTTTCCATCATTCCGCAGGCGGCTTCCACCATTTTCACGGTGATGGGCGCCCCCGAGGTGTTGCTGACTATCAGCGATGCATGCCCGCCGAACCGCTTGCTTTTAATCTCCGTCAGTGTGACGCTCTTGTTCTCGGTGTCGACGCTGGTGACCACGTAGAACTTCAGATCGTCGTTCCACTCGCTGAGTGCCAGGGCCCTCTCGTCGAAGTAGGTCGAATTGCCAGCAGGGAAGGTGACCTCCGTCTCATCGGCAATACCCGCCTCTAAATACCGGTCAGTTTCGTAGAAACCGATACGGGCGTCGCTGATGCCACTGACGTAGAACACATCCGAGGGTTCAGTAATGCCACCATCTTCCGTCCTCATATCTTCACCATAGCCGTAAGTAAAATATTTCTGCTCTTTGTTCTCCAGATATATTTTGATCTTGTTCTTCGGAGTGCCATAGATCTTGCCGCCGTAATAGATCAGTTTGCCGTCAGCGAGGGCGATGTCATCACTCATACAGTCGAACTCTGGAAATTTGAGCATTGTTATCTCTCCTTCGCTGCTGACGACGACGCCAAAGCCCTGGCTGGCTGCGATCTTGCCCTCACCCAGGGTCAGCGCACCCTCTGTATAGATGCCGTACTTCTGACCACTGACGGTGCCGCCGTCGACGAACATCACGCCCCTGTTATAGACGGCGCCTTTTGCCTGCTCGTTGCCGTCGCCGGTGAAGGTACTCTCCAGCGTGCCGTTCTCAAGGCGGAGGGTGCCGGTGGCAGTGTTGATGACGACGTAGCCCTCGGCGCTGGTGATCTTGCCACCAGTGCCGCTGTCACGGATGGTGAGGGCATGACCGAGGTTCACGATGATGTGGCCACCGTCAGGGAAGCTGAGTGTATGGCCGGCGAGGTCTAGCACCACAGGGGCCTCGCTGGTGCCGGCGTTGCAGTCGATCAGACCGTAGATATCTTTACCAGCATCGACGGGAACGGCATAGTCCTCCTTCAGCGTAATGACATCGCCGTCTTTTGCGGCCTTGAATGCCTCATCGAGACTCTCATAATTCGTTGTCGTCTCGCCTGATGTCACGCTGACTACATCGTCTTTAGTGTCCGTGCCGCCACCGTTTCCGGGGTCATCAGTGCTTGAGCCGCTGTCGCCTACAACAATCTTGATACCCGGGTGATTGGTGACGAGAATCTTTTTTTTGCCATCAACATTAATGAAAGTTCCGTTCTGAGTTCCCAACTCGGCATGCTCCCAAGAATCGATGATGTCGATGGTGTAGGTGCCATCAGTTACATCACCGATGGTGGCTTCGAACTGGGTGAATGGGAAGGCATCAGAGGCATAACCCTGAAAGTGAGCCGTCTCTGTGGAGTTGTCATAGTTCGGATCATCGAAAGAAGAAGCCCAGATGATGGTCATCTGATCTACGCCATCATAAGCCCAGGTGTAATCCTTGGAGTGGCCCCAAGTAGCATCACCGGTACCTGAAGCAAAATTTTTTCTCTTATTAGCGTATGCAAAGCAGGAAACGAAACAGTCTGTTGTAACGGTTGTTGTAACGCCTTTGTAATTCAGGGTGTATTCCTTTTCTTGGCCGATGGGATTGGAGTAGGAAACGCCGTTGTCAAGGGAAATCGACTTGTCGTTTACGGAGAACGTGGAACCAACCTGCTGTATAGAGGGGTTTGAATGGTCAGCCTTGATGAACTCCTGAACAACGAGCTTTGCTCCTTTTGCTTCAGCAGGAGATACGAACGTGATAATGGTACCGTCTGCAGATATGGTACCAGCGCTTGCACTGACAATCTTGAGGTAGAACTCTACATCATTAGCTGAATAAACCATCATTCTGGCAGACATGCTTGCGCACGTTGCAATGGCTGTCAGTATAGTAATTATCTTCTTCATAACTTGACCGTTTGCTACTATGTGATTGTTTGGTTCTTTACTTAATTGGGAATTCTGATTGTTCAATCAGCTCCTGACAACACTTCAGGATATTCAGGGAGTCGGTGGTGTCGATTGTTCCATTAGCATCCACGTCAGCATTTTTCTTACCTTGTTCCGACAGCTCTGCTGTTCCGAGCAGGTATTTGTTAATCAGCATGACGTCCAGAATGTTTACATCGCCATCTTCATTAACGTCACCGTACAACGTCTCAGATGCGGCGACGCCAGTGCCCGCGTCGCCGCCAGATCCGCCGACATTCACGGGATTTGACTCGCCAATGATGATATGACCATTAACAGTATTCATTTCTCCATATATAACACCGTCCTTGGAACCCACGTTCAGATCCTTGAAAGAAATCTCATAAACAGTACCATCAGCAGCGTCAGAAGGTGGTAGGAGATATAAATTTAGGATCGCTTCCCCTTCTTTAGCAGTAGCATTGCCGTTAGTCTTTGAAACTGCACCCGTGTGACCGTTTTGGGGGTCTACTTGGAATGTATGGAATTTGTAAGCACCTGTTTTTTCGAACTCAAGGATCTCAAAGCCTGCTTCTGCTGCGGTTTTGCCGTTAATCAGAGGAGTAAAGTCATAGCCATAGCAGCCTTGATCCGCGGAAACATAGACATGCACTGAGGCACCGTCTACTCTGTCAGGGTCATTAGCAGGAATATAATGTACGTCGTCCATCCACCAAGTGAAGGTTTCATAGTTTCCCTTTTGTTCTGACTGCAACTCACCCTGAGTCTGTTGTTCCTCATTACTCGTGGACTCCTCATCATCCTGACCAGAGCGCGTTAAGCCCCTTGACTTTAACGGAAAACCATCCTGCGGAATCATCTCAACGACACGTTTCAGGATGTTCAAGGCATCAGTGGTGTCGATGGTTTTGTTGTTGTCAACGTCTGCATTTATCCTGCCTTGATCAGAAAGTTGCTTTTCACCAATAAGGTACTGGTTGACTAATATGACGTCCAGAATGTTTACATCGCCATCTTCATTAACGTCACCGTACGACGTCACAGCTGAGCCGTTGCCCGGGTCGTTGCCTTGCGCCCGCGCCGTTGAGGGAGAGACAAACATCATCATCACGAGCAGCATCATCGCTGTCTTTAATAGGTTTTTATGTTTCATATCTATCAGTTGATTAATTAACTATTCTGTTACACGGCTATCGTTTTTTCATCCGTTCGTAATACTCGGCGGTGGCGGTGAAGAACACGTCACCACTGCTGTTGAGTGCCGTCTCCACGGAGTCCTGAACCACGCCGATGATGAATCCCACGCCCACCGCCTGCATCGCGATGTCGTTGCTGATGCCGAAGAACGAACAGGCCATGGGGATGAGCAGCAGCGAACCGCCAGCCACGCCCGACGTGCCACAGGCACCCAGGGCGGCAATGACACTGAGGAACAGCGCCGCACCAAACGACACGTCGATGCCCATCGTGTGCGTCACGGCCATCGTCATCACCGTGATCGTCACTGCCGCACCGTCCATATTGATCGTCGCACCCAGCGGGATGCTCACCGAATAGAAGTCCTCGTCGAGCCCCAGCTTCTTGCAGAGCGCCATGTTGATGGGGATATTGGCAGCCGACGAACGGGTGAAGAACGCCTGCAGGCCACTCTCCTTCAGACAGGTGAACAGCAGCGGATAGGGGTTACGCTTGAGCATCAGGAACGATATCAGCGGGTTCGACACGAGCGTGTTGACCAGCATACAGCCCACTAGCAACAACAGCAGATGACCGTAGGTGGTGAACACCTCCAGCCCGTTCTCGGCGACTGACGAGAACACCAGTCCGAGGATACCGAACGGCGCAAACTGGATGATCCACTTCACGGCCAGCGTGATCACGTCGGCCAGGTCGTGCACCACGTCGATGGTCTTCTCACCCGCCTTCAGCTTCAGCCCGATGCCCACGACTATCGACCAGAACAGGATGGCGATATAGTTGGCCTTCGCAACGGCCATCACGGGATTCTCCACCATGCTCGTCAGCAGCGTCTTGAACACCTCGGCCAGCGACCCCGGCGCACTGCCCTCGACGGTATCCCTCAGGTCGAGCGTCACGGGGAACAGGAAACTGCCCGCCACCGCCAGCAGGGCTGCGATAAACGTACTCAGCATGTAGCGCGAGATCACCGTCCGGAACCTCGGCCCCAGCCCACCGCCAGCCTTGGCAATACTTGCCGCCACCAGCACGGCCACCAACACGGGTGCCATGGCCTTCAGGGCACTCACGAACACCAGTCCGAGAATGCCTATCCCCCACCACTCGGGCACACATAGTCCCAGCACAGCACCAATCACCAGACCGATAAAAATGCGAAGCACGAGGCTCATCTCGGTCCATCGCTGCAAAACCTTTGATACCTTATTCATGTATTGTTGTTGACTAATTTGTAATGATAACGCTCTCGATGCCGCAAAAATACGAAATAATTCTGAAACATGCAAGGAAAAAGACGAAAAAAAACAAAATGAGGATGTGCCTATTTTGACACACCCTCATCGGAAAAACCTTTTGTCACTTTGTAACTATGTAACGATCACACCGTCCCCTTGTTACATTACATGATAACTTGTTTCTTGCCTTGATGGATATAGATGCCTTTGGACGACGGGCGGGCGCCGAGTTGGCGGCCGTCAAGACTGAACCATTTCTCATTTCCTGTTTCTCCTTGATCATTCAGACGAGGAGCGTCGCTAATGCCCGTAGGCTCATTGACGGTGAAGGGGCCGGCGGCAAAGATGAAGTAGTCCCTGAGCATGAGGCTCTGGAAGTTATTGGCAATGAGCAGATCAACACCGTATTCACCTGGTGCCAAAGCCTCAGGCAGCCTGATGTGGGCGTTAATCCAGTTGTTTCTCTGGAGGTCAATCATGCAATAGGTCATGGCGTTGTCGGGGAAGGTGATGGGGTCGTAGCCTCCCTCGTCATTGCGTTTGTAGAGGTTGGCTACCAGTGCGGCATGGTAGTCTAACGGCGTGTTGTTGGCCACGGTAATGTCCAGATAGTAGGCCGGATTACCCTCTTCGTCGGGTCGCTCATTGTATTGGAAATCCTGGACATAGAAAGCCAGTTCCTCGACGGTGAAACTCTTATGGCCGATATAGCCTTTGGCCTGCTTGATATTCGTAAAGAGGCTGCCAGTCAAATCTCCATCGATATTACTCAGCACGATCACATAGTTTCCTGCCTGAGGGGTCGTCGGGGTGAACGTGACGTCAGCCTTGCTGTTGGCTTCAATCATGAGGCCGGTATTCGTATAATGAACCAAGCCCGTCAGCTTGCCGTTCTCTACAAAATACACTGAACATAGCAGTGGGCCGATATAGTCGTCGTCGCTGTTGTTGGCGATGGTGACCGAGACTGTCTGTAGGAGGCCCCTCTGTTTCAGGCCATCGATCTTGATGAAGCGGGACGAGGCGGTGAGTTGCGGCAGCGGGTGGAAGAGCGTATCCACCGGCAGGCCTTCGTCGGAGATATTGACCTCAACGTAGCAGTTAGGACCATAGACGGGTCTCCAGGGGGCGCTGGTGCCTGCCTCCTTGTTGACGAAGACCAGTTCGTGGTGACCAGGCGCAAGGCTTTCCGTGAAATTGGCTGGCATGGCGAATGCGTCGACTCCAATATGCTTCTCCGTGTTTAGACCCGCAAAGCTGTAGCCCAACATGTCGATGGTACGGATGGCATAGAGCTGGCTGTCGTCTCCCGTGCCATAGGAATGGCGTTCGGCCAAAGCGATGTCGAAGGCTCCAGGCATGTGGGATGAGTTGGCGACGTAAAACAGGTTGGGCTGCCCTTCGTCGCTGTAATTCCAAAGAAAGCCAGTCAGATAACGGCCATAAGACTCTTCAGAATACTGCGTTGGCTGCAGGCCGATCAGCGCAGACTGTCGACGGCAGTAGCCGTCGGAGGTTGAACTGCCACCTGTACCCGACATGTAAGGATTGAGCAGGCTGATCTTGAAGAAACCGTCGCCGTCACCTGCCCAGCCCCAGTTCACATGGAAGTAGCCACAACTGTCCTGCACCTCATAGCCGTCGATGACGAAGGCATGGCCGCCGCCAGTAGACATGCCCGTATATACCAGGGGGCGCCCTTCGCGCAGTTCTGTGTAGAGCAGCTCGTCCCATCCGCCGACGGTGTAGAAGTCTGCATCGGCCTCATGGACACCTTGGTCGTAGCCGAACAGGTTGACCAGCATATCCGTATCGTAGAAATAGCCGTTGGATATCTGTGGCGTGTAATCCATCTGTACCAGCTGCCCACAGTAGCGCATCAGTTCAGCGACGGCAGCCTGCTGTTCGACGGTGGTGGTCTGCCTGTAGTCATCCACCATATTGTCCCAGTCGAATGTCGTGGGGGGCAGCGCCTCCATCACACGTCCGTCGACTGTCGGGTAGGCCGGCAACTCGGCAGCCAGCTGTCCTTGCGGCCAACGGTGGTAGTAAAGCACTTGGCTCAGCGCCGTGGCCATGCAACCGGTGACGCACAACTGCCCGTCGATCTCCGGACAGAAAGCATTGTAGGGGTTCTGGGGATTAAAGACATTTTCACCCTGATTCCAGCAGGCGGTCACGAGGGGCGCCACGTCGTCGTGGAGGTCCACCGAACGAGCCTTCACCGCCCGTTGGCTGAGCTCGAATATCTGGCTGGCTGTCGCGTCGAGCCACCACTGCATGTTGGCCGGAATGTTGTCGGCCTCGAAGCTGCCTTTCGACGAGTAGCCCAATATGAGGTTGTCGCCAACGCAGTCATCGCCGCTCACGACGACAAACCCTCGTGAGTCGGTGCCGTTGAACACATAGTAAGGACTGGCTTCCGTCGTCTCTTGGCCGTCTGTCGCATGGCCCAACACGCGACTTTCCGCCCGCATCGCCTCGTTCTTTAACCCGACGCCCTTCGTCTGCAGGAATTTCGCTGCAGCCTGGCGTGCAATACTTGGGGAAACAGGTTCCGCCATCAGGTTCATGGTGCAGCTTATGACGGCTGTCAGCGCTGCTGTGACTAATATTCTTTTCATCTTTCGAAGTTTTTTATATCGCTTTGCTCAATTTCCTTGTACATGAGAAGTCTACGCTGCAAAGATACACATTTTTCTCCAATTCCCGCACAATAATCCTGTTTTTTTATATGTTGCATGTTGCATGTTGCAAAATCGATTTTGAAAATTCGTTGCTGGCAAGGAGTTATAATAATAAATCTTATATATATTATATATATATTATAATATATATATAATATATATAAGATTATATGCAACTATTTTTTCGAATGAAAACATGAAAATGCAACATGCAACATGCAACAAGTATAATGGTATTTGAAATATATTAACAAATTAGTACTGTTGTTATATCGTAAAAAAACAACTTAAACTAAAGCTGGATTTTAGTGTCGTTAAAAGGCTGTTTTAGTTACTTGAAAACCAACCTTTAGATAGGCTAAAATCCAGGACGCGGAAATAGGCGAAAACGGGCAGCTCAAGGCCGCCCTAATCGTTGGTAAATAATATTTACTTCTGTGCGAGCTCCGCACGACCTAATGATGTAATAGTATTTTGTTGCATAGATATATATGTTCTTCGGCACTGCAAAAGTACTAAAAATTATCGAGAACGCCAAATATCCAGACGACAAAATAATTACCACTATTACGGAAGATTCATAGTTACGCTGTTATCGGATGTCGAGCAGGCGGTCAAAGCCTGTAAGACGCAGAATCTTGAGCACTTCGCCATCTACGTGGGTAAGTATCAGGCTACCCCCGCGGGCGGCGCTCTCCTTCTGAAGCTTTAGCAGACCGCGAAGCCCCAGACTGCAGATGTACTCCAACTTGGCGCAATCCAGTTCGATTCTCCTTTCGGCATTAGTCATCAAGGGATTCAAGTCCTCAAGAAACTGCGATGCCTCGGCTGTGTCGATCCAACCGTAAAGGATTCCTATGTAGGAACCTAATTGTTCTTTAATCTCGATGTTCATAGCTATTTAATGTTTAATCTATATTGTTAAATGTTCTTCGTTAGTGTAAGCATATTGTAGCCATCGGCCGTGCGCTCGTAGTGCACCGTATCCATTATGGCCTTAACCAGGTGTATGCCCAAGCCGCCTATTTGGCGATCGTCGAGTTCGGCTTCTACGTCTACATCGGCATGCTGCGTGGGATCGAAGGGAGCACCGTGATCCTTGACGACTAGCGTGAGAATGCCATCAGATACCTTTGCCGTGAGTTCTACATGACCTCGGACGCCCTTGGGATAGGCGTAGTTGATGACGTTGGCCACCCACTCCTCGATGGCCAGGTTGAGTGTCTTGAACGTATCGTCGTCGATATCGTGTTCGCGACAAACAGAGAGAAAGAACCCGCGCATGCGACTAACCTCGGTCATCTCGTTCTTCATGATGATGCGGCGGGGAGAGGTTGAGTGGTTCTTCTGCGATGCGCCGTGACGCAGGAAGAGCAGCGTGAGGTCATCGCCCTGAACGGTGCCGTCGGCAAACACGTTGACGTGCTGCTTCAGGTAGTCAATAACCTCGATGGCCGATGCCTGAAAGTTCTTGCGGAGGTCGTGTAACAGCCGCTCTTCGCCAAAGAGTTTTCGGCTACCGTCGGCCGAGATATACATAGCCTCTGTAAGTCCGTCGGTATATAGCAGCAGGGCTGTGTTCTCTGGGAAATCCATGTGTTGCTCCTCGTATCGGTAGTGGTCCTCGATGCCGATGGGCAGATTGGTATCTACATCAAGCAGCTGGCATTGTCCGTCAGCTGTTATCAGTGCAGGGGCGTTGTGGGCGGCATTACAATAAGTAAGGTGGTGGGTGCGCAAGTCAAGTACACCCACAAAGGCTGTAACAAACACCAGCGACTCGTTGGCCGAAGCAATGGCCTGATTCATCTGACGCATGATGTTGGCTGCACTCTGATAGTTGCCCGCCAGGTTGCGGAACAAGGTACGTGTGACGGCCATGTAGAGCGATGCGGGCACACCCTTGCCTGCCACATCGCCGATGATAAAAAACAGCTCGTCGTCTTCGAGAATGAAGTCGTAAAGGTCGCCACCAACCTCCTTGGCTGGTGTCATCGATGCAAACAGATCCAAGTCGTCGCGCTCGGGAAATACGGTGGTAAGCATGCCCATCTGGATGTCGTGGGCGATGATGAGTTCGCTCTGCAGTCGCTCCTTGCTGGCGGTGGTGGTCTGCAGTTCGCTGATGTGCTGTTTGAGCGAGGTCTGCATATACTCGAACGCGTTGCGCAGCTGTAGCAGTTCGTCTTCTGAATGAATCTTCGGCAATGGTGTGTCGAGATTGCCGTCGGCAATGCTCACTGCCGACTCGGCAAACTGGCGGAGTGGTCTTGACATCTGGTAGATGGCCCATGTACAGAACACAAACAGCGACGTCAGTCCAACGATGAATACGATGGTGCCGTATTTCACTATCTGATGGGTCAGCGGCAGAGTCATGCTGTCGCCCGTGAAATGGAAGAACAGCACTACGGCCACCAAAAAGACGGCTGCCGCAATACCCATGATACGGAAACTGAGACGTGCAGCAAACGACTTTCTGTAGGCCAGATCGTACTTGTATTCAAAATTAGGCTCTTCAATCACTATAGTTCGATTAGCAGGTTAATCAGAAGTAGGTATTCATTTGATGTATTTCACCTTCGAAACATCGCGAGGCTTGGCTTCGGGCTGCTCGTCGGGATAGCGACGTGCCATCATATTGCTCAACACGGGATTAGCCTCCCTCTGGATATCGGCCTCGACATCGCTCATCTTGTCTGTCGGCTCATAGCGTTTCAATACGCGACCATCACGACTGACGAGGAATTTGGTGAAGTTCCATTTGATGTCACTCTTCTTATCGAAGTCAGGATCACGCTTACGGAGCATATCGTCCATAAGCTTGCCTCGTTGGTCGTTTGTATCGAAACCGCCGAAGCCCTTCTGCGCCTTCAAGAAAGTATAGAGCGGATGCTCGTTGGTTCCGTTCACCTCAATCTTGTCGAACTGTGGAAAGCTGATGTTGAAGTTGACCGTGCAAAATTGGTGAATTTCCTGAATCGTACCAGGAGCCTGCTCTCCAAACTGGTTGCAGGGGAAGTCGAGAATCTCAAAACCATCCTTTGCATATTTCTCATACAGCGCCTCCAGCTCTTTGTACTGTGGCGTAAATCCACATCGGGTAGCGGTGTTTACAATCAGCAGCACCTTGTCCTTGTACTCGGCGAGCGATAAGTCCTTTCCCGCATCGTCTTTCACTGTGAAATCGTAAATACTCTGTGCTGAAAGGGTCAACACGCCCATCATTGCCATGAGGCAGAATAACACTTTTCTCATAATCGTATAGTTTTTGCGAATTAATACCAAGTACACTTAAAACAGGGTGTAAAGTTACGAATAATTATGGATTTTTCGTGTTTTTCCCCTCAAAAATTAAGAATAAATATGAATTCACAGGCGTAGCCCTGCTCATCAGGTACTACAACCACAAGTGACGGAGCATCGAGAGCCGTTTAAGCTCATTTAAATGGCCGAGTCGCGACGGAAGGTTTAGCTCGACGGCCCGAAGTGGAAAGTCAACTCGACGAAGTCAAGGCGTAGATTAGGAATTCAAGCCTTTCCTTTGAACGTATATCCGATACCCTCGACCGCTGTGCGGATGGCATCTTCCGTAGCGGAGCCTTTGATGGTGAGGGTGTTGGCAGAGGCACTGGCCTTGGCTTTCTCTACACCAGGGAGATCCTCGACGGCACGGACCACGGCAGCCTCGCAATGGCTGCAATGCATGTCCTCAACGCGATAGACGGTCACATCAGGGTCTAACGGCTTTTGGGCGGTAAACTTACTGAAAAACTTCATCATAAGAGCAAATATGATTAATAATGTTAATACTGTAGCACAAACGATTTTAAACGGGCTTGGCAGAGCGGATGTGCTCATGCAACAAGCATCCTGAGCGGCAATAGTGAAGTCGATTCCTGTAGCATTAAGTAGCAGGCCGAATAGAACAGCGAAACCTACGATGGTCATCAGATAGATAGAGGTGAAACGGCGCCCCATCGACTTATGAACCACGAGGATAGAGGCGAGATTAACCGCAGGACCTGCCATCAGCATCACCAGTGCCGCTCCTGGCGATAGACCCTTCATCATCAGTGCCGCTGCTACGGGTATGCTACCTGTCGAACAGATATACATCGGTACGGCGATGATGAGTATAACCAGCATCTGCAGTAACGGCTGACTGCCGAAAGAAAGGAAGAACTCATCAGGCACAGCCACCTGAATCAATGCAGCTACAATAAGCCCGATAAGCAGTCGTAGGCCGATGTCGCGAAGCATGTCATAGTAGGCGTACTTTAATACGCGCCAAATCCTGTTGCCGCTTTCTACTTGGCATGAAGCGGACACATCCTCCTTCACGTCATCTTCACGAACCAGACGGTTTACCAGCAATCCTCCACAAACACCAGTGACAAGTGCCGCCGTAGGACGGATAATGGCGAAGCCCAGTCCCATCAGCGAGAAGGTAGCCAGAATAGAGTCGATGCCTGTCTGTGGTGTGGCAATGAGAAACGAGGCGATAGCACCCTTCGACGCCTTCTCGTTTCTGAGTCCGATGGCGGTAGGGATCACTCCACATGAACACAGCGGCAGGGGTACACCCAATAGCGCTGCCCATAGTACAGACAACTTGTTATTTCGCGAAAGATAGTTGGCATAGAATCTTTGCGGTACAAACACGTGCAGCACCCCTGCGATGAAGAATCCCAGCAGCAGATAGGGAGCCATCTCGCAAACCACGTTAAGAAGTGATAGTAGAAAATCGTGCATATAAATTATATTGATTGCAAAAGTACAAAAAAATCCCATAGCAAAGTATATTTGCCATGGGATTTAATGTTTATTTGCAACCTAAGATAGTTGCGTAAGTCGGTTTCTTGCGGTGGATTTCCGTCTGGGTGAAACCTGCATCATCAAGCAATATCTTTATTTGCTCTGGTGTATAGGCCGTCATACCCTCAACTATGCTGGTCCACTTAGAATCACTATCTACCACTTCTACCAAGATGGCGAACCTGCCACCAGGCTTCAGAACTCGAAGCACCTCTTGCAGACAGCCTGGCAGATTAGGCCAGAAATAGACGGTCTCAACAGCCGTCACGAGGTCGAATTTTACGTCCTCGTAAGGCAACTTTTCGGCAGAACCCTGAGTTACAAAGACTTGTTTGTCTAGTACCTCTGCATTTACCTTTTTGGCTTTCGCCACACTCTCCTCAGAGATGTCGATGCCATATACCTTCGCATCCTTGCTCTGTTTCAGCAATCTGCGAATAGTAAAACCTCCGCCACAACCCACATCAAGCATCGTCCAACCGTCTTGCACATCCACAAGCTTCAGCCCCCAGTTTGTCAGCGGGGCATGAGTATAATTCATGAAACTCAGCATAATGCGGCCGAGTGCTCCCTCAGGCCGTGCACACTGACTGAAAAATGATTTCAAAATGTTTGCCATAATCGTTTATATTAACCAAGTTTTTTACTAGACTTCATTTTTGCAGCAGCGATGCGGATTCCAATAAAGCCCACAGCAAGGGTAAGAGCAATAACCAAGAGAAGAGCCCAGGGCGAGGAGAGCGTCTTGAGCCCCTCGGCATAGTCAGCGCCGATTTCTTCCGCAGCTCCCTGATAGTACCACTCTGAGTCAGTCCACAGTTTCATGAGCCACACGAGGATTCCTAAGGGTAGAACGGGATAGGCCAGCAGGATGCTGCGCTTGTATGTGGTGCCTATCACCTGACGAACCACATCGGATGCGAGGCCGACAACCACCATCAAAAGGTACTGCGTGACGTCAATCTCGCCCATCACCAGTAGGACAACGGCGAGAACAAACGCAAACAACGTACCCACACCGAATCGCTGCCACCTCGACGCAGCCCACAGATACGAGGGCGCACCAAGCACGGCTGCAAGAACGGGGAAAACTACAATCCAGCACCAGGGGCTCAGGAAGCCCAGAAAGGCGCAGGCGAAAGATGTAATGGCATAAAGGAATGCACATCCGATAATGCCGAGATAATTGATGTTTGATTTGTCCATAATGTATGTCAATTAAATTAAAAACTGTATTTCAACTTGACCCAGAGCTCTGAGTTTTTCTTGTAGACGGCGAACAAGCCGCTGTCGGCGTGAAAAAATGTTCTTTAATAAAAGGTGGCTGACTATCTCAGCCAACCACCCCATTAATAACTAAACAAATACTACTTTATGAATTTTATACCTGTGATTAAAGTTCTGAAGTGATGGCGGCGAGCCAGGACTCGATACGGGTGTCAGTCTTGTCGTCCTCGTTGATGTCGTCGAGGGGCAGACCGATGAACTTGCCGTCGATCACGGCCTCAGAGTCGTCGAAGGTGTAGCCGTCGGTTTCAACAGCACCAATGAACTTAGCACCGCTGTCTTTGATACCGTTGTACAGTTCACCCATGCCGCCTACGAAGGTGTCGCTGTATGAGGCACTGTCACCGCAACCGAAGATGGCGATGGTCTTGCCACTGAGGTCGGCACTTTGGAGTGTCTTCAGTCCATCGTACCAGTCGTCCTGTAGTTCACCTGCACCCCATGTCGAGGTGCCAAGAATCAGATTCTGGTTGGCGGCCACGATGTCGGCTGTCAGGTCTTGTACATTCAAGGCCTCGCAGCCCAGTTTCGAGGCGATCTTCTCTGCGATAGCCTCGCAGGTTCCCGTCGAGGAACCATAGATTACAATTGTTGTGTTCATTTCAATGATTTATTCTAAAGAAGTTGTTAATTTCTATTGATGCACTCTTCGCACGTGCCTTGGCACTTTCCCTTACGTTTGCAGTACCTTTCGCACTGTGCGCAGATGTCGTAGCCAAGCATGGCTCCAAGGATGAAGTCCTCTTCGGGCGTGAGCTGGTTCAGCGGCCGGGTGACGATAAGCCGGATGGCCTCCAGACACTCGCGCCGTCCGAAATACACGTTCAGGTTCTGCTGTCCGGCTGGTTGCAGCAGGTAAGGAATGCCCTGACTCTCCAGTCGTTGTATGGCCAGTTCGCTGTACTTCTTGTTGCAAGTGAACAGCACCATGTGGCGCACACCTTTTTGCAGCTCGTAGATGTGGTTCATCAGAACCTGAAGCGCTGTGGGGATTGTTGTTGTCGTTCTCATTTTTTTCGTTTATGATTTCGGCTGCAAAGGTACTGCAAATAAAAAAAGTGTGCAATACCTAAAAACGAGGTTTTAAGCATGGCGCACCTACAAAGTCCTGCAAAAGCAGATTAATCAGAAGTAGGTATTCATATGCAACAATAAATTCTGAAACATGCAAGGAATAAGACGAAAAAAAACAAAATGAGGATGTGCCTATTTTGACACACCCTCATCGGAAAAACCTTTTGTCACTTTGTAACTATGTCACTATCACAGTATCTGCACCAGTTTCCTGTACTTGCCGTGGGCCAGCCTCTCCAGATAACCGTCCTTGCAGAATCGCGAGATCATGGTCCGCGCCGCATTATCCGAGCAACCGACCACCTTCGCCACCTGCGACATGTCGAACTCATCCGGCAACGAGCGATAAGCCCTCTGAGTGGTCGACTGACGGTTTCTCTGGATAGCCGGGTCGGCCAGCATGTCGTCGAAATACTTGCGGGCATACTCCCCGAACCAGTGGTGCTGGCAGCGGTACTGGATGTTCAAGACCAGCTCGCAGAGCGCCTTGTCCTGCTCGTCGATGGTGAACGTTTTCGTCTGCTCCCACTCGTCCCAATGGCGCATCAGGATGAAGGGCACGGAGATCGAGATGCCGTAGTAGGCCACGCGCTTCAGCAACAGCTCGTCGCTCTTGTCCTGGTTGATCTCGGCGATGGCCATGTGGTCGCGCGTCCACTCCCAACAGGTCTCTACCAGCGGCCACACGGGCAGCTCACCCGAGACACCGTCCAACTTATAAGCCCACGCCTTCAGCGTCTCGTCCTCCTGGTAGCTCGTCCTGGGCTGTTCCAGCGCCATCATCTTGAAGTCGCTCGGCGGCAGGGGGATGACCGCCAGACGGGTCGATAGACCGCTTCCGAAGTTCCGCTCCGTCACCTTCCGATGCAACGACAAAGGCGTGCCCGTGTAGACATAGTTCCAGTAGACGTTGAACGGTCCCGTGACGCTATCCACATTGCGGTACTGCTGGTTGTCCTCCTCGTTATGGAAGGCCTTCAGCTCCATCGTCAACTTGTCGATCCACTGCCCGCCCTTCGAGGCCGAGGTCGAGGAGTCCAGCTCCGAGTCGAAGGTCAGCATGTGCAGGTGCATCTCCTTGTTGCCGATCACGTCGATGGCCTTGCACATATCCTCGATAAACACGCCGTTGGCCGTTCTCGCACCATGTATGCGGATGATCACCTCTGGCTGTTTCAGCGCCTCTTTCTTCTGCTCCTTGCTCGATGTGCCGCGCTCCTTCAGCTCCTTCTTATAGCGGTTGATGGCATCGTTGCCCACCTTATCCGCCGCGATGATCGGAGCCAGAAGCAACTTGTAGAGCCTTGTGGCAAACGACTTTCCGCTGGCCGGGTCGCCGATGATGTAGATGCAGTAGTTCAGCCTCCGTTCCTCCTCGGGCCGATGGTAGAAGTAGTACCACGTCCGCGTCATCAGCGTACCCATAAACGCCGCCCCCGTGAACATCGCCGCCGGATAAGCCTCCCGGTGCAGTCCCTCGCAGATCTCCTTCAGACACGGATACACGCCGAACATCTTCTCGATCTCCTCGCCCCACTCCTTCAGCGGCACCTCGGAGCACTGGGGGCTTGTCCCTGCTGTGATGACCTCTCCCTGCCCCTCTCCTGTAGGCGAGGGAATGGTCCCCCTCCTACAGGAGGGGTTAGGGGAGGTCACAGAACCCTGCTCTCCCAGTTCTTCCAGCGCCTTCTGAAGTTCCTCCGGCTTCTTCCTGCCATACTTCAGCCTACAAGCCCCTTCGACCGTCGCCTCCACGGGATCGCCCTCGCCAATCAAATCATTCACCCACTCCTGCGTCTTCAGCGCCTCCAGCACCTTCTTCGGACTATTGTCGCACACATATCTCAACTGGTGCGCCAAGTCCCGCATCTTCTCGTGCCTATCGCCTTGTCCTGGCACCTGACTGCCCAGCAGCTTCTCGATGATCGCCGTCAGCTTCACGCCGTGATAGCTCAAGTGACCTCCCCCATCCCCTCCTGTAGGAGGGGGGCAAGCGCCCTCATTTCTCCCCCTACAGGGGGAGTCAGAGGGGGTCACCTTCTCCTCACCATCGCCACCACCGCCCCCAGCGGTATGACCACGATCCACAGCAGGAGCATCGCCACCACGTACACTGGCACCAGTGCGACCGTCCCGATACACCTCATTATACTTCTCAGCAAACGCCTTGTTCTCATACTCAAAAACCTCCTCGTCGATATACAGCAGATCCTCCTCTGTGGTCAAAAAATGCCCGCGGCTGCCGTCCTTGCATTTCTCGTCGATAAACGCCGTAACGCCCAACAGCTTCGCCATCTCCTGCTGGTTGTCAATCAGGTTACCCCATTCCATGCGGGCCTTAAACACGATCTTCAACCCATCCCCCGAGGGCGAGACAAACGCCATCAGCACGCCGATCTCCTTCAGGTCGAGGTGGGCGATGATCTGCTGCCAGTACTCCCGTGCCGCCTTCCCGTCGTGACTCTTCACCACGTGGTCGAGATCCATCACGCACAGTCCGTTCAGACAGACGCCTGCCTTCTGTCGCCAACGGCCTACCACCTCTTTCTTATTCGGCAACTCCAAATAGTTCGCGATGAAGATCACCAGCGGCAGCGACCGCTTGATGCCGTCGCAATAAGCCTCCACCCGCTTCTGGTCCGAGAGCTTATCCAGCGCCGCCCGCTTCTCAGGCTTCAGCCACTTACGCCAGTCCTGATAGCCCGGTGTCTCGAGCCAGTTCCTACTGAAATTGCTGCCCTTGATCTCCCTGACCAGCGCCACCTTCCTGACCACCTCCGGGTCTCTCATCAGGGCGTACAACAAAGGCTGGCCCACGTTCTCCGTGGGCTCAGCAAAATTCCTCTGATAACAAAATGCCATAATTATTGATGGAAGTCGCTCCAGTCCCTGACCTTCATCGGTTCCAGCTCGTCGGCCTCGAAGAACCGCTTCGCCTCCCACGCCCTGCGTCGTTCGAGCCCTTTCTGCTTCTTACCGCCAGCCCAGACCCAGCGCATGAACTCCTTCTTGATGGCCCTCATGTTGCCACCATTCCGGATCGTCTTCAGCAGCTCCGACGTCTTCAGCTTCCAGAAACCAATGTTAAACGCGAAGCTCACGAGCGCATCAAACTGCGGCTGGTTCCAATGACCCAACGAGTCCACCTGCTTCTCCACGTCATACAGGTCGGCCTTCAGGAACATCTCAGCCCAGTACTCGCTGATCACGTCACCCATCCTCACTCCCTGCGTATGTCCGTAGCCAATCGTAGGCACGCCTGCGGCATCGAGATATGCTTTTGTCCTCAGCCCTTCGAACTCCTTGAGTTTCTCCAGGCAAATATCACTTACTCTCATCATAAATATGTTCTTATGTTCTTCTGTCTAAAATATATGTTAATATGTTCTTGCGTCCCTTCGGTAGCAAGCGCTTACGCGAGTCCTATGTCTTTAAAACATTACTCTGTCTTTTAAAAATTCGGGTACCCCAGCTTCGCATTCAGGTAGTGCAGTCCGGCGATGGTCCACGTCATGTAGTGCTTCACCTTCTTCTCCCCCTTCAGCGAGTACGACACGTGCGTGCGCATCGATGTCAGTCCCCGCCCCTCGAGGTCGTCGGCGATGTTCCACCGTCCGTGGCACCGGTACTGGATGCCCATGTCCTGCAGCACGGCGTTGAAGTCCCTCACCTCCATGTTGAACGTCTTGGCCACCTGTGTCGCCGTCAGCGTGTCCTCGGCTTCCTCGTTCATCGCCCTCAGCGCCTTGCCGATGATGCAGTCGGCCATGGCCAGAATCTTCTTCGGCTCGGGCAGCATCCTCACCTCGCGGGCAGTGAGCCGCTCGCGCTCCAGCTCCTCCCACCTTAATACTAATCGCGCACGGGCCTCGTCGTTGAACTTCGTGGCGATGTAGAGGCACTCGGTTTTGGTCAGCGAGTAGTAGGGCATCATCTTCGTGCCACCATTAGGCAGATTGTAGGTTTTCTGCAAGAGCGAAAAATTGCGCCCTTGTACTTTCACCCAGGCTGGCTCCATGGTTCGGATGGCCTTGAGCACGTCTTTGTGCTGCTTGCCGGTGAGCTCGGCTATCTCCAGCGAGGTCATGCGCTGCTCACCGTCGTTGTTGTTGTTGAAGTGGTTGAAACAGTTGTTCATACTCACTTCGATGGTTGTTGTTTGTTGCATAAGCATTATTTTATTTAACGTCGCCCCCTTTCAGGCGACCTATCGGTATTCAATAATTAAATTTGTAAAGAACTGCCGTATCATCGCGACAGGGCAGGTTGTGGCAGTCCGCCGACCGCCGTCCGGAATAACTTCGATTCAATGAAACAAAACCCAATCATAAACAGTATCGTGTGTAACCATTATGTCAAAGATCGCGCCGCCGATTTTCGAGCGCAGCTCAAAGATCGCACTGCAAAATTACGCACGTTTTTTGAAGGGTGAATCGCTTTAAAACACCCCGTCTCCAACAATCTCCAACTATCTCTGTTTTTCTCTGATTATCTCTGTTTTTCTCTGATTTGCTCTCTGCAAGGCACAAAAAAAAGCACCAGAACCAACGATTCCGGTTCTGAAGGTCTTGGGTTTGAATCCCAACGGGGTCACAAAAATCGTTTAGACAAACTTGCCTAAGCGATTTTGGATAACTTTCATAACCTCAGCAAACTCAACTTGCTCCTGCCAATTGATCTTTTTGAGGAAGTTTTTCCACAAGGAATTACGGAAATCATCGTTAGAAAAAGCATCCGTAAAAAGCTGAAGATTATCTGCAACAACAGTATCTCTATTCTCAAAAGTGGCTCGAATGGCATCCTCAAGAACCGCTTCATCAATCAGATTTGACTGGTATATTAGTATCTGATAGCAGTCAAAGAAATCCTTCATTCGACTATTCTCTGTATCCTTTTCCACCATCGCATGAAACTTCTCAGCCACTACAGTTTCCAACGAATAAGCCTTGATGCTAATAGGCGGAGTGGTATCAAGGAACACAGGATAATCCAAGTCAACTGGAGCTGGAACTATAACATCACCGAAACCAATGTCAGCAGAAATCTGTTGCACAATCGTATCAAGATGAGCAACAATAATCACTCTTGTTCCTGGGTATTTCCGCTCCTGTGTAATCTCCGCTGTGCGAATGGAAGCTGCATCAAAGATGACGCCGTCCTCTTCACATTCTATCTGACAAATCTCTGCAAATATCTCCTTCAGTCGAGCAGCATCACGGCTAATCTTTGCAGCCAAGAAGTCAATATCCTGTGTCGGGCGACCCTTCATCCCGCTATAGGCAAAGAGCAACGAACCGCCTTTCAAGAAGAAGTTTTCCCTATACTTGCTGACGGAAATCCTGTATATCAATCGTTCATGCAAATAGCGCACCAACAGCTTCATAAAGCCGTCCTTCTCACCATAAGTTTTCGAGATATTCAGGAGCCTCGCCCTGACTGATTTCCCTATACCATTACTCATTTTACAATGCTATTTCAAGATACTTCGACAAGGTGTTATATACCCTCAATTGCTTAGCATATTCACAAAGGCGGGTGATATTTCGATCTTTACGTTTCAGGTATTCGTTGATAATTTCCGAGCAAACATCCAAGCCTATCTTATTCCGATATTTTACAGCATCGCATACACTTCTCTCCACATCAGTAATCTTTACCTGATATCCACATATTTCCATTTCTGTAACACCAATATTCAAATACTCCTTCTTCCAATAGTACAAGTTAATTGGTGGAAACTCTGGGATTGTCACCTTTCGTTTTGCATCAATTGCGATACAATGACCACTTGGAATTTGTGTCGAGAGTTGATAATGAAACCATGCAGAATAGAGACATACGACACCGCCAGGTACAATCTTCTCGACATCAATCATGGTATTTGCCAAAGCCAGTTGTTCAGCATATACCCCTTGACGTACTCTTACGAGTGTACCATCTTCTATAGCCTTTCTGATATGCTCATACTCTGCACGACCAGCAACTTCATCTGTTCTGATGAAGCCCCCATTGCCTTGTATGGATTCTACCACTTTTGCCGTCTTTATCATATACGATTAATAATTCGACGGTGCAAAGATAGTATTTTTCTCTTAAATCATCAAGAAATTATGTAAAAAGTTACGGAGAAAATCAAAATTCCCCGTAACTTTTTACACTTTTCTTGTCAAAACGCCCTCAATTCTTGGAAAATTCAGATATTATTCCTACCTTTGCACCGTTCAGTCCTGGTAGTCCCTGAAGCGATTCAAACTATCAGGTGTTTTTATGCCCTTGACAATGCTTTTCCCCCATATTATATTGTACAATGAAGCGATATCGAGATAGAGAATAATGCTTTTTATGTCTCTCTTGTTCATCCTGAAAATAATTTGAATTGAGGCTGCAAAAATATCCCAAGAAGATGACAATACAAGAGTTTTGAGCAAAATCTCAAAAATTTAACATTTCAGGACGACATTGTGTGATTTCTTTTTTGTACCTTTGTCGCCGATAAAGAGAGTATTAACAATGCCGAATCGGCGCAAAATCGGCGCAAATGCGTTTTTGATATAAGCCGAAGAAGCCCATAAACACAAGGGATTTCGAGAGAATTGGCTGACAGATTCCGGTGCTTACACTGACGGACAAAAAACCTTCGCTTATCTCTTATAGTATTTCTGGAAGGTCTTCAGACTGTAGCCCTCCCCGTTGGGCATGCCCATCCTCACCAGCTCATTATACGCCCGCTCGGCGTTCTGCGGCAACAGGATCTTCCGATCGTCGGCCAGCTGCTTCAGATACTGGCATATCTCCTGGATGCCCTGCCGCGCCACCAGCCGCTTCACCTCCTCGTGGATCTGCCACTCCTCACTGCCGTCCACCGACGGATGAATGAAATGAAACAACTCTTCGGTCTCAGCCTCATGGGGATGGTTTCCGCAAGACTTTTCTTCGCCCTTTCCGTCGTCAGAACCAACGGGACCATTCCCGGTCGTTGGGGGCTCTGCCGCGAGAGTCTGAAATGAGGGGTTCTCCATCGTACAGCCGATATTGGCGACACCCCACACGTTAATCGGCGTCTGCCTCTGTATATTCTTCTCTTCCATAAGCACTTTGGTAACTCTTGTTTTCAAGGGCTGCAGGCTGGTCTGCGTTCACCGGCAGCACATTGAATTCCGTATCTTTCAGGTCGCAGCCCACGTTCGCCGTACTCCCCGCCTGAGGGTAGACGATGTTCTGTGTCGTGGGCTTCTCGGCCACCTTCTCCATCGCGTCGGCCAGTCGGCCAGTCTGATTGCCCTCCAACTGCGTTATCTCATCCACCCGTTCATAGATCCGTTTCGGCAAGTTGTCGGCCATTGTATGGTGCAGCAGGTGACCGACCAGCATCTTCTGACTGTTGTTTAGGCTCAACACGTAACTGATGGTTTTGAGTATGTCGAGCAGGAAGTACTGCTGTATGATCACCACAGGGTGCTGGCCTCCGGCGGTCGTCTGGCTATCCTCGGTCGTTTCGACAGTCATCATCAGCGATTCCAGTTCCTTGATCCGTGCATCCTTCTCCGCTATCTGTTTGTCCTTCTCCTCGATCTGCTTGTCCCTCTCCGCTATCTGCTTGTCTTTCTTTGCTATCACCTTTTCCTTCTCCTTGAGCATCTCCTTCTGTCTGGCTATTTCCTCGTCCTTCTCTTGCAGTTGCTCTTCCATCATCTTATTCTGTGCCTCCATCATACCGCCCGTCTTAGCCAGGTCGACAATCATCTTCAGCTCATCAAGGTTTTTTGTCATTTATCTACTCCTTTCTTGTTAATGGGTTAATTGTTGATTAAGATCTCACGCCTCCCCAGCCCCAGCCATCAGGCCGAAAAGACTGCAAAGGTATAAAAAGAAAAGTGCTTTTCAAGCAGTTAATTGTTAATTATTGCAATTATTGCACAAACCACCCCAAATTGTGCAAAATGTCAGTAGACAACAGATTGTTACATTGTTACAAAGTGACAAATTGATTTTTCAATTTGGAAATTACAATCATATATTATATTTATATTATATATATTATAATATATATAATATAAATATAATATATGGCTGTTTACATCCCCCACTCCGGATGGCAGAGGATGGAAACGGTCGTGTAATTATGTAACTTTGTAATTATGGTATTTTTTATTTACAATATCACACGGCGGAAACATATCGGAAATGGAGGGCTAAGCAAACGGACTTTTTCATGGCAGGAAAGTCTCAGTTTCAGCAGACGAAAGTCGGAGTTTCCTTAACCCTTCGTCAGAGGGCTGAAAAAAGCCAAAAATAGGGCAGTTATGGCTGCCCTAATCGTTGGTAAATTTTGTTTACTTCTGCCGGCAGAAACGTGCGACGTTTCAGCTGTGCGAGGTGCTGTAGTTCCGGATCTTCGGCCAGGAGTGACTTCAGTTTGAGCCAGGCTGACTGCGGCTGGATGAAAGGGAAGTACTTCTGCGCGAGCTCTGCACGCCCCATGCTGCTAATGGATAATTGATAATGGATAATGGATAATTCCTGATTACTTTGCATAGATGTAAATATGTTCTTCGGCACTGCAAAGATACGAAATTTTCGTGAGACTTGCAAGAATAGAAGAAGATATTTTTATTATCAAGAATTAAAGAATTTGAGAATTATTTTTTCCGCTGGGAAAGAGAATTGTAAGGAATTTGAGATGTAAACATCTCATCTTAAAAATTCTCTAATTCACCTCCTTGAGGAATAAATTCTCTAATTCTTGATGAACAAATAGCAATCAACAATCTGTGAGAACTTGAAAGAACCTGATTCGGGTGGCGAAAATGGTTGCAGGTGTCAGAATAATTGGCTACCTTTGCAGTGCAGAAGAATAAGAAAGGATTTTAAATTATGGCAAGAAGTGAAATTCCAATGGTGATTAACCTGAGGCAGAACAAGAACGATGACAGTACCGCTTACGGCAAGTACTTTGCTGAGTGCGATGCGAAGGAGCCGCTGAACCTGAAGGGCTTTGCCG
>JAEETC010000166.1 GCA_016286585.1 Prevotella sp. | reverse complement strand
TGGGAGGCTCTGGCCAAACAAGTGGCCGAGGGTAAGAACTTCCAGAACCAGTTCTTCAGGTTGTCGGCCGACATCGATACCAAGGGTATTCAGGTGGGTTCGGTGGAGAAGCCGTTCTGCGGCACGTTCGACGGCAACAACCACACGCTGACATTTACTGTCGGAGATAACACTGGCTTCAATAATGCCAAGGACCCCACTGCGCCCTTCGGCTGTCTGCGTGGAGCCATCGTGCGCCACGTCAAGACCACGGGCACGGTGTTTACCGACAACGCGCAGAACGGTGGTATCGCCGTGTGTATCGACGATGCGGATGCCAGCCGTGGCACACAGCTCGTGGACTGTCGCTCGGACATTGCTTTCGTTACCTATAACAAGGGAACTTTGACCACTGGTGGCCTTATCGGCAAGATTAACAGCAACGTCACCGTGAAACCTGTTTTGGAGAAGTGCGTCTTCACCGGCACATTCAGCGGCTGGGGAAGCCGGATTGGCGGTCTGGTAGGCTTGAGCGAGGTGGACATCACGTTCAGGAACTGTATGTTCGACCCGGTGCAAGCCGAATATCAGGGTAACGCTACCTTTGTGAATCTGGCCAACGGTGCCAAGGCTACCTTCGAGGACTGCTACTGTACCCGCTATCTGGAGATCCAGCAGGGTACCTGCGTCTTTGGCAAGGTGAACATTCCGGAGGGCTGCAGCTACCAGATGGTGGAGGAGCCCTTTGCGCAGTTTGACGGCAAGCCGTACTGGAAGAGCGGCGACCACGTGAAGCTGAGTGTGCCGGAGGGTACTAAATTCGACCACTGGACTGCCAACAGAGATAAGGGAGTCTTCATCAGCGACCCTTGGCGCAAGGACGGCGAGCATGTGCTTCAGGACGTCACCGGTCCTGTCTTCCTCTATATCAGCGAAGAGAGTATCCCTGCCGGTAAGGAATTTACAGTACACGGCGTGAAATACCGCTATCTCAATAAGAACGACTACCACTACTACGTGAGTGACGAGGTGCGCAAGGCCAAGCGCTGGGTATTCCACAGCGACGATGACCTGGTGTTTTATGACGGCGACGGCGAAGCCTCGCATATCACCGCCATCGTGGGCTACGACCAGGACAAATTCGACGAAGACGGCGTACAGATACACAACGACTTGATTTATCCCGCCACATTCGAATACCGCCACCACTCGCGCTTGGGCATCATCGCCCCGCGTGCCTTTGCGAACAGCACGAAGCTGAAGAGCCTCTACTTCAAGGATACCGGCAATGATGTCTATGACGCATTGGTGGGCTTCGACTTCATGATTGACGAGGGTGCCTTCTCGAACTGTCCGAACCTGGAGGAAATCAAGATGATGGAGTACATCACCAAAGGAAGCGACCACTGGGAGGCGCTGAAACCATCTCAGGTGTTCAGCATCGCCGAGAATGCCTTCGACGGTTCGCCTAAGGCAAAGATAAGCTGCCACACTTCAGAGTACCAGAACTTCCTGACCAGCGAGACGTGGCTACCCTTCCGCAACCGCATCATCATCTACGACGCCACGGTAAATGACGAGACGGTGAACGGTGTGCAATACCACTATTACCGTAATGCCAACGAGACCAAGCCGTTGACCAACAACGACAAGAAGGAGATGATGGACAACCACCTGCGCATCTGGAATGCCGACTACAAGAACTTCAATGCCGCCGACCTGCTGGAGACCAACGATGACGCTACCGTCTATTACACCTATGTGGTAGGGGTCGACAATGGTGACATTGACGATGCCAACGGTGTGATGCGCATCTACAACGACATGGGCTCGAATTACAACTACAAGACGCTGGCTCTGGGTCGCAATGCCATCAAGGGCAACACGCATGTCAAGGCCATCGAGTTCTACCAGACCAACGGCAACGGCGAGAACTCGCACAGCGACCTGAAGATGGTCATCCAGAACGGTGCCTTTGCAGGCTGTAAGAACCTGAAGGAGCTGCGCATGTTCTACTATGTGCAGGACGGCAAAGACCACTGGGAGAACCTCGGTCCGCAGGATGTCATCCCGGGCGACAACATCTTCTCGTTGCCTACCTTGGAAAGTGCCAAGACGATGACCGACGAAGAGTATAGTGAAGCGTGCCAGAACATGAATCCCGACTTCAAGGTGCTGGTTTCGACCGATCGCTTCCAGGAGTTTTTGGACGACCCCAACTGGGCGCCTTATCGGGATTACATCGAACCCGTGGAGTTTGACCCGACAAACAGGCGTAAGGACTACAACGAGAACGGTCTGAACTACAGCTATATGACCAATCCGGGCGGTGTACTGCAGACCTCGCAGGTGGTGAGCCAGGATGTGTCGTGGTGGACCGCGCCGCGTATCGCCATCGAAGTGCTTATGACTGTGGCCTCCATAAAATCTGAAATATCAGCCTATGCAGCAAATAAAGCGGCGGTTCGCGATGCGACCATAGAACTCCATGCGGCTGAAATTGCCAAGGAAGACATGATACTTACGAGAGATCAGGTGTTGTCCCAGCTTAAAAGCAAGACCCTTGATAAAAATTTGATCCGGAATCTAACCCATTTAATGATGAGGCCAGGGGCTAAGCATGAATGGGAAATAACAACGGCAATGACGCATGGTCCTGGACGTTTTCTCCGTGAACTGGGCTTGATTAATGAAGCAGGAGATGTGTTGTCGTACACTGCGGCATTACCGGCCTTTGAAACTATTCGGCAGATGGGTGAATCTCAATTCCGAAGTTGTTATTCATCTCTCCAAGCGCTGTTAGCAGGCATTGTTAATCCTTATTATAATGCTGTAACAACAGCAAGGGCAACCTTGGAGGCCGCAGAGAGAGCATTAACCAAAGCGACGATATTAAATTTCATACAAGCAAGGGCCGCCTCCGCAGCCACCAATACTGCCGGCTTCCTCTCCTCAAAGTGCTGGGGTGGCAGTGGCTCGTACAACGGCGACGCCTTGCAGAAGGGAATGCGCGAAAACATCAAGTCGAACATCCACCAGGTGAGTCTCGTGGGTGGCGGCTACATCATCACCACACCGTCGAAGAACCTCGTCTATCATACCTATATCAAGTCTGTCGATGATACGACGACGGTGGCCAAGATCTATGGCGGCTTCGACGACGACGGCAACGCCTTCACCTCCGACCGCACGATGACCTTTGCCAAGAATGCTTTCCGCGACAAGAAGAAGCTGACGCGGGTGGAATTCTATGCCAATGACGGGCAGACGAGCAATGCCTCGGTGCCGATGCTCCTCACCATCCCCGACTCGGCCTTCGTGGGTTGTACCAATCTGACGGAGTTTAATACGCTGCTCATCGACAACGACGGCGGCCGTCGCGCCCTCGGTCCGGAGAACTTCATCCTCGCTGGTGACAGCATCTTCGCCGGCCTCGACCCCGAGAAGTTCCATATCGTCATCGATCCGCAACGTAAGCAGGACTTCCTCGACAATGCGTCGTGGGCTCCGTTAGAGCAATACTTCACTTACCAGAGTGCCGCTCCCGTCACCCAGTACACCTTGTATGGTGCCCAGTATGCCTACGCTTACGAGAACAATTCCATCAAGAAGGAGAACAAGGTACAAGGTCACCTGATCGAACACACCATCGTGACCGGGCCCGACAACGAGTTCATTGAAGGAAACCAGGGCGCGGTGAAGTTGCTCAACGACCTCGGCAACTTCAACAACTACCAGCTGGACTATGTGGCACCAAAAGCCTTCTATGGCAATGAGCACCTGCGCACGGTATCGTTCACCGACGTCAACGGTTTCTTGTGGATGGGCGACAGCTATACGGGAGTGGACATCACTCTGCAGGACTCCTGCTTCGCCAACTGTAAGAACCTGGCAAACATCGACCTTCTTTATATGAAGACCGACGGCCTTAACGAACTGCAGCCGTTGACGCCGCAGCAGATCAAGATTGGCAAGGGCGTGCTTGACGGCACCACCGCCAGTCTGAAAATGATGCCGCAGCAGGTAGCGTGGTTCGATGCCGACTCTACATGGGCACAGTACAAGGACCGCTTCCTGCCCTGTATCATCCGACTTACCGACCCGGGCATCAAGGATGCACTGGAGGATATGTCCTACTACGACCCCGCCAACTCGGGTACTGACAATGCCTTATGGAAAGACTACTGCGACCTGGCACGCATCGCCGGTGCAGGCTTCTCGTGGCTCGACGGCAAGTTCCAGGCACAGCATGAAAATATTTATTCGTTCGGCGACTTCAAACACTTCGAGAGCGTAGGTCTCGACTATGTGGGCAAGTCGTGGTTCGAGGGCTGCTCGAATATGGGTGACATCCTGCTTCCCGACGGCATTACCGACATCCGCGAGAAAGCCTTTAAGGACTGCTCCGTGCTGAAGCAGATAGAGCTGCCGCAGGCCGTTGCCACCATTGGCGACAATGCCTTTGCCGGCTGCTCGAAGCTGAACACCATCCGCGTATTGGGAGACAAGCCTGCCACCCTGGGTACAGGCACATTCCACAAGCACGACGGTCTGAAGATATACGTGCCTGCCGGCAAGGCTGCCGACTACAAAGCAGCATGGAGCGAGTATGCCGACTATATCGTAGATGGTGTTCCCAATATAAAGAAGGTAGTGACCGTCACCGCTGTGGGTCAGCTTGCCGACAGCCTCGGTCTGACACTGGTGGAGGAGAACGACAAGGTACGCTACATCCAAGGACCATATACCCAGTACGACTCGCTGACCGTCAGCGGTCCGCTTAACGGCAGAGACCTTGCTGTCATCCGTCATATGGCAGGTGCCGATGCTTACGACAGCGACTGGACGGACGGACGACTGAAATACCTTAACCTGTGGAATGCAGACATCAAGAAAGATACTGACCACAGCTACAACGGCAACTTCATCGACGAGAAAATCAAGGAGGACAATATCGTGCCCCCCTACCTGTTCGAGAACTGCGAGGCCATCGAGACCGTCATCCTGCCACAGTCGGCCAAGAAACTCGGTGAGAACCTCTTCGAGGATGCCCAGTCGCTGCAGCGCGTCTGCGTAGGCCGTAAGACCACCGAGTTCGACACCGACCTGCTTCAGAACCTGCAAGGCATTGCCGAACTGGTGCTGCTCACCGACGACTTCGCCACGCTGGAGTCTGACTGGTATAAGGATCCGTGGGAGGCGCCCATCCAATCCGTCTTTACCACGCAGAAGCAGTTAGGCAACTACTTGGGCGACGGTAAGTTGGTACGTCAGGCGCGTAGTGTCGTGGCTTTGTTCAAGGATGACGCCGTAACATGGGCATTGGCCGATAAGAGTCATTTCTTCCCGACGGTATACTTGGAGAATGAGAGCGTCGAAGGCATCTTCAACGATAATACCGATATTAAGAAGTTCGACGACTTCAACTACTTCACCCGTGTGAAGCGCTTAGACAATACCTTTGCCGGTAACAGCAGCCTGACCTCCATCACGCTGCCCGACAGTATCGAGTATATCAGCGCCTCGGCATTCAGCGGCTGCTCGAAGCTGGACACCATCAGCGTCAAGTGCGACAGCGTGCCGACCTTGGAGGCTGACGCTTTTGAATCGCTGCCTGCCGACTTCAAGATTTATGTTCCCAAACGCCTCTGCAAGCTTTACCGCGAGGCATGGGCACAGTATGCCGACCACATCAACGTCGACGAGCGCGACTACAGCAGTGACGACATCATTACCGTCACCGTCACCGAACCGAACAAGCTGGCCGAAGCATTAGGACTGACCATCAACTTATACACTGCCCCAGGCGCAGGCGAACACACTGTTGTCGATGCTGTCAGAGGCGACTACACCAAGTATCGCAAGCTGAAAGTGGTAGGCCCCATCTCGGGTGCTGACATCGACGTGCTGAACTACATGGCGGGCTACTGCCCGTGGCTCCTGTGTCGCAACTATGCCGGCCGTCTGGAGTACATCGACCTGTATGACGCAGATATCAAGGCTACCAGTATTGGTGTGACGGGCTATACTAGAACAGCGGCATCGTTCATGTTGAAAGAAAATGTACAAGTAAGAAGGTTTGACGACAATGTTCTGGTGACTCACGCCTTCCTGCGTGCCTACAACCTGAAGACGCTCATCCTGCCGAGGACCTGTAAGGAAGTAGAAGATCGCGCCCTGCAGGAGTGCGAAGCTCTGGAGGTGCTCGTCGTTGGCGACAGCATCCAGAACTTCAGTTGGTCCGCCCTCGACGACGATGTCATGCTCACCCGTATGTACATCCTTTCCGATAAGATGTTGGATATAAGCGACGAATTGTTCTTCCTTCGCTGGTTGAGCAACAACTACAATCCGACGTTCGACGCCTTCTATGTACGGCCGAGCCAATATCAGGACTACATCTACGGTAAGGACTACAACGGTTCGGCACAACGCACCAACTTCATCTCGAAGGGAATGTTCGAGGACGACGAGTCGTTCTGCGCCTTCGCCACCCATGCCGCTGCTACGGCCGACGATCTCACTGGCGTCCGCAGCGTGAAGGGCTGGTTCGACCTGCACACTGGTATCCGCGACCTCACGCCGTTAGTCTATACCGCTGTTGACTCGCTGCATACCGCCGACATCCAGCCGCTGACCAAGTTGGAGAAGATCGTCTTGCCCACGACGCTCAAAGCGATGGAGGACAGCCTCTTCTCGAACGCCGCCAACCTGCTTTACGTGGATATGCACATGTGCGATTCGACCAATATCAGCGCCGACCTGAAGGCCCGCGGCTTCAGCCGTCTCGGTATCGACTCGTTGCAGACACTGGTCTATGTGCCTGCCACATACGGCGAGAGCGACGGCACGAACATCGTGGTAAGTGATGGCGCCGGCTTCAGCGCTGAGGGCTTCCGTCTGATTGACGGCCGTGACTACTATGTGCCTTACGCCTTCAAAACCGACAAGGTGGAGAACACCCGCACGCTGGCCAAGAGCGATGTGCCTTATACCATCTGTCTGCCCTACGACCTGCCGATACCTAACGGCGCCAAGGCTTATAAGTTGTCAGGACGAAGCACCAACGAG
>JAEETC010000026.1 GCA_016286585.1 Prevotella sp. | reverse complement strand
ACTGTAACTTCTCTATTTTTCGCAGTGCCTGTTTTAATTGCTTTTTCAGCTGCCTGATTTCTTCTTTCTTGTCAATATTTGCCATAATTACTGATGCTTAAAAACTCTACAAAGTTACTAAAAATCAGTGAGATATGCAAAATATTCAACTAGTATTTTTATTAAAGAATGTAAATATATTTAGTTAAATAATATCATTGGAAATTAATATAAAAACGCGAGAGTTAACTTAACACCCTAGGACAGTCCCCATTGTGAGAAAAACAAACATAATTTATTTCAAAAAACAAACGATATGTCGCCTTAAGGAGGGCGACGTTAAATAAACATAGCTATATGAAACAAGCAACAATTATCAAGATGGTGCAGGTGGCTGACGATGACCAGCCACAGCGCATGACCTCGCTGGAGATTGCCGAGCTGACCGGCAAGCAGCACAAGGATGTTCTGAAAGCCATTCGGAACATGGAGCCAGCCTGGGAGAAAGTACAAGGGCGCAAATTTGCGCTCTTGCAGAAAACCTACAATCTGCCGAACGGCGGAAAGAAGATGATGCCTTACTACTCGCTGACGAAAACCGAGTGTCTGTACATCGCCACGAAGTTCAACGACGAGGCGAGAGCGAGGCTGGTGCTGAGATGGGAGGAACTGGAGCGCGCACATAGGGGTGCGCTGAGAGTGCTGCCGGCGCCGAAGATCCTGGCGATGGCCGACGAGATCATCGGCGAGGGATTGAGGATGGTGAACGCCGAGGCAGAAGACACACTGACGGCGACACAGGTGGCGAAGACGTTCAACATGACGGTCAGCGACTTCAATGCCGTGGTGCGCGACATGGGCATCCAGTACAGGAGGTTCGGACGGTGGAACATCAGCGACGAGCTGGCCGGCCGAGGACTGGTGAGCCTCCGCACGCACGTCTCGTATTCTCTGAAGGGCGAAAAGAAGATACGGACGTACATGACGTGGACCATGGCTGGACTGCACTACCTGAACTCGAAACTGGGGTATCCGAATTTTTAGACAGAAGAACATAAGGACATATTTTTTATGAAGAGAATAAGTGATATCGGCTTGAAGAAGCTGAAGGAGTTTGAGGGTCTGAGAAAAGAAGCGTATCTGGATGCTGCGGGGGTGCCGACGATCGGGTACGGACATACGCAGGGCGTGAGGATGGGCGACGTGATCAGCGAGTACTGGGCGGAGATGTTCCTGAAGGCGGACCTGTATGACGTGGAGAAACAGGTGAACAGTCTGGGTGACTGGAACCAGCCGCAGTTCGATGCGCTCGTAAGCTTCGCGTTCAACTTGGGGTTCTATAAGTTGAAGACGAGCACCCTGCTGAAGACGATCAAGAATGGCGGCAGCATGCGGGCCATCAAACAGGAGTTCATGCGCTGGGTGTGGGCTGGCGGTCAGCGACTCAAGGGACTCGAACGTCGCAGGGCGTGGGAAGCCAAGCGCTTCTTCGAGGCGGACGAGATGGAGGCCATGAAGCGCCGGGACTGGAGTGATTTTCATAAGGTATGATAAGAGTGATTGCAGTTAATACGCAGCATACGGGCGACCCAAGGCGGGATCATCGCGGGTATGCAGAGAGTTGGACTCGGGAGCAGGTGGACGGCCTGCTCTCCGAGGCGTGGCTGAGGCAGATGGTGGCCGACATCCGCGGCGGCAACGAGGCCCTGAAGGACCGGCTGCCCTATCTCTGTCCGCACTACAGCGCCTTCAAGGACAACCACCGTGCGCAGAAGGACATCATCCCCGAGGCGTTCACGTTTATGACGTGCGTCGATGTGGATGATAAGACGCTGGTGGCCAAGGCTATACAAAAGGCGATGGAAGTGAACGTTGACGAGTATTCCGACTGGCAGGATCAGGTGCTCCGTATCGAATATTCGGCACGGAAGAAGGTGCATATCTACATCCGCATCCCCAAGGGCATGACCATCGAGGAGGCCCAGCGGGCATTCTGTCAGGAGATAGAAGTGCCCTACGACGAGAGCTGTATCACGCCCGAGCGATTTATCTACGTGACAGGTAAGGATGAGGAGGTGTATCGGTCGGAACATTGGCTTGAGCCGTTGTCGGAGGAGGAGATTGCCGAGCGCCGCGAGGCCTATCTCGAGCGTGGTCTCGATGTCGATGGCCGGAGATTAACGACAACGCAAGAGATTAAAACGACAACTATGACAACTAAGACAACAATTGTTGGCGACAACTTGTCGCCAGACGACCGGACGCGGTTTATCTTCAAGGCGTGCATGGAGGAGGCGGAGCTGGAGCCGGAGGCGCTGGTCGTGGAGGGTGCCCGCCACAATGCCGTGAAGAGCATCCTGAGCGTCGGGGCCGCACAGCTGCTGACGAAGGGTGAGTTCAGCGGTGTGCTCAGCGAGATGATGCCCGACCACTGGCAGGACAAGAACATCCAGGACCTGCTGAACGACTTCTATGAGAAGTACACCGACTCGAGTCAGAAGATGACGCAGTTCCAGCGCCGCGTGTTTGCCAAGAGCCGTAAGATCGGTCGGTCGCAGGCAGAGAAGCCGGCTGTGGAGGCGGAGAGCGAGGCCCCGCAGTCGGAGCTGTCGAAGCTCTACGCCAGTCAGGAGCCGCCACAGATGCCACGGGTGTTGCCGAAGCTGGTGAAGGCCGCCGTGTCGCGCACCCCCGATCTGTATAAGCCGACGGTGGCGCAGGCCATCTTCCCCGCGCTGGCCACCTATCCACGGAAGATCCGTTTCACCTACATCGACAACCAGGACCGCGAGTTGCGCATCAACTGTCTGATCGTGGCCGAGACGGCTGCCGGCAAGGATTCGTGCATCCGTCAGCCCATCGCCCATATCCTGGCCGACATGAAACTGCGCGACGAGCGGAACCGTGACCGTCTGAAGAAGTTCAACGAGGACTACAACGGCAAGGCCGCCAACAAGGAGAAGCCCAAGCGTCCGGCCGACCTGATCATCCAGACCATCAAGTCGGACATCACGAAGGCCGCCCTTGTGCAGCGTATGGACGAGTCGCAAGGCGCACCCCTCCACGTGAAGCTCAACGAGCTGGAACAGTGGGACAAGGTGGAGTGCGCCACCGGCAAGTCGAACCAGTTTACCAACCTGAAGCTGAACGACGACGAGGACAACGACTTCGGTGCCGACCGTGCCAGTGCGCAGAGCGTGACGGCCTCGGTGAGTCTCCACCTGAACTGGAACGCCAACGCCACCGTGTCGAAGGCGCTGCGGTACTTCAGATACGTGCTCGTCGACGGGCCCCTCTCGCGCCTCTGCATGGCCACCATCCCCGACCGTGAGATTGGTTCCGACATCCCCGTGTTCGGCAACTACGACAACGACTACGACGAGGCCCTGCGCCCCTATATCGAGAACCTGAAGCAGGCCACGGGCACCATCGACTGTCGCGAAGCGCGACGGCTGGCCTCACGGCTGGAGGCTGAGTGCAAGGAGTTTGCCAGGCTGTCGCAAGACCGTGTGTTCGACAATCTCACCCATCGTGCCCTGGTGCATGCCTTCCGCAAGGCTTGTCTGCTCTATGCCGCCAACGGCATGAAGTGGGAGAAGGCCATCGAGGGCTTCTGTCGCTGGAGCCTGCACTACGACCTCTGGATCAAGATGAAACTCTGGGGCGACCTCATCCGCCATGCCGATGAGGGACTGCCCACCTCGAAGCGCGGCCCGAGGAACCTGCTGGAGCAGATCAGTACCGACCAGGAGGGCGTGTTCACCTATCGCGACGTGGTGAACGTGCGGCTGAAGAACAGCATGGACGAGGAGGGTACCTGGGGCATGCTGAGACAGTGGAAACACCGGGGTTACATATTACAGATGACAGATGACAGTTTCAAAAAAGCCCGGTCATCATGAGAAATTCCCTGAAACGCTTGTGCGTTTCGGGGATTTTTTGTAATTTTGCCCCCCAGTTATGAGATACAATTCAGATACGAACCATGAGGGCGACTACGCCCATTATACCGTCGAGGAGCCGATGCCGCTGCTGGAGTGGCTGCTGAAGAACGTGAAGCAGTCGCGCACGAAGGTCAAGGCGACGCTGCAGGGTAGGGGTATCAAGGTGAACGGCAAGACCGTGAGCCAGTTTGACTTCCCCCTGGAGCGGGGCATGAAGGTGGCAGTGAGCAACACCAAGCGTAATCAGCGGGGCTTCAAGAGCCGTTGGGTGAAGATCGTGTATGAGGATAAGTGGCTGATCGTGGTGGAGAAGGAGGCGGGCATCCTGTCGATGGCTGCCGGGCACTCCAGCCTGAACGTGAAGACGGTGCTCGACGACTATTTCAAGAAGTCGGGACAGAAATGCCGTGCCCACGTGGTGCACCGACTCGACCGTGACACGAGCGGACTGATGGTCTATGCCAAGGATATGGACACGGAGCAGGTGCTGGAGCACAACTGGCACCAGATCGTGTACGACCGCCGGTATGTGGCCGTGTGCTCGGGCGAGATCGTTGAGGACGAAGGCACGATCGCCAACTGGCTGAAGGACAACAAGGCCTATGTGACCTATTCGTCGCCGACGGACAATGGCGGTAAGTATGCCGTGACCCACTGGCACGTGCTGGACCGTACGACGGAGCACTCGCTGGTGGAGTTCAAACTTGAGACGGGACGGAAGAACCAGATCCGTGTGCATTCGGCTGACATGGGACATCCCGTGTGTGGCGACCCGAAGTATGGCAATGGCGACGATCCGCTGCACCGTCTGTGTCTGCACGCCTGGCTGCTGTGCTTCCGTCATCCGGTGACGGGTGAGCCGATGGAGTTTGAGACACCTTTTCCAACTACCTTTAGAAGAATGTTCAAATAATGGGAAATATAGGTTATTATGCTGCGATGCTCGCAGCGATCATCATCGCCTTCCTGATTATCAAGCGGGTGGTGTCGTGCATGGTACGTACGGTGGTGACGCTTGTCCTCATCGCCGTCCTCGCGTACATATATTATATGTACCTCAGATAATTTCTTTGTAAATCCTGTCAAACGCTTTACGGAGCTCGGCGGGCTGGGCAATGAGGTTGCGCAGGTCGTTGAGCCGTGCGGCGTTTGGGGAGTTCGGAATCCACAACTTGATATAGCCGTCCTTTGAGTATTTATTGTCCATGTGCTCCTTGAAGCGGTGCCATTGTCCTTCGTAGTCGAGTTCGGGATAGTTGGAGAGACCGAACTGGATGGTGCGGCGGATGACGATGTCGCTGTCGAGGTCGCGGTCAGCTTCGGCCACAATCTTCCCGTAGATGCTGCGCGGCGAGTGGGAGGCTGAGGCGCGGTGGTCTTCGACGGCCTCACGCATCACTTGGAGTTGTTCGGGAGAGAACCATTTCTTCAGTCGGGCATCAGTGGCGAGGATCTTGCCGCCGGTGATGTGATGGACGGCACGGGGCCCCGACATGCCGAGGTCGTGGTAGGCGGCGATGGTATAGACCATGTTGATGTCGGCACCGGTGGCCTTCACCAGTTCCAGCGAGTGACGGATTACGCGGGTGACGTGTTCCATGTTGTGAGCTGCGTCGAAAGCGGCATACTGAGGCAGGATCTTCGTCTCGATGAACTCTACTAAATCCAGGCTTGGAGCGTTTTGTATCATAAAAAGTTGGGTTTATGCTTGCAAATGTACGAAAATCTGCGTACTTTTGCAAATAAAATCGCAAAAATATGATGGAAGAGACGAGAATTAAGACCAATTCGATGAAAGCATGGCTGCTGGCAGCCCGTCCGAAGACGCTGTCGGGGGCAGCCGTTCCTGTGATGATCGGTGGGGCGCTGGCCTGGACCGATGCGAAGATGTATGACGGCGACGTGTTCAGCTGGACGGCATTCCTGCTGTGCCTGCTTTTCTCCTTTGCCATGCAGATCGATGCCAACTTCATCAACGACTTCTTCGACTTCGTGAATGGTTCCGACGATGTGGAGACGCGTCTGGGGCCGCGCAGGGCCTGTGCCCAGGGGTGGGTGACGCTCGACGCGATGAAGAAGGCCATCGCCGCTACCACCTGCCTGGCCTGTGTCATCGGACTGCCGCTGGCTTGGTACGGCGGCCTGGAGATGATTCTCGTGGGCGGGCTGTGCGTGGTGTTCGCCTTCCTCTATACGACGTTCTTCTCGTATCAGGGCCTCGGTGACCTGCTGGTGCTCGTGTTCTTCGGACTGGTGCCGGTATGCTGTACGTACTATGTGCAGATACACGACCTGACGTGGCAGGTGTTCCTCGCCTCACTGGCCTGCGGGCTGGTGATCGACGCGCTGCTCATCGTGAACAACTTCCGCGACCGCGACAACGACCGTCTGGCGAATAAGAAGACACTCATCGTGCGCTTAGGTCCGGAGGCTGGTCTGCAGTTGTATCTGGGTGTTGGCGTCGGTGCCCTCATCCTCGGCGGTACCTTCTGGATGAACGGCCATCTGCTGGCTACGCTGTTCCCGTTGTTTTATTTTATCCTGCATGTGTACACCTACCTGAAGATCAAACGGATCTATCAGGGCAAGGCGCTGAACATGTGTCTGAGTGAAACGGCGAGGAACATCTTCATCTACGGCCTCTGCGTCAGTATAGGGCTGTTGATTGGGGGTTAATTATAGAAATTCCACGAGACCCCGAAATGCAGCACGGAGCTGTTGGTGGGGTAGTGGGGTGCGAGGAACTGCATGCGGTTGCCGGAGTCGGCGTTTAAGTGACTCATCATAATGAAGAATCGCACGCCTTTCAGGACCATGTTCGCATAGACATCGATGAACGGATAGCCGCCGAGTTCTATGCGGCTGTCGGCATTCTGCTGCACGGCAAACTGGCTGATGGCCGGACAGAAATCAGGTGCATAATACTTACTGAACCAGGTGGCGTCGGCACCTAACTCAATACCGAGCACCTTGGCCACCTTGAACTTCAGGTAGAGGTTCGAGAAGATGTTCCACGTCGGCAGCGGGAGCACATCCTGATTGCTGGAGTTCTGGTAGGTGACGACATTCTCCCAGTTCAGCGGCCCGAGACGGAAGTTCTGGTGGAGCTGGGCGGTGAGGATGCTGATGTTGCTGCCGTGCTGGTAATAGCGTGCCGTCATGTTCTTGCGGCCGCTGGTGGTGGCGTCGTAGCTCATCCCCCAATAGCCGTAGTTTTGTATCTCGTCGACGGCCACTCGCAGTTTTGTGTCGGTCTTCGTATAGGAGAAGTCGCCCTGGATGTGTGTTCGGGTCTCCATGCTCGGGTCTTCCAGGTCCCACCACAGGTGTTTGGAGTGATAGTTGAGTTGGAAGAAGGCACTGACAGAACGGTAGAAATAAGCCGATGCCGCCAGCTGCACGGTGTCGCCGAAGAGTCTGAAGTTGAGGTCGGTGTCGAAGTCGACGAACAGCTGTCCGCGGTTAGGTCCTGCGAAGTAGGTCTCCAGTCCGGCGTTGAAGTGGAGCGTGCGGCCTTGGGTCTTGCTGAGTCGTGCACCCACGCTGAGATCGTGTTCCGTGACTTTGTTTTCGTAGATGGTGCCGGTGCTCATGGAGTCGGGCTGGGTGTAGGTGCAGTAGTTGGAGGAGATGAACGCCTTGAATCCGGCCTTCATGTATTTGTTGAACCCTTCGAGCAGTCCGATGGCGAAGGTGTTCTTGAGCTGCATGTGCTTCATCTGGTCGTAGATCGAGTCATTGCCATACTTGAGGCCCTGCTTGTAGTAGGTGTCCTTGTAGTAGCCGTCGGGTGTGGCGTAGGACTGGTAGATATGGCGGTAGTTGTTCCATTCGAGGGTGTGGATGAAGCTGGTGACGGGCACGAACTCATCTTTCATCGTGGCGTCGATGGAGTCCTGGATGGCCTTGGCCTGCAGAAGACTGTCGAGTGTCGCCTGGTCTTCGATTTTAATACGCGTCGTGTCGACGGTCGCTGCTGTCAGGGAGTCGAGCTTCGCCTTCGGTTCTGCTCCTATGATACGGGCATTGTCGGGTCGGCCGGCCGGCTCCTTCATGTCGGGTTTCCGGCGCTTGTCTTTGTCGTCGCCGTCTTTGTCCCGGGCCTCGCGCTCTTCTTTGTCTTTCTTCGATTTCTCGGCAAACTGCCGGGCCTTGATCTCCTCGTCGGTCATCTTGACCTTGCGGTAAAAGCCGAGGTTATAACGGTGAGTGTAGAAGATATGCTGGTGGTCGTTGCGGTTCCACGTATTTGAGAGGACCGTCGGTATTTCGTTCTCGGAAAAGCTCTGTGGGAAAGATTCCGGGTGGACGATGTAGTTATCGTCGGTGATGCCGCCGTTCTCGTTGACCTTCTGGTGGCTGGTCGTGAAGAAGGCGTGCATGCTGTATTTGTCGCCGTTGTATGAGCTGAACAACGTGGCGTTGAAGTGCGACTGGTTTTGGTTCTGGAAGTAGCCTCTGGCATAGGCGTACTCAAGGTCGAAGCCCATGTTCAGTCGCTTGTTGGCATTGACGGCGAACTTCGCGTCGATATGATCTTCGCCGTTCGTCTTGTTGCCGCAGTTATCATAGAGGATCGTCGTGTAGGGCGAGAGGGTGTTCATGAAGTGAAACTCGTCGGGCTGCTTCTCCACGAAGCTGTAGGGCTGTGTGAAGGTGAAGTAGTCTGTGGCCGGCCGGTTGATGAAGATACGACTCAGCCGGGCGGTGTAGTTGCTGCCGGTGTGGTTGTATTCGCCGTACTTACCCGCGTTGAACGTGGTGTTCATGAAGAGGTGGGGTACGGTGTCGGGCTCCACGGGAATGATGTCGCCGAAGGTACGGTCGATGGTCCAGGTGTGGAAACCCTTGGGAATCTCCTTGTTTCGCGTCGTGTCGTTGCTGTGCTTGTTGAAGTTGCCGTTGCGCCGGGTCACATTACCCTCTTCGTCGATCTGGCTGAAGGAGTCCTGGGCGAAGGAATCAGTGAAAAAGTGAAAGGGTGAAAGGGTGAAAAGCAGCGCTATCACCCTCAGCCCGATTCTCTTATTCTGTGCTCTAAACATATCTCTCACTTCTCACCTCTCAATCACTTCATCATTCTCAGCGTCGATTCAGCGACCTTTACGACCATCGAACAAAGGATGATGTAGAGACCCATCATGTGAGTCTGCTCATTCTTCTGGAGATACATGATGACACCCACGACGGCACCGACCATGAAGATGATGTTCAGCCAGTTGCGTATCCGGTCCTTATTCATTTGTTCTCGTTTAGAAGACTGTTGAACTTCTGGAAGATAAAGTCCTTCCGGTCGATAGTCTTACGACGGAACTTCGCGGAGAGGGGATAGAGTTTCGTGTGCTTCTTGTTAACTGCATATTTGTCGGTGATCCACTTCTCTGCGGTGTAGTGTGCACCTCTGCGCTCCAAGTCGTAGTCGTAGCTGATGCGCATCATGGAGACATCGGCCTGGCCGTCGGTGATGTCCACGTGCAGCAGGAAGTTGAACTGCGTGCGGTCGAGGGAAAGGGAGGCATTCTTGAAGACGAGCCACTCGTGGAAGGTGGCTCCCAGCTCGTGCTTGACGGGATCCTGGATGACCACCGCACTGTTGCTGATCTGATTGGGTTCGGCCACCATCTTCGTGAGTTGCTTCAGGAGGATGTCGTAGATCTCGTCGGCGCTCTTCCCTTCTGCAGCGATGGTTGTCTGGAACACCACCTGTCCGTCCACCTCTGGTACGGCGTTGGGCACCAGGTACTTAGCGTCGGGGCTCTCCTTGGGCTGCTCTTCTACTTCGATACGTTCCCATGTATTGTCCTGAGCTGTTGCCAGCATGGGCATCAGCGTCAGCAGTGCTATCAAAAACTTTTTCATCTTGTCATTTTTGTTGTTTATGGGTGCAAAAGTACAAAAATCTTTGGACTTAGGAACAAAAATCTTCATTAATCTAACATAAATTTAATCAGGATGCAGTTTGACTGGCGATTTGTGTCGATTTTTTAAAGATTTTTGTTCTTTCTTCTTTACTTCAGTTCGAGTTCTTTCTGCAGACGGATGATTTCATCGCGGTACTGTGCGGCCTGCAGGAAGTCGAGCTTCTTGGCGGCCTCCTTCATCAGTCGGGTGGTCTCTTGGATGCTCTTCTCCAGCTGCGGTCGTGTCATGCGGGCCACGATGGGGTCGGCGGCCAGCATTGTCGTCGCGCCCATACCGAATTCCCGGCGCAGTTCCTTCGTGTCGGCACGGTTCTCCGTCTGGAGTGCCAGTTGGCTGATGTTCTTCACGATCTGCTTGGGCGTGATGCCGTGTTCCTCATTGTAGCGTATCTGCTTCTCCCGTCGGCGCAGCGTCTCGTCGATGGTCAGCTGCATCGAGGCGGTGATGGTGTCGGCATACATGATCACCTTGCCGTTGACGTTTCTCGCCGCACGGCCGGCCGTCTGTGTCAGACTGCGGTGGCTCCTGAGGAAACCCTCCTTGTCGGCGTCGAGGATGGCCACCAGTGACACTTCGGGCAGGTCGAGACCCTCTCTCAGCAGGTTCACACCCACGAGCACATCATACTTGCCCAGCCTCAGGTCGTTCAGTATCTGTACGCGTTCCAGCGTCTTCACCTCGCTGTGGATATAATTGGTCTTTACCCCATGCTGCAGCAGGTATTCTGCCATCTCCTCGGCCATGCGCTTGGTCAGCGTCGTCACGAGCACCCGCTCACCCCGTTCGCTGCGCATGACAATCTCGTTCATCAGGTCATCGATCTGGTTTTCGCTGGGCCGTACCTCTATCTCGGGGTCGAGCAGTCCGGTGGGGCGGATCACCTGTTCCACCACCACGCCTTCCGCCTCTTCCAACTCGAAGTCGGCTGGGGTGGCACTTACGTAGATCACCTGGTTCACCTCCTGCTGGAACTCCTCGAAGCGTAGCGGACGGTTGTCGAAGGCTGCGGGCAGGCGGAAACCGTATTCCACCAGGTTCTGTTTACGACTGCGGTCGCCGCCGTACATGCCGTTGATCTGCGGCACGCTCACATGACTCTCGTCGATGAAGAGCAGGTAGTCGTCGGGGAAGAAGTCCAGCAGACAGTAGGGCCTTTCGCCGGCCTTCCGTCCGTCGAAGTAGCGGCTGTAGTTCTCGATACCCGAACAGTGTCCCAGTTCCTTGATCATCTCCATGTCATACTCTACGCGCTCCTTGATGCGCTGCGCCTTCACGCCGTCGCCCTGTTCCTCGAAGAAGGCAATCTGCTTCACCAGGTCGTTCTGGATGTCGTGGATGGCCTGATTCGTCTGCTCCTGCGAAGTCATAAAGAGATTCGCGGGATAGAGCTTGTAGTCCTGGAATCTGGCCAGCCGGTCGAAGGTCTCGGCGTCCATCTCCTCGATGGCGTCGATCTCATCGTCCCAGAAAGTGATGCGCAGCACCACCTCCGAATAGGCCATGGCAATGTCGACGGTGTCGCCCTTCACCCTGAAGTTTCCACGCTGCAGGTCGAGGTCGTTCCTGACATAAAGCGATTGCACCAATTTCCTTAACAGCGCATTGCGGCTCAGCTTCTGGCCTACTTGTAGTTCAATCACGTTCTCCTGCAAGGCCACCGGACTTCCCATACCGTAGATACATGAAACAGAAGATACAACAATTACATCATTTCTTCCTGACAATAAATTAGATACGGCAGATAGTCTCAGTCTGTCTATCTCGTCGTTGATGGCTAAGTCTTTCTCTATATAGGTGTCTGTCGTCGGCAGATAGGCCTCGGGCTGATAGTAGTCATAATAGCTGACATAATACTCCACGGCATTCTCTGGGAAGAACTCCTTCATCTCTGCATAGAGTTGGTGGGCCAGGGTCTTGTTGTGGCTGAGGATGAGGGTAGGGCGGTTCCAGTTGGCGATCACGTTGGCCATGGTGAACGTCTTACCCGAGCCCGTCACACCCAGCAGCACCTGGGCTTTGTCACCCCGCTCCAGTCCTTCCGTCAGCTGGCGGATGGCCTCGGGCTGGTCACCCGTCGGCTTGTAATCAGAAATTAAATGATATTTGCTCATAAGGTGCAAAGGTACGAAATAATCTATGAACTACCAAATATTTCTTAATTTATTTGGTGGTATGTAGAAATATGTGTAACTTTGCACCCCGATATGAAGAAAGCTATTATCATGTCTTATGCTACCCTGCTGCTGAGCGGCTGCGCGTCGGAGTTCAACACGGTGTACAAGTATGGCGACAACGATGCCAGATACGAGTATGCCAAGGAGGCTTTCGCCAAGGGTAAGTTTACGCAGGCTCAGACGCTGCTGCAGGAGTTGGTGACGTTCAAGAAGGGCAGCGATGAGGCTCAGGAGTGTCTCTACATGCTGGCCATGTCGCAGTATTGCAACCATGACTATGAGGCGGCCTCGGAGACCTTCAAGAAGTATACAACGAGCTATCCCCGTGGCATCTATGTCGAGCCGGCCTATTTCTATGTGGGTCAGTCGCTCTATGAGGGATCGCCCGAGCCACGTCTCGACCAGTCGCCCACCAACGGCTCCATCACCGCCTATCAGCAGTTCATGGATCTCTTCCCCGATTCCCCCCTTCGCGAAAAGGCCCAGGAACGGCTCTATGAGCTGACCGATAAACTCATCCAGAAGGAATATCTCTCGGCCCAGCTGTACTACAACCTGGGCGGCTACTTCGGCAATATTAATTCCAACGAGGAGAGCAACTACACCGCCTCGATCATCACCGCCCAGAACACGCTGAAGAACTATCCCTACTGCAGCCTGCGCGAGGATTTCATGCTGTTGATCATGAAGAGCAAGTTCCAGTTGGCTGAGAACAGCTCAGAGGAGAAGCGCATCGACCGCTACCGTGATGCCGAGGACGAGTGCTATGGATTCATCAACGAGTTCCCCGACTCTAAGAACGTGTCGCTGGCAGAGAAGTACATTGCCAAATGTAAGAAAGTGATTAAAGATTGAACATTAGTTATATTATGGATTACAAGAAATCAAAAGCACCTGTGAATACCGTATCGCGCAACATTATGGATTTGTGCAATGATACAGAGAACATCTACGAGAGCGTTTCCATCATAGCCAAGCGCGCCAACCAGATTAGCATGCAGATCAAGGAAGACCTGAGCAAGAAGCTGGCCGAGTTTGCCTCTTATAACGACTCGCTCGAAGAGGTGTTTGAGAACCGTGAGCAGATTGAGATCTCACGTTATTATGAGAAGTTACCGAAGCCCACACTGCTGGCTACCCAGGAGTTTGTCGAGGGTAAGGTCTATTGGCGCGACCCCTCACAGGAGTATTCGCAGGAGAACTAACCCTGTGTTACACTTAATTGTCTCATCACCGTGTGGCAGCGTAAACAGACTATCTTTCTGGCAGTGGCGGTCATCCTGACGGTTGTCTGCCTCTCCATGCAGATCGGCTCGTTCAAGACGGCCGGCATCGGCGTGGCCCGTGTCTACAACCTCTGGTATACTGATCCCCTGGGTGGTCACCACTTCGACACCTGGCCGCTCATGGCCATCCTCCTGCCGACGGCAGCCCTGGGCGCATATACCATCTTCATCTATCATAACCGCAAAGTGCAGGCACTCTTCTGTGCGCTCAATGCCCTCTTGATCGTGGGGTGGTATGTATGCTTCTTCGTGGTGGGCAAGACTGTGGGCGACGAGTCGTGGGGCCTGGTAGGCTTCAAACCGTTGTGGCCGGCAGTCCTGCCGGCTGTTGCCCTGATCCTCTACCTGATGGCGCGTCATGCCATTAAGGCTGACGAGAAACTCGTCCGCTCGATGGATAGGATTAGGTAGTTTAAAATTAAGAATTTAGAGATAAGAGAAGACCAGACATGCCCAGTCATGGTCTTCTTTTTGTTTGGTGAGGGTGAGACCGAGCGTGGCGGCCTTCTCGATGAGCAGCGGGCTGTCGGCGGTGTAGAAGCCGCTGAGGATGAGTGTGGCGCCCGGCGACATCCTCTCACGCATGGCGGGCATGTCGGCCAGCAGAATGTTACGGTTGATGTTGGCCAGAACGAGGTCGAACGTGCCTTCCACCTTATTTAATATAGTAGCGTCGCCGAGCAGGGAGGTGAATCGGTCGTCCACACGATTGATGACGGCATTGTGGCGCGCATTGTCGACCGACCACTCGTCGATGTCGTAGCCCACGGCCTCGGTGGCGCCGAGCTTCAGGGCGCAGATGGAGAGAATGCCCGTACCCGTGCCGCAATCCAGCACCCGCGCAACGCTCGGGAGCTGCATAAGCTCTGCGCAGATCATGCGGGTGGTTTCGTGAGTGCCGGTGCCGAAGGCGAGTTTTGCGTCTATTTCAATTAAGAATTTAGAATTAAGAATTGAGAGATTATCAGGCAGGTGGCGGCCGTCATGGATAATGAGGCCGGGGAGAATAATCGGCTCAAAACCTTCATTTTCCCACTGCTCGTTCCAGTCGCGGTCTTCAGCCTCGCGGATGTCGTAGGTGACGGTGATGCTCTCGAAGGGGAAGTCGGAAAGGACTTCTTGAAGCGTGTCCTCTGAAAAGAGCGATTGCTGGACATATCCCAAGAGACCGTCGGCTGTCTCTTCGAACGACTCGAATCCCGCTTCTCCAGCCATGGCTGACAACACGTCGCTGGCATCGGTGGAATAGGGCGACAGGGTGAATTTTACTTCGAAATACTTCATCTGGATGTTAATTTTGTGGCAAAATTACAAAAAATAGGGAAAATCCTACGATAAGTTAGGGTTTTTCCGTACATTTGCATTCAAATTCGTTGTAATTTTGCAACGTGAACCAATTTAAATGCATTAAAATGAAAAAACTGTTACTGATTTCGGTGTTATTGGGCCTGTTGCCTCTGTCGATGGCAGCTCAGGTTGACGATCTCTACTTCGTTCCGAAGAAGAAGAGTGCGACGAAGGTGACGGACCGTGAAAACCAGTCGCGAGATGTCTATTACTCGGGCAGCAACCGTAGTATAGACGAGTACAACCGAAGGGTGGGTCACTTTGATCTTATCGCGCAGGACTCTACGCTGAACGATACCATCAACTTCAGTGCAGAGAGGGGCGTCTTCCCCGACTCCACGTCGACGGAGGACTTCGAGCTGACGAGGCAGATGAGTCGGTTTGATGACTATTCGATAGCCGACAACGATGCCTACTGGGCCGGTTACGCAGCAGGACGCTACGACTGGGGATGGCATTCGCCCTGGTACTATAGCCGTTTCGGATGGTATGACCCCTGGTACTATGGCGGCTGGTATTGGAACGATCCATGGTTCTATTCCGGTTATTATGGCTGGTATGGCTCTTGGTACGGCTATTACCCTTATTATAGCTGGTATGGTCCCCGGTATGGCTATCACACCTATTATTATACCGCCGGCGGTGGACGTTATTATACCGGTACGGGGAATGCGGGCACCATCAATCTTCGTGGCGGCTCACGGGTGATGAAGCATGGCTCGGGTGTTGCCAGAAACGGTAGTGGACGTCTTGTTGGCACCAATCGTGGTATCGAGCGCAGCGACAGACTGCGTAACCGTACGGTGGGAACCAGTCGTACAACAACCGGTAACCGTTCTACGGCTACACGTAACAACACCAATTTCAACGGCGGCTCTCGTATGAGCAGTAGCTCGAGCAGTAGCGGCAGAAGCAGTTATAGCGGTGGCGGCGGTGTCTCCCGTGGTAGCGGTGGCGGTGGCTTCAGCGGCGGAGGCGGCGGTGGCGCCCGTGGCGGAAGAAGATGATGTGAAAAATGATAATTGAAAATTGATAATTGATAATTATAGATTGAAGATTATTGAAGATATGAAGAAGATTGTAATCGCAGCCATGGCTCTGGGGATGATTCTACCAGTCGCTGCACAGGATACATACGAGAGCGGTCGTCTCTTAGACCAGGATCTCAACGGCACAGCCCGTTACGTGGGAATGGGTGGTGCGATGGAAGCACTGGGTGCCGACATCTCCACCATCAGTACTAACCCTGCCGGCCTTGGACTGATCCGCCATTCGCAGGTCAGCGCCAGCTTTGGTTTCGTCAGCCAGAAGGATGTGCAGAAGTTCGATAACCTCGGCAAGACGAACATGAGCTTCGATCAGGCTGGTTTCGTCTATAACGTCGATTTCGAGGAACCCTATCTCAACTTTGCGTTCAATTATCACAAGAGCCGCAATTTCGACCAAATTTTGAACGTGGCCGACCATCAACTGAGCAATGCCTCGCTCAACGGGCTCACCCACAGCAAGTATATGAACAACAAATACCGCCTATATTACGATGAACGTAGTGGTTTTGTGGGCCGGGCTTCTGACGGATACAGGGCCTATACCTACAACCAGTTTGACGACCTGAACGTGAATGGTCTCTATATGGGAGGTGTCGATGATGAGGGAACCTATATGGATTACAACGATGCCGACATGTACAACTTTGATCGGGCACATCGTGGCTGGATCAACAACTTCGACTTCAGTATCAGCGGCAGTCAAAACGACCGTCTGTACTGGGGTGTCACCGTCGGCCTGAAGGATGTGAACTACAAGGGCTATAGCGAGTATGCAGAGCGTCTGAATCGTTTGGATGAAAATGGCTCTGTCGTTGATGCCGGCATGGTCGCCTATGGCGACGATCGTCACATTAAGGGTACCGGTTTCGACGTGACGGCAGGTATCATCGTCCGTCCTATCGAGAATTCTCCTTTCCGTGTGGGTCTGTCGGTTGCTACGCCGACCTTTTACGACCTCACCTCGGAGAACTATACCGAGCTGTGTAATAGGACCGTGTATGCTGACGATCCTAAGAATGGCGATATGTTCAGCGTCGCAGAGAAGTATGATTTCAAGTATTATACCCCCTGGAAGTTTGGTGTGAGCCTCGGGCATACGATCGGTCAGACTCTGGCATTGGGTCTCAGCTATCAATATACGGATTACGGCGCAACGCGAAACCGTGTGAAGGACGGCTATGATGGCTATGGCGATGAAGAGTCGTACACCGACGAGCCGATGAAGCGCAATGCAGAGCAGGTGTTCAAGGGTGTGTCGACGTTGAAGGCCGGTATCGAGATCAAACCCGTACCCGTTCTGGCTGTACGTCTGGGCTACAACTACGTGTCTGCCGCCTACGATGAGAATGGTTATCGTGATATGTCTATCAACTCTCTCGGTGCGATGTACGCCTCTACGGCCGATTACGTCAATTGGAAAGACACCAACCGCTTTACCTGCGGTCTCGGCTTCTGGGCTGGCAGAATGAACATCGACCTGGCTTATCAGTACAGCGTCACCAATGGTGTATTCCATCCTTTCCAGGCCTATGACAAGAGCAATGTCATCAACACGGCCGACGTCAGCAACAAGCGGCATCAGGTACTCCTGACCCTCGGATATACTTTTTAGAGGTGAGATGTGAGAGATGAGAGGTGAGTTGAAAATTAACTGAATAAAAATGCGGCTTTATGCAAATAAGGCCGCTTTTTTTTGTTTATTCGGCTGAAAAGTCGTACCTTTGCGCAATTAAATTATAAATCGTTAATAATAAATCGTCAATGAAGAAACTATTATTAGGTGACGAGGCCATTGCCCAGGGAGCCATCGATGCTGGTCTGAGCGGTGTGTATGCCTATCCCGGTACTCCTTCGACGGAGATCACCGAGTATATTCAGGAGTCACCCATCGCCAAGGAGAGAAACATTCATCGCCGTTGGTCTACCAACGAGAAGACGGCAATGGAGGCAGCACTCGGCATGTCGTATATGGGCAAGCGGGTGCTGGTGTGTATGAAGCATGTGGGACTGAATGTCTGTGCCGATCCGTTTGTGAACTCGGGCATGACCGGCACAAATGGCGGTCTGGTGGTGCTCGTGGCCGACGACCCGTCGATGCACTCCTCGCAGGATGAGCAGGACTCGCGCTTTTACGGTAAGTTTGCTATGGTGCCAACTCTCGAGCCCAGTTCGCAGCAGGAGGCCTACGACATGATGCAGGAGGCCTTCGACCTGTCGGAACAGCTGCAGTTGCCCATCTTGATGCGTGTCACCACCCGTATGGCCCACAGCCGTGCAGTGGTGGAGGTGAAGGAGGAAAAGCGTCCGCAGAACGAGCTGAACTACGAAGCCAAGGCCTCGAACTGGGTTCTGTTGCCTGCCTTTGCCCGCAAGCGTAATGTTGTGGTGACGGGGCAGCAGCCGCTGTTGGAGCAGATGGCTGTCGACAGTAAGTACAACCAGTATATCGATGGTCAGGATCATAAGTTGGGCATTATCGCCAGCGGTATCGCCTACAACTATCTGATGGAGTGCTATCCCGATGGTTGTCCTTATCCTGTTCTGAAGATTTCACAGTATCCGATTCCGAAGAAACTGATTCGCCGCATGACCGATGATTGTGAATATGTGCTGATAGCCGAAGAGGGACAGCCCTTCATCGAAGATCAGGTGCGTGGTGTGATGCCTGGCAATGCGGTTATCAAAGGCCGTCTGACGGGTGAATTGCCTCGTACGGGTGAGTTGAATCCGGATTTCCTGAAGAAGGCACTGGGCATTGAGAGCAGTGAGAGCTATGCTCCATGTGAGGATGTCACGCCTCGTCCGCCGGCACTCTGTCAGGGTTGCGGCCATCGTGATGTCTATACAGCCCTCAATGAGGTACTCCGCGAGTATCCCAACGCTCGTGTGTTCGGCGATATTGGTTGCTATACCTTAGGCTTCCTGCCCCCCTATAAGGCCATCCATTCGTGTGTAGACATGGGTGCATCGATTACCATGGCGAAAGGTGCATCGGATGCCGGACAATGGCCGGCAGTGGCTATCATCGGCGACTCGACGTTTACCCATAGCGGTATGACCGGCCTGCTCGATGCCATCAACGAGAATGCCGACATCACTGTGATTATCTCCGATAACCTGACAACGGCTATGACCGGTGGACAGGATTCTGCTGGTACCAATAAGTTTGAGGCGATCTGTAAAGGACTTGGTCTCTCGGGGGATCATCTGAAGGTGGTGAACCCCATTCCGAAGAACATGCCCGAGATTACCGCAACCATTCGTGAGGAGATCAACTATCACGGTGTGAGTGTGATTATTCCGCGTCGTGAGTGTATGCAGACATTACAGAGACATTTAAAACAAAAGAAAGCAAAGGAGGCACAGAAATGAAAACTGATATAATTTTATGCGGAGTGGGAGGACAAGGTATCCTCTCTATTGCCACCATCATCGGCGAAGCAGCCATGAAGGAGAATCTCTATATCAAGCAGGCCGAGGTGCACGGTATGTCTCAGCGAGGTGGTGATGTGCAGTCGAACCTTCGTATCTCCAGCAGTCCCATTGCCAGTGACTTGATTCCACTTGGCAGTGCCGATGTCATCATTTCCATGGAGCCGATGGAGGCTCTGCGCTATCTGCCGTTCCTCTCGAAGGACGGTTGGATCATTACTTCGAGCGCACCTTTCGTCAATATACCTAACTATCCTGAGATAGAGACGATTAAGGCTGACCTTGATAAGGTGAAGAATGTCATTGTGCTCGACATCGAACAGGCTGCTAAAGACAACGGCGTGCCTCGTTCTGCCAATGTTATCCTGCTGGGTGCTGCACAAAAGGCCCTTGGTATCGAGTACGACAAACTTGAGGATGCCATCCGTCGTGTCTTCGGACGCAAGGGTGAGGCTATCGTCGAGGCTAACATCAAAGCCCTCGCCATCGGAAAGGAGGCCCAGAAGTAATGGAAACTCCAATCAAGAAAGAAATCGTCGACGGGCTGGTGGCGGAACTCGGCATTAAGGATTTTGCCAAGGCCACTATCCGTGAGGTGAAACAAGTGGCTGCCAAAGCTGAGAAGGAGAGTGGGGTAGAGTTCATCAAGATGGAGATGGGTATCCCAGGACTACCTGCCGCCCAGGTGGGTGTCGATGCTCAGATCAAAGCTCTTGAAGACGGCATTGCCCACTCATATCCCGACATTCAAGGTGCACCTGTATTGAAGGAGGCAGCCTCGCAGTTTGTGAAAGCCTTTATCGGGGTCGATATCAAACCCGAGGGCTGTATACCTGTCAGCGGTTCGATGCAGGGCACCTTCGCTTCATTCCTCACCTGTTCGCAGCGTGACAAGAAGAAGGACACCGTGCTGTTCATCGATCCAGGTTTCCCCGTGCAGAAGATGCAACTGCAGGTGATGGGCGTGAAGTATGAGACTTTCGATGTCTACGACTACCGTGGTGAGAAACTCGGTCCGAAGCTCGAGAGCTATATGAGCAAGGGCAACATCTGTGCCATTGTCTACTCCAACCCAAATAATCCTTCGTGGATCTGTCTGCGGGAGGAGGAGCTGCAGGTGATCGGTCAGCTGGCCACGAAGTACGATGCCATCGTGATGGAAGACCTCGCTTATTTCGCCATGGACTTCCGCAAGGATCTCTCCACACCGTTCCAGCCGCCTTATCAGGCTACCGTCGCCCGCTATACCGACAACTACATGCTGCTCATCAGTGGCTCAAAAGCTTTCAGCTATGCCGGTGAACGCATCGGCGTGACATGCATCAGCGATAAACTGTTCCATCGTCACTATCCTGATCTCGCTGAGCGCTATCAGGGACTGCCCTTCGGACCGGTGTTCTCTACCCGTATGCTCTATGCCCTGAGTTCTGGTACCAGCCACAGTGCACAGTATGCGATGGCTGCCATGCTAAAGGCTGCCTACGAGGGGAAGTACGATTTCCGCAAGGAGATCAGTGTCTACGGAGAGCGTGCCAAGAAACTGAAGGAGATATTCTGCCGTCATCACTTCTATGTAGTCTATGACAAAGATCTCGACGAACCGATTGCCGACGGTTTCTATTTCACTATCGGCTATCCCGGCATGACATCGGGTGAGTTGGCTCATGAACTGATGTACTATGGTGTATCGGCCATCTGCCTCATCACCTGCGGATCAGAGCAGGAAGGGTTGCGTGTCTGCACCTCGTTCATCGAGGATCACCAGTATGATTTCCTCGAAGAACGCATGAAGATATTCGAAATGAATAATCCCCGGTAAAACTAGGGATACCTGCAAAAAGATAGCCGCTCCTTGATTGGGGCGGCTATTATATTAATTGCGGGGTGGGGGTGGCATCTTGCCGTCGCGTGGCGGACGTTTACCGTCTTTCTTGGGTTTGTCCTTCTTTTTCTTCTCGGGCTTGGCAACTGGCTCCTCTGTGCCTTCGTCCATATTGACGGAAGTGAACTTAAAGTCGGAAGAGGTGATGAAGCGAACATCGTAGATGGCGCCCTTCTTGTTCTGGGTGTACATACGTTTCATCTTCTCATATTTCTTCTCCACGTCCTTTCGCTTTTCACTGCAGATTACTACACAGGTGCGTTTTGGCATGTCAAGCTTGCCAGCACAGTACTCGCGCAACTGACTGGAGTAGTTGGCACGTCCTGCTAATAGTTTCCGTTTCTGCATGAACCATACGCTGTCTACTTCCTGTATGTCGGTGAAGTAGACGATCGAGTCGTTGAATGAGGCGGAGAATCCGAACATATAAGCCTTTGGGGTTACATAGTTTTTCGCCCGAAGTGGGGTATTGGCGATAGCCAGCATGGCCACGATAGCAGTGGCGATGGTGAGTTGTCTAATGGGTTTCATTATCCTAAATATGTTTTTAATATCTTATTCTTAGTACAAGTGCGCAGTTTGCGGATGGCCTTCTCCTTAATCTGACGGACACGCTCGCGAGAGAGGTTGTATTTTGTGCCGATCTCCTCAAGGGTTAACTCTGAACCGCCGATTCCGTAGGAGTCCTCAATCACCTTACGTTCACGTTCGGTGAGTAAGTTGAGCGCATTACGGATTTCCGACTTCAGCGATTCCAACACAAGTTCCTTGTCGGTCGTTGGGATGTCTTCGTTGACTAATACGTCGAGCAGACTGTTGTCCTCGCCCTCTGCAAACGGTGCGTCTACAGAGACATGGTGGCTGGTGATGCTCATGGCCGCGTCAATCTTGTCTTCTGGCAGATCGATGTGCTCTGCAATCTCCTCCAACGATGGACGGCGCTCGTTGAGTTGCTCGAACTTACTGATCTCTCGGACAATCTTATTGAGCGATCCAACTTGGTTCAAAGGCAGTCTGACGATACGGCTCTGCTCAGAGATGGCCTGAAGGATACTCTGCCTGATCCACCACACGGCATAGGAGATGAACTTGAAGCCGCGTGTCTCGTCGAATCGCTCAGCAGCTTTCAGCAATCCTAAGTTGCCCTCATTGATGAGATCTGACAGACTCAGTCCTTGGTTTTGGTATTGCTTGGCTACAGAGACGACAAAGCGCAGGTTGGCCCTTGTCAGCCGCTCAAGAGCTTCTTGGTCTCCTTTGCGGATGCGCTGGGCAAGCTCAGCCTCCTCCTCCGCAGAAATCATCTCTTCTTTTCCGATTTCCTGCAGATACTTCTCTAGTGAGGCACTTTCGCGATTTGTAATCGACTTAATGATTTTCAGTTGTCTCATCGGTTGGTGTCTTATAGCCAAATTGCAAAATTATGACATTTTCCTGAGACGACCAAAAAAAAAGGCAAAAAAATGACAAATGGCGCTGATAATCATTAAAAGGCAGTCATTTGCCCGATCAATCAGCGCCATCTGCATCAATAATATCCGTTAGTCATTTGCCAGGGGCACGGCGAAGTAACCCTTCTTACCCGTCGGGAAGATACCCTGGATATAGAGTACGGGCTCCTTGCTCGTCGAGGCCTCTTTCACCACCTCCTGCAGGTCTTCTATGCTCTTGATGCTCTGGTCGTTGGCCTTCTGGATGATGAAGCCCTTCGGCATGCCGGCATCCTTCAGTTTTCCGCCACTGATCTTGATGACCTCCAGACCGTAGCCGATATTCAGCTGTTCCTTCTGTGAGTCTGTGATGGCACGGAAGCTACCGCCGAGTACATCGAGGTCGGCATTCTTCACAACCTTCGTGTTACCTTGCTCGTTCTTCAGCGTCAGTGTGACGGTCTTCTCTTTCTTATTACGCAGATAGGTCACCTTTACCTGCTCGCCTGGACGCTTCTGAGCCAAGATACCCTGCAGGTCGCCCATTGTCTTCACCTTCTGACCGTCGACGGCTGTGATGACATCTTCCTTCTCCAGTCCTGCTTCATTGGCTGCACCATCTTCCACAACTTTCTCGATGCGGACACCTTCCATCGTTCCATAGTCCTTTACGTCCTTCTCCTGATCTTTCATGGCGTCCACATAATCCTTCACGCTACCACCCTGAATACCGATCATGGCACGCTGGTATGTACCGTATTGCTTAAAGTCATCAATGGCCTTCTTCACAATGCTGGTGGGAATGGCAAAACCGTAACCGATGTTCGAACCTGTGGGTGAAGCCAACATGGCGTTGATACCGATCAGTTCGCCGCGGGTGTTGACCAGCGCACCGCCCGAGTTACCCTGATTGATGGCAGCATCGGTCTGAATCATGGAAGTAATACCGCCTGTATTCATAGGACGGGCTTTGGCGCTGACGATACCTGCTGTCACGGTGTTGTTCAGTCCCAGGGGATTACCCACGGCCAGCACCCATTCGCCAACCTTCACATCGTCGCTATTTGCAATGACGATAGCGGGCAGGTTCTTGGCGTCAATCTTGATCAGTGCCAGGTCGGTTGCTTTGTCGGCGCCGATGATGCGGGCTGAATATTCCTTGGAATTCTCGTTCAGTGTGACGGTCAACTCGTCGGCACCGTCCACCACATGGTTGTTGGTGACGATATAACCATCGGCCGAGATGATCACACCACTACCGGCTGCTGCACGCTTCGGAGTCTGTACCTGACGTTTGCGGTTGTTGCCGTTACCGTTGTTGCCCTGTCCACGTCCGAAGAATCCTCCGAAGGGATCAGAGAAGAAGTCCTCGAAAGGATCGCTGTATTCAACGGTCTGAACTTTTGAATTGATGACCGACTTGATGTAAACCACAGCGGGCAGAGCTTTGTCGGCTGCGTAGGTCAGGTCAACGGGCTGTCCTGCTGGTGCCGATGCGACGACGGGGTTAGGGGAAGAGGGATTGGCGGCATTGCTCTTGCTGATAGCAGCTACCGAGAGTACCAAGGCAACGACGCAAACAGCTGGCGTTGCCACATTGATGATTTTTTTCATATTCTTATTCATTTTGTTTATGATTTATAATTCTACACTTGCGGCCTTCTTCATGGCTGCGTTTACACTCACTCTGAGTTTTCGAGTGCAAATATAGGTGCAATTTTCCGTAATGTGACAAAATGTCGTGAATATTTGTCCCATTTTAACAATTCGCCATGAAGGCTTAACGGCCTTTTGCGATTAACACTTGAAATCTTAAATATCTGACAAAATTAAGAAAAGGTTCTGTTTTTAATTGTTTATTCGTAATTATCTATAAAAACGTTTGCTTTTTCATTCACTTATTTGTATCTTTGATACTACGTCTCGAAGATAGGCTGTATCTCGGAAATGAAAATAAATCGCGATTTATTTTGCATTTCGCTCGATTTGCACTATCTTTGCACGCGAAAGCACTGTCACGGTCTGTCGCTGGTGTCATTTCGGCACGAGAGGAAAGTCCGGGCAGCATAGGGCGCCCCACTTCTGAAAGTGGAAGCTATTGGTGACAGTAGGTGCCGGTAGAAGAAAACAACCGCCTCTTCGGAGGTAAGGGTGAGAAGGTGGTGTAAGAGACCACCAGCCAATGGGTGATCATTGGGCTGTGCCGACTGGGGGCTGCAAGTTCATGTAAACCGTCCCGAGAGAGGGTTGCCCGCCCGAGTTGACGAAGGTCTGAGCAGCAATGCAACAGGGCCGGGTCTCATGCGGCGGAGGGTAGAACGCTTAAGCCCTGGGGTGACTCAGGGATTAGATAAATGACAGACGCCGTGCTAACGGTACAGAACCCGGCTTACAGGGGCAGTGCTTTTTTCCTTTGAACATTTACATATTATATATAGATTTTATCCATTATCAATTATACAAATGGCTACAGTAGACGACAAGAAAGTGATTTTCTCGATGGTTGGCGTAAGCAAGACCATCCAGCAGAACCAGAAGCAAGTGCTCAAAAACATCTACCTCAGTTTCTTCTATGGGGCGAAGATCGGCATCATTGGTCTCAATGGTGCCGGTAAGTCTACGCTCATGAAGATCATCGCAGGTCTCGACCAACAGTATCAGGGCAATGTGGTATGGGCGCCGGGATATACGGTGGGCTATCTGCCGCAGGATCCCCCGCTCAACGAGGAGAAAACTGTCAAGGAGAACGTGATGGAGGGCGTGCAGCATGTCTACGACGCATTGGCCGAATATGATGACATCAACGTGAAGTTCGGCCTGCCCGAATATTACGAGGATGCCGACAAAATGGATAAACTCATGCAGCGTCAGGCTGAGTTGCAGGACATCATTGATGCTACAGATGCCTGGAACATGGACTCGAAGCTCGACCGTGCGATGGCCGCCCTCAACTGTCCTCCCGGTGATTGGAGTGTGAAAAACCTCTCCGGTGGTGAGCGTCGTCGTGTAGCTCTTTGTCGTTTGCTGTTGCAGAAGCCCGACGTGCTGCTGCTCGATGAGCCTACGAACCACCTCGATGCAGAGTCGATTGACTGGCTCGAACAGCACTTGCAGCAATACGAGGGTACCGTTATCGCCGTGACCCACGACCGTTACTTCCTCGACGATGTTGCCGAGTGGATCCTTGAGCTGGATCGCGGCGAGGGCATTCCCTGGAAGGGTAACTATTCCTCTTGGCTCGAACAGAAGTCACAACGTCTGGCCCAGGAGGAGAAACAGGCCTCGAAGCGTCGCAAGACGCTGGAACGCGAGCTCGAATGGGTGCGTATGGCTCCGAAGGCCCGTCACGCCAAGGGTAAGGCCCGTCTGAACTCTTATGAGACAATGCTCAACGAGGAGCAGAAGCAGAAGGAGGAAAAACTTGAGATCTTCATCCCCAATGGTCCGCGTCTAGGCAACAAGGTTATCGTGGCCGAGCATGTCGCCAAGTCCTATCCAGAGAAGCCGCTCTTCAGCGACCTCAATTTCAATCTGCCGCCCAACGGCATCGTGGGTGTCATTGGCCCCAATGGTGCGGGCAAGACCACACTCTTCCGACTCATTATGGGCCTAGAACAGGCCGATGCCGGCACCTTCGACGTCGGTGAGACCGTCAAGATCTCCTATGTTGACCAACAGCATAAGGACATTGATCCTGAGAAGACCGTCTATCAGGTTGTCTCTCTGGGCAACGAGACCATCCGCATGGGAGGTCGCGATGTCAACGTACGGGCCTACCTGTCAAGATTCAACTTCAGTGGTGCCGACCAGGAGAAGAAGTGTGGTGTGCTCTCAGGTGGTGAACGTAACCGCCTCCATCTCGCCATCGCCCTCAAGCAGGAAGGTAACGTGCTGTTACTTGATGAGCCTACCAACGATATCGATGTAAACACCCTCCGTGCCTTGGAGGAAGGTCTCGAGGCCTTTGCGGGTTGTGCTGTTATCATCAGCCATGACCGCTGGTTCCTCGACCGCATCTGTACACATATTCTTGCTTTTGAAGGGGAGGGGAATGTCTTCTATTTCGAGGGTAACTATTCGGAGTACGAGGCCAACAAAGCTGCGCGTCTAGGACTCGAGGAACCCAAGCGTGCACGTTATCGTAAACTAATGGATGAATAAATTCTACAAACTTAAAGAACTTATGAAAAAGTACATGATGATGGCTGTGCTGATGACAGCGGCCGTATGTGTCTCGGCACAAAGTAGACCAGAACCTTATTTCTCGTTCAGGGAGTTGCCCAACATGCTCAAGTGGTGCCCTGCGCCACCCGATACCACCGGCGCGGCCTTCACCTACGATATCATGCAGTACATGTGGGGCAAGGAGCTGCGCCAGAAGGACACCGTGCGTACTGCGATTGCCATCCGCGATGCCGTGTACAGCCTCGAATGTATCGCCCAGGAATTCAGCGAACCCTTCGGCCAGAAGATCTCCGAGGAGGAGACACCCGAGATTTGGAAACTACTGCGTGATGCGAAGGCTACGTGTGAGAATATCAGCGGCTTCCCCAAGTATTTCTATAAGCGCAAGCGTCCGTTCATGCGCTTCCAGGAATCCACGGCAACCCCTCAGTTCGAGCCGGATCTGCGACGTAATTACTCCTATCCTTCAGGACACACCATCCTTGGTTGGGCGTCGGCCCTGTTGCTCACGGAGATCAACCCCGAGCGTGCCGACACAATTCTCGCCAGAGGCATGATGTATGGTGAGAGCCGTGTGATTGTTGGTGCCCATTGGCAGAGCGACGTGGATGCCGGTCGTCTGGCTGCTGCCGCTGCTTATGCGCGCATGCATACCAGCGAGCGTTTCCTGGAGCAGATGCGACTGGCGCAGCATGAGTTCCGTTGTAAAGTTTTAAAGTAAAGCTGATTTAAGCATAAGAAAAGCCCCGTAAGTTTTTGACTTACAGGGCTTTCTTTGTAGTCGATAGGGGAATCGAACCCCTATGCCAAGATTGAGAATCTTGTATCCTAACCATTAGATGAATCGACCATCATGGTGCTTTCTCGGAGAAATCCCCTCGGCTGCGGAAGGAGGGGGATTCGAACCCCCGGTACGGGAACCCGTACGGCAGTTTAGCAAACTGCTGGTTTCAGCCACTCACCCATCCTTCCAAAAGGACCCTGGAGTTCGAAACCTTGGGGTTATCTCCTCAAATGCGGGTGCAAAGGTACAACCTTTTTTTCAATCCTGCAAATATTTCGCCAACTTTTTTCGAAAAAAGTTATTTGAAGGCTACGACCTCCGTCAGTTCCTGATTGAGGTAGAAGGTGTTTTGCAGGGTGTCGCCCTGATGTACGTAGCTCATTCTCAGATAGTAAAGCTCTCCGTCGGGTACGTCGGTGTAGGAGATACCCTGTTTGAAGAGCGGAGCCCCTCGATGACGCATGACCTGGATCAGTGAGTCGTTGATGAACTTCGTGGTGCCGAGGTCGGCGAAGTCACGGTCGCTGATGTCGTTGCCTCCGTTCTCCATATTATCCTCGACAAAGGCCTTCACGGTCTGCTCGGCGTTGTGCTGCTTCCCGCACGAAGCGAGAAGCAGCAACGTTACACCTATTATAATATACGCGCGCGACTTCATTGTTGTGGAATGTTTTTGAGCACGTCGAGCAGATGATCCCATACCATCTGTACGGTGGGGATATGGAGTCGTTCGTCAGGAGTGTGTACAAAGCGGAGGGTGGGGCCGAAGCTGACCATATCGAGTTGCGGGTAGCGCTCTGAGAAGAGACCGCACTCCAGTCCGGCATGGATTCCGCGCACGATGGGTTCCTTGCCGAAAAGCTTCTTGTAGGAGCTGACCACGATTTCCTGCAGCTTCGAGTCGGCACGCATCTTCCATGCTGGATAGCCGTCAGAAGAAATGGCCTCAGCACCAGCCAACTCGAAGACGGCCTGGATGGTGGCGCACATGTTGTCGAGGTTTGACATGACGTTGGAACGCTGCGAAGAGAGGATGTCGATGGTGGTCTCAGAGGTGTGTACGCTCGCGATGTTACTTGATGTCTCGACCAAACCGTTCAGCTCCGGATCCTGACAGATAGCATAGATGCCGTTGTCGACGGCCTGCAAGGCCCAGACGAACTTTTGTGCGACGGCGGGATCGATGATAGTTTCGGCATCGGTGGACTCCATTGCGAACTGCATCTGCGTGTCGGTCACGTGGAACTCATCCTCTACCTCTGCGGCGAACACGTTCCAGTCTGCACGGATGTTCTCTTTTAGGTCGTTGGGAACGGCAATCACGAAGTAGCCGTCGCGGGGGATGGCGTTGTGCAGCTTGCCGCTATGGAACTGTGCGAGCTGAATGCCCTCATAACGTTTCATCTCCTGGAAGAGGAAGCGGGCGAGGAGTTTGATAGCGTTGGCGCGCTTTTTGTTGATGTCGTCGCCAGAGTGTCCGCCGATAAGACCTTTCAGCGAGCCTTTGATGAAGAAGCTGCCTGCAGCTGCGTCCTGACGCTCAAAGGTGAACTTGGCCTGGGTATTGCGGCCACCGGCACAGCTGACGAAGATCTCGCCTTCGTCCTCGGAATCGAGGTTGATCAGGTAGTCGCCCGTCATAAAGCCGGCCTTCATGCCTTCTGCACCCGTCAGTCCCGTCTCTTCGTCGCGGGTGAAGACGCACTCGATGGGACCGTGCTCGATATCCTCCGATGCGAGAATGGCCAGTTCGATGGCACAGCCGATACCGTCGTCGGCACCGAGTGTGGTGCCTTCTGCCGTCAGCCATTCACCGTCGACATAAGTTTTGATGGCGTCCTTGTCAAAGTCGAACTCCACATCGACGAGCTTATCGCACACCATGTCCATGTGACTCTGCAGGATCACCGTCTTGCGGTCTTCCATACCCTTGGTGGCGGGTTTGCGGATGATTACGTTGCCCGTCTCGTCGACTTTTGTCTCGAGACCGCGACTCTCGCCCCAGTTCTTCAAGTACTCAATCATCTTCTCCTCGCGCTTCGAAGGACGCGGAATTGCATTAATCTTCGCGAATTCGGCGAAGACAACAGCGGGTTTTAAATCGTTTTTATTCATTATTAATGCTATTTTTGATTTAATTTTTGGTATATTGCGCTCTAATTCGTACCTTTGCAGCCGCAAAGTTA
>JAEETC010000025.1 GCA_016286585.1 Prevotella sp. | reverse complement strand
AGGTCAATGTAGGCGACAAGGTCAATGCGGGCGACATTGTGCTCGTGCTCGAGGCCATGAAGATGCAGAACAATATCGAGTCCGAGTACTCTGGCACCGTCACCTCCATCACCGTCAAACCAGGCGAAACTGTCATGGAAGGCGTTGTGCTCATGACCATCGGGTAATAGTTTACAGTTTATAGTTTACAGAAATGGACTTGGGACAATTTATCATACAGAACTTTCATGAGTTCCTGACCTATACGGCCTTTGCCAATGCCACCATCGGGAACATGATCATGATTGCCGTGGGAGCCTTCTTCATCTGGCTCGCCATCAAGAAAGACTTCGAGCCGCTGCTGCTCGTCCCCATCGGACTGGGCATCATCCTCGGAAATATCCCCTTCCGTGCCGATGCCGGCCTGGAGATCGGTCTCTACGAAGACAACTCCGTGCTGAACATCTTCTATCAGGGTGTTCGCCAGGGTTGGTATCCGCCGCTCATCTTCCTCGGAATTGGAGCCATGACCGACTTCTCGGCCCTGCTGGCCAATCCGAAGCTGATGCTCATCGGCGCCTCCGCCCAATTCGGTATCTTCGGTGCCTACATGGTGGCCCTGGCCATGGGCTTCGAGCCCTCTCAGGCAGCAGGTATCGCCATCATCGGTGGTGCTGATGGTCCTACGGCCATCTTCCTCTCGTCAAAGCTCTCACCAAACCTCATGGGTGCCATCGCCGTGTGTGCCTACTCATACATGGCCCTCGTGCCAGTAATACAGCCGTTCATTATGCGTCTGCTCACCACGAAGAAAGAGCGCGTCATCAAGATGAAGCCCGGCCGTGAGGTGTCTCAGACAGAGCGTATCCTCTTCCCCATCATCGGCCTGCTGCTCACCACGTTCATCGTGCCCTCAGGCCTGCCCCTGCTCGGCATGCTGTTCTTCGGCAACCTGCTGAAGGAGAGCGGCAAGACCACCCGTCTGGCCAAGACTGCCGGCGCTGCACTCAACGACATCGTCGTCATGCTCCTCGGCCTCACCGTAGGCTGCTCAACGCAAGCCTCCGAGTTCCTGACGTTCAACACCATCAAGATCTTCGCCCTCGGCGCCATGGCCTTCATGATTGCCACCGCCTCGGGTGTCTGCTTTGTGAAGGTGATGAACCTCTTCCTGCCTGAGGGTAAGAAACTGAACCCGCTCATCGGTAATGCCGGTGTGAGTGCCGTACCCATGGCAGCACGTATCTCTAACAACCTCGGCCTGGAATACGACCGCCACAACTTCCTGCTCATGCACGCCATGGGTCCGAACGTGGCCGGAGTCATCGGCTCTGCCGTCGCCGCCGGTGCCCTGCTCGGATTCCTCTCTTAAATGACAAATAGGCCCAAAGTAGCGATCCTCGACCCCAACACCCTTTCGGCGTTGGGGTTGAAGTCGATACTTCAGAACATCATGCCCATCATGACCGTCGACACCTTCGGCTCCTTCTCCGAACTGGCAGCCGCCGATGCCGACAACTACTTCCACTACTTTGTGGCCATGAGCATAGTGCTCGAAAACAAACCATTCTTCCTGGAGCGCCGACGCAAGACCATCGTGCTCACGCTCTCACTCGACACGATGTCACAACTCTCCAACTTCCATTGTCTCTGTGTCAACGTGCCAGAACAGCAACTAGTGCGTTCCCTGCTCACCCTCCAACAGCATGCCCACGGCCGTGGCGAGCATCTGCCGCCCATGCCCGAGATGCTGCAGCGTAAGGTTCTCTCTGACCGTGAGATCGAGGTCATGTCGCTCATCGTGCAGGGCTATATCAACAAGGAGATCGCCGATCGCCTGAACATCGGTCTGGCCACCGTCATCACCCACCGCAAAAACATCATGGACAAACTGGGGCTGAAGAGTGTTTCGGCCCTCACCATCTATGCCGTCATGCACGGCTACGTCGACATCAATAAGATTTAACTACCCAGCTGTTGGTTATTTCATTTTTATTTTGTACCTTTGCGCCCAAATTGACAAACAATGAACGAACAGCTCTCACAAATAGACTTTGAGAATGCCCGTGCCGAGGTCTGGTGTTTCGACAACGGCACGGAGGTTAGAGAATACCATGCGATGATTCACGTCAGCACCCCGCAGCTGACTTACGCCCGCCAGTTGGAAGCCGTGATGAACGCTTACAACGGTCTGCTCAGCCGTCTGCCCGACGCCCATGCCGTATTCAAGCGCTATTTCCTCAGCGACGCCGCCAACCAGGCTGATGACATCATCGTGGCCGACGTCACCGACTGTGCCAAGAGTATCATCCAACAGGCACCCCTCGACGGAACGAAGGTTGCACTCTGGGTGTGGCTGATGACTGGTGTGCAGACCAGACTCACCAAGAGCGGTCTCTACGAGGCAGCCCACGGACAGTTCCGCCACCTATGGAACGCCTCGGCCCACAACCTCGCCGCCAACTCCGAATACCAGATGCGCCTGCTCTTCAACGAATATATCATGCAGCTGGCCGAGGAGGGCTGCAAGCTCGCCGACAACTGCGTCCGCACATGGCTCTTCGTCAACGACATCGACCTCAACTACGGCGGAGTCGTCAGAGCCCGCAACCAGGTATTCTTCACCCAGGGACTCACCGTCCACTCACACTTCATCGCCTCTACAGGCATCGGCGGGCGACAGCAGGATCCCAACGTACTCTCGCAGATGGACAACTACACCATCGCCGGCCTTCAGGCTGAGCAGGTGCGCTACCTCTATGCCCCCACCCACCTGAACCGCACGAGCGACTACGGTGTCTCCTTTGAGCGCGGCACCTGTATCGACTATGCCGACCGCCGTCATGTGTTTATCTCCGGCACGGCCAGCATCAACAAAAAGGGCGAGGTGATGTACCCCAAGGACGTGGAACAGCAGACGCGCCGCATGTGGGAGAATGTCGAAGCCCTGCTGAAGGAAGCCGACTGCAACTACGATGATGTACCGATGATCATTGTCTATCTGCGCGACGTCGCCGACTACAGTCTGGTGCGCCGCCTCTTCGAGGAACGTTTCCCTGGTAAGCCCTGCATCATTGTCCACGCTGCCGTCTGTCGTCCAGGCTGGCTTGTAGAGATGGAGTGCATGGCCGTCAAAGCACAGTCAAAACCTGAATTCCCTGCTTTTTAGACATAAGAACATAATAACAAATATTTTTTAGACAGAAGAACATAAGAACATATTTAATTATGAAAAGATTACGCAACTTACATATCTCTTTCCTCTTTCCACTTTCCTCTATCCTCTTGATGAGCCTGGCCTTGACGAGCTTTGTCGCCGACGAGCCGATGACCAAGGAGAACGGCACGTATGTCATCAACACTACCCAACTGGGCAAGGACATCGAGGGCTATGCCGGCCCTACCCCGCTGAAGGTATATATCAAAGGTAACAAGGTGGAGAAGATTGAGTTCCTCAAGTCGCCCGAGACACCCAAGTACTATGCGAAGGTGAAGAAGGCGCTGCAGGATAAGTGGAACGGCAAGAAGGTCAAGGATGCCAAGAAGATGCAGGTAGATGCCGTCACCGGTGCCACCTTCAGTTCCGAGGCCGTCATCAAGAACGTCCAGATAGCGCTCGACTACTACCAAAGTCACAAATAGTCCGAGAACTTACACATTAATATTTCAACCGGCACTCTGAGCCTTGACTCAGGGTGCCGGTTTGTCATAGTTTGGGCTATGTGAAGTCCATGAAAGCCGTATTGTAACACAAAGAAAGGTTAGGGGTAACTCACAAATTCTCGCGAGAATTCTGAAGTTTAGATAGACTAAAGTCGGAGTTTACCCTAACTAAAGTCCGAGTTTAGCCTATCTAAACACCAAGTGCACATAGATGTGTTGATGTGTACAACATTTTTAGAAATGATTTGTTACTATTTCAAGAACCTACACAAATTTTAAGTATCCTTCTGTAATACAACAAATTACACATCATTCTACCTACATCAAACCACAACGGGGAGCACGCATCACTCCCTAAAATAGTCTATCAAAAACTTGGTTATTTCGGATTGTTGTTGTATCTTTGCAACATGATTGACGATAAACTGATTTGATATGAAAAGACTGATTTTTATGACCATGGCAGCATTTGCCACAACTGCAGTGTCAGCACAGGGACTGCAGTACCCCAAGGCCGCGAAGGACGGCACTGTTGACGAGTATTTCGGCACGAAGGTGGCCGATCCCTACCGCTGGCTGGAGAACGACACAAGTGCTCAGACAGCAGCATGGGTGGAGGCAGAGAACAAGGTGACCAACGCCTACCTGCAGAAGATTCCCTTCCGAGGGAAGCTGCTGAAGAGGCTGACAGAACTGGCCAACTACGAGAAGATCTCGGCGCCAAGGAAGCGTCACGGCAAGTGGTACTTCTACAAGAACAACGGCCTGCAGAACCAGAGCGTGATGTACGTAATGGACGAGCTGGGCGGTGAGCCCCGCGTGTTCCTCGACCCCAACAAACTGAGCACCGACGGTACGGTGGCCCTGAAGGGTGTCTACTTCTCTCACAACGGCAAGTATGCCGCTTACACTATCTCCCGCAGCGGCAGCGACTGGGAGGAGATCTACGTGATCGACCTGAAGACGGGACAACTGACACAGGACCACATCGAATGGGCCAAGTTTACGGGTGCTTCATGGAAGGGCGACGGATTCTACTACAGCGCCTACGACGCTCCAGTGAAGGGTAAGGAGTTCTCGAACGTGAACTCAGGGCACAAGATATATTACCATAAGATAGGTACGCCACAGAGCGAGGACGTGCTCTTCTATCAGAATGCCGCCTACCCCATGCGCTTTTATATTGTCAGCGTGAATGAGGAGGAGACCAAGATGTATCTCTTCGAGGAGGGTGCCGGCTCGGGCAACAACCTCTTTGTGAGAGACCTGCGGAAGCCGGAGTCGCAGTTCATCCAGATGACTTCGAATATGGACTATCAGTACTCACCCTTCTACGACGACGGAGACCGTATCTATCTCTACACGAACTACGGTGCTCCCAAGGGCCGTATCATGACAGCCGACATCCACCAGCCGGGCGTTGACAACTGGCAGGAGCTGGTGGCAGAGCATGAGAACGTGCTTGGCGGTGTGGATGTGATCAACCGTCAGATGATCCTCACCTATCAGAAGGATGCCTCAGACCATGCCTATCTCTACGGTCTCGACGGTAAGTTGCGCCATGAGGTCAGACTCCCGTCGGTAGGCAGCGTGGGCTTCACTGGCGACGAAAAGGAACCTGAATGCTTCTATACGTTCACCTCGTTCACCATCCCTGGCACCGTCTACCGCTACGATATGGCCAAGGACGAGAGCACGCTGTACACACAGCCAAAGGTAAAATTCCGTCAGGATGACTATACCTCGGAGCAGGTGTTCTTCCAAAGTAAAGACGGTACGCGCATACCCATGTTCCTTACTTATAAAAAAGGACTGAAGAAGAACGGCGCGAACCCCGTCTACCTCTACGGCTATGGTGGTTTCAACATCTCACTGGGTCCGAGTTTCTCATCCATCCGCATCCCCTTCCTCGAGAATGGCGGCATCTATGCCCAGGTGACGCTCCGAGGCGGCAGCGAGTATGGTGAGGAATGGCACTTGGCTGGCACAAAGATGCAGAAGCAGAATGTGTTTGACGACTTCATCGGCGCTGCAGAGTGGCTCATCAGCGAGGGCTATACCTGCAAGGACAAACTGGCCATCGTTGGCGGTTCTAACGGCGGACTGCTCGTGGGAGCCTGCATGACCCAGCGACCAGACTTGTTTGGAGTGGCCATCCCACAGGTTGGCGTGATGGATATGCTGCGCTATCATAAGTTCACCATCGGTTGGAACTGGGCCAGCGACTACGGCACCAGCGAGGACTCTAAGGAGATGTTCGAGTATCTGCGGGGCTACTCTCCCCTTCACAACCTGAAGCCCGGCACCAGCTATCCTGCGACCCTCGTGACAACAGCCGACCACGACGACCGTGTAGTACCTGCCCACTCGTTCAAGTTCGCTGCCACATTGCAGGAATGCCATCAGGGCAACAACCCCGTGCTCATCCGCATCGACACGAAAGCAGGTCACGGAGGCGGCAAGCCGCTGGCGAAAGTGCTGGAGGAGCAAGCTGATATCTACGGATTCATCCTCTATAATATGGGAGTGAAATTCAAGTAAAAAAGAAATCCCGCCGAGTTGGCGGGATTTCTTTTTTTACTATTTTGCGTAGGCAACTGACCTCGTCTCTCGAATCACGGTAATCTTCACCTGACCCGGATAGGTCATCTCGTTCTGGATCTTCGTAGCAATGTCTGAGCTGAGAGCCTCGGCCTCGGCATCGTTCATCTTGTCGGCACCGACGATAACACGCAGCTCACGGCCAGCCTGGATAGCATAGGTCTTCGTGACACCAGGATAGCTCATGGCAATGGCCTCAAGGTCGTTGAGACGCTTGATGTAAGCCTCTACGATCTCACGACGGGCACCGGGACGGGCACCGCTGATAGCATCGCACACTTGAACGATGGGAGCAAGCAGGGTCTGCATCTCCATTTCGTCGTGGTGGGCACCGATGGCATTACAGATGTCGGGTTTCTCCTTGAACTCCTCGGCGATCTTTGCACCATAGAGTGCATGGGGCATCTCGCTCTCCTCGTCGGGCACCTTACCGATATCGTGGAGCAGACCGGCTCGCTTGGCTTTCTTCGGGTTCAGTCCGAGTTCAGCGGCCATGACTGCACAGAGATTAGCTGTCTCACGGGCATGCTGCAACAGGTTCTGTCCGTATGAGGAACGGTACTTCATCTTACCTATAATACGGATGAGTTCGGGATGGAGGCCATGGATACCAAGATCGATGGCTGTACGCTTACCGGTCTCAATAATCTCATTATCAAGCTGCTTCTTAACCTTGGCAACCACCTCCTCAATACGAGCTGGATGGATACGACCATCGCTGACGAGCTGATGGAGAGCCAGACGGCATACTTCACGACGCACAGGATCGAAACCGCTGATAACGATGGCCTCAGGAGTATCGTCTACTACGATTTCAACACCGGCAGCAGCCTCAAGGGCACGGATATTGCGTCCTTCACGGCCGATGATGCGGCCCTTCACCTCGTCGTTATCAATATGGAACACGCTGACAGAGTTCTCAATAGCCGTCTCAGTGGCAACGCGCTGGATGGTCTGGATGACAATCTTACGGGCCTGCTGGTTGGCGTTGAGCTTAGCCTCGTCCATGATCTCATTGATATAGCTGGCAGCGGCAGTCTTGGCCTCGTCCTTCAACGACTCGACGAGACGAGTCTTGGCATCGGCAGCGCTGAGGCCAGACACCTCTTCGAGCATCTCACGCTCCTTCTGCTGCATCTTCTCCAATTCCTCGGCCTTGACAGCAAGCAGGCGCTTCTCATTGTCTATGCGCTGTTGCTGGTTGTCGAGCTCGTTCTTCTTGCGACCCAGCTCTTCCTGGCGCTGGTTGAGGGAGAGTTCACGCTGCTTCAGCTTGTTCTCGCCCTGCTGCATCAGCTGGTTGCGCTGCTGCATCTCTTTCTCCAACTCACTCTTCTTGTTTAGGAATTTCTCCTTCACCTCGAGCAGTTTCTTCTCTTTGATGACTTCAGCCTGTTTCTCGGCAGAGTCGATCATCTCCTTGTATTTCCCCTTCAATACGAAGCGGAAAATCAGATATCCGCCAACTCCACCCAGTACGAGTGCGCCGGCGGCGATCAGTAATACAAAAATTAAATCCATAAAAAATCTATCTTATTAATAATGTTATTCTCACTTCAGTGCTTCCTCAATCTCAGAAGTCAACTTAGCGAGAACACCATCATAGGGTGCCGTATCATTCTTTCCGAGTTCACGCTCATACAGCAGCGCGACGTCGATCAGCGTCATCAGCGCAATGGTGTGCTCGCCCTTCTTTCCCTTATATGCCTGAGAATAGGCATTATAACGGTTAGTGACGAGTTTGGCTGCCTTACGGTAGAACTCTTCATCGGCACGGTTGACCGTCACTTCGATTTCCTCGTCGTAGACGTGCAACTTGATATGTAGTTTCTCATTGTTTACTTCTGGCATCTGGTAGCAAATTACTGTTCGTTACTCAGGATGGCAATACACTTGTTCACCTGCCGGATCATCCTTGATAGGCGTTCCTTCGCCTCATCCAGGTTTCCGTCGGAGATTTCAAGCATCCGCGCCATCTGCAAGGAGCGATAGTCACTGTCCGCCTGATGAAGCTTGGCCTTCAGTCCGTCGATCTCGAGCGCCTGCTCCCCAACCATCGTCTGCAGACGGGCATTCTCCGTCTTCAACTCCTGAAACTGGAGAATCATCTGCCGCACCCGGGTCTCGAAATTTACCAAAGTCTTCTCGTTTGGATTCATCACGTAACTATTTGGCGTACAAAGTTAAGACAAATAAATTAAAATGTCTGCTTTAAAACCGACATTTTAATATTTTTTAATCTTCACTCTTCTTCCTCGGCTCCTTCTTGGCGAGCATCACCACACGGTAGACGAAGTCGGTAACCCATTTCTGGGAAAAACCCAGACGACGGTTATACTCACGCACAGAGACCACGGTCTTCAGCACATCGGGCTCCTTGAAGTCGTTCTTGTTGAAGATATCGTTGACGGTCTTCTCGGTCATCGTGTAAAGGGCTTTCTTCATGAAGCCAGGCAGACGGAGTTTGAACTTCATCAGGTTGCCCGTGAGCATCATGATGTCCTGTGTAAAGCCCTGGAACTGCAGCAGATAGGTCTGTGCATCCTGGACTTTCTTACAACGGCGACGTAAGCTCTGGTCGATCTCCTTGAAAAAGGAGTCCTCCATCTGATACATGCTTTTCAGCATGTTCTTACAGCGACTACGCTCACCTACACCTAATTTATTATTAACCGTAGGGACCTTCAGTGTAGACTTGAACACCCTGAGATCGGGCAGAGCTGCCAGATTGGTAATGCCCAGGTCAGCAGCCATCGATGCCTGAAAGTACACACGGATAAGCGTCATGAAATCCTCCATGCCGCCCACTTTCCGTTCGTCTTTCTTTCCGAAAATTATATTCCAAAAACTCATAATTATTAGCTAAATATTTAAAAATCGCCTGCAAAGTTACAACTTTTTCTTTTAAATCTGTGTAATCTGTGGCTTTTTTCGTACCTTTGCACACAAATTCTATTAAAAATATGAAAGGTATCGTATTAGCAGGAGGTTCAGGCACCCGCCTCTACCCCATCACCAAAGGCATCAGCAAGCAACTGATTCCCATCTTCGACAAACCGATGATCTATTATCCCATCTCCACGCTGATGCTCGCCGGCATCCGTGAGATCCTGATCATCTCCACCCCCTACGACCTGCCGGGCTTCAAGCGACTGCTTGGCGACGGCTCGGACTTAGGTGTGCGTTTCGAGTATGCAGAACAACCCTCTCCCGACGGTCTGGCACAGGCTTTCATCATCGGCGAGGAATTCATCGGCGATGACTGTGTCTGCCTTGTACTAGGTGACAACATCTTCTACGGCAGTGGATTCACAGGCATGCTTAAGCAGGCTGTCATCAGCGCTGAACAGAACAACCACGCAACGGTCTTCGGCTACTATGTCAACGACCCCGAGCGCTATGGTGTGGCTGAGTTCGACAAGGACGGCAACTGTCTCAGCATCGAGGAGAAGCCCGCCAATCCGAAATCTAACTATGCTGTGGTAGGCCTCTACTTCTATCCCAACAGTGTGGTGGAGATTGCCAAGAACATCAAGCCCAGCCCCCGTGGAGAACTGGAGATCACGACCGTCAACCAGAAGTATCTGGAGCAGAAGAACCTGCTGGTGCAGACACTGCAGCGTGGCTTTGCCTGGCTCGACACCGGCACCCACGACTCACTCTCCGAGGCATCCACATTCATCGAGGTCATTGAGAAGCGTCAGGGTCTGAAGGTCGCCTGTCTGGAAGAGATCGCCTACAAGCGTGGCTGGATTACCAAGGAGCATCTCATCGAGATTGCCAAGCCCATGTCCAAGAACGACTACGGCCAGTATCTCCTCCGCCGTGCCGAAGAGTACATCCGGTAATCAAAACATGAAATAATAAAAAACATCTCCCCCGTTGATTTCAGTAGGGGAGATGTTTTGTTACTTACTGTATTCCTCAACACAACGGCGAAGAGCTGTGGGATTACCCATATCGTACATACGACCCTTCAGACGGACACCCATCATGCCACTGCGCTGACGAACAGCCTCCAAAGCTGAGGTCAGCTCTATCTCACTCTGATGGTCACCGTCAATCTCCCGCTGCATGATGTCCTCATGCAACTGGGCAAACACCTCCGGGGTGAGGATATACTGGCCGAAGACGCTGTAATACTCTTTCTTACCGTCCTTGTTACGGACACCCAAGAACTCCTCGGCATAGCTCGATTTCGGTTTCTCCTGCATGATGTCGACATTCAGGATGGCATGTTCCTTATCCTCCCAGATGCCATGCAGGATGCCATAATGGCTCACCTCAGACAGGGGGATGCTGTGGATGCTCACCATCAGCGCATTGTAGCGCTCGTACTCCTCGATCATCTGCAGGGCACAGGGTTTGTTGGACTCACTGCGGTAGATGGTGTCGCCCAACAGCAGCATGACCGGCTCATTGCGTGCAAACTGGGCAGCCTGATAGACCGCATGGCCGAATCCACGCTTCTCACGCTGGTAGACATAATGGAGACGTTTGCCGATGTCCAGGATATGGTTCTCAAACTCCTGGGCCTCGGGGTTCAGCTTTCGGAGATGCTCTTCCGGCAGCGGACGCTCGAAGTAGTCAGCATATTGTTGCCGTTCCTCCTCGGAACCCAGCACCAGACAGATCTCCTCGATACCGCTCTTCACCAGTTCTTCGAGCAAGATGAGAATCACGGGACGTACCAGACCATCAGGACAAGGGATGGGGAAGAAGTCCTTCTTCAGGGCACGGGTGGCCGGATAGAGACGGGTGCCGAAGCCTGCCACGGGGATGATGGCCCGACGGACGGTGTGAACAGGCTTCAAGGTAAGCATATAAGCCTTCATGCCACGCTCGTTGAGGTAATCGACCAGCTGTTTCTGATCTTCGGCACTACGGGCCAGGAACTGCACGGAACCGTCACCATGGGAACCGACACCCTTGCCGCCCCAAACCATCGGTTGGATATGGGGATCCTGTAGGACATTGTGGAGCTTGGGAGACCAGAGGGCCGATGACATGGGGGCCACCTTGGCATCGAAGAGGGCTTCGGCCTCCGTCATCAGACGACCTAATGCCTCAGCATCGCCCTCTGCCATGTACTTGATGGCACGGTCGACTATCTCGAGGTTATCCTGACCTAAAGCCTCATGCTCCGCACGATCGGCATCAGTCGTTGGGAAGGGATAGGCCTTGTTGAGGTCAGACAGGATCTTAATCGTGTCCTTCTCTGCACAGAGATCGGCAAAGACCCAGTAGAGATGTTTCTTCACATTGAGCGAGCGCACTTCGATCTCATCGCCATCGAACGTCATCAGGTTGGGCTTCACACCGAAGGCACAAGCCTGGTCGAGTCGTCCACAGCGACTACTGGTGCGCAACTCACCCAGATAGGCGATGTTCATCTCGCCGAGGGTGTTCAGGTTCAGATTATATAATAAATTGAACGCACGCGCGACCAACACACAGATGGCAGCAGAACTGGAAAGCCCGCTCTTCATGGGGAGCGTCATCGAGGTGATGCGGATACGGACGCCACCCACCTTATACCACTCGAGCATATAGGAGGCGACACCTGCACAATAGCAAAAGAACGACCCCGACTTGGCGATGCGTTTCAGTTCGATCTCATCCATCCGGCAGGAGAAATCCTGCCACACGCCATTCATCTCCGTAGCCTCACTATAGAGTTCGAATATACTGGATTTCTCTACTTCGGCATAGATGCCCTGTTCGATACCTGTCACAATGGCGGCACCAGGCGCAATATCGGCATTCATCGTGCGATAGTGACCAGCCCAGTCAGTATGTTCTCCAAACAGGCAAAGGCGCCCAGGTACAAATAATTTGATCATATCATGTGAAGTTTTATCAGTGCAAAGATAGTAAAAAAAGCCACAGATGACACTAAATTATGGGAGAAAAGACGGTAAAATGGCCGAATTTTGATATTTTTTTGCAATTTTATTTGGCTGTTTCAACAAAAATACCTACTTTTGCGGCAGATTATTAACAATTTAAAAGATTATTGCCTATAGAAAAAGACTTTACTCAAATACAAAATTAAGAGTATATGAGTACGTTAGAAAGTATGACCGACGAAGAGTTGGCATTAGCTTACATGCATGGCAATAACCGAGCATTCGATGAGTTACTTTCGCGGAGTCAGGACAAAATCTTCAACTACATCATGTATGTAGTGAAAGATGAGGATTTGGCCAACGACCTGTTCCAAGAGACCTACCTGAAAGTCATCACGAAGATGCAGAACGGCCGATATACAGACACGGGAAAGTTCTTCTGGTGGCTGACACGTGTGGCGCATAACGTGATTATCGACTACTATCGTGCACAAAAGAGCAGCCATATCATAGAGCCGACGAAAGACAATGACCTGTCGAACCTAAGTCACAATTCGGTGATGGACAGCAACCGTGAAAGCGAACTGGCCAATGCACAGGTGCTGCGCGACGTGAAGAAACTGATGGAAGCGCTGCCTGAGCCACAGCGGGAGGTGGTGTTCATGAGATACTTCCAGGAACTGTCGTTCAAAGAGATTGCCGAGATGACCGGCGTCAGCATCAATACCTCATTGGGACGTATGCGCTATGCCCTCATTAACCTGAGGAAGCTGACACATCAGCATGGAGTGAATTTGGTGCTAGAGTAAGTTCCTCAAGGAACTGATGACTTCTTCTGGCTTGGCGGCGTTGAACACATAGCTACCACTGACGAGCACGTCGACACCGGCAGCTACGAGACGGGGAGCTGTCTCACCCTGTACACCACCGTCGACCTCGATGAGCGTCGACAGACCTTGCCCGGTAATCATCCGACGCAGGCGTTTAACCTTTTCAATGGTATTCTCGATGAACTTCTGTCCGCCAAAGCCGGGGTTGACGCCCATCAACAGCACCATGTCCACATCGCCGAGAATATCCTCCAATACAGAGACAGGGGTGGAGGGGTTGAGGGTGACACCGGCCTTCATGCCTGCCTGGTGAATCTCCTGAACGGTGCGATGCAGATGGACAGAGGCCTCGTAGTGGACATTCATCATCATGGCACCGAGTTTGGCGGTCTGCTGGATGTAGCGTTCGGGGCGCTCGATCATATAGTGCACGTCGAGGGGTTTCTTACAGGCCTTGGCCACTGCCTCGAGGACAGGGAAGCCAAAGGAGATGTTTGGAACGAAAGAACCGTCCATCACGTCGAGGTGAAGCCAGTCGGCCTCACTGCGGTTGATCATGTCGATGTCGCGGTCGAGATGGAGGAAGTCGGCAGCGAGCAATGAAGGTGATACTATTGCCATTTACCTTTTTTACTTTTGTACCTTTTAACCTTTAATTGAGGCACGGAGCCTGGTTACTGTTGCTTCTTGGACGAGCCAAAGACTTCGTGAGTCCGCTGTAGGTGTAGGCGTACTGCCGGATAATGTCAAGCGTCTGCTCACGGGGTTTCAATGATTCGGGAGTAAAATGCTTCATAGGCTATCATTTTTTTATTGTTTACACCTATAAAACGCTCACCACACCTATTTTATTATGTAGTTCTCAAATTTTTTATTGCCGTTTAAGAAATCACGTGCTGACATCCGTTTCTTGCCTGCCAGTTGAAGTTCATCTATCTGGAGCAGGAAATCGGCTGTCGTGATATAGAGCATGCCCTTATAGATGACGATCATACCAGGACGCATACCCACATTCTTCTGCGTCTTGGTGGTCTTGAATATCTTCAGGTCAACGGTCTTTCCGTCTGGTCCCAACAGCGATGTCCACGCACCAGGATAAGGGCTCAGTCCTCGGATGAAGTCATAGATGCGTTTGCATGGACGGTCCCATTTGATCTCACAAGTGTTCTTGAAAAGTTTCGGTGCGTCATAAAGACGACGGAACTTTCCTTCCAAATCCTCCTGTGGGATGCTTTCCGGATGACCATCAGCGGCGATGATACGTTCCAATGTTTCCAGACAGATCTCTGCCCCAAGATGCATCAGTCCTTCGTAGACATATTCCACGTCAGCCTCATCGGGAATATCGAAAGGCTTCTGCATGATGATGCGCCCTGTGTCTATCTCTTTATCAAGGAAGAACGTAGTGACACCCGTCTGGGTCTCACCATTTATGACAGCCCAGTTGATGGGAGCGGCTCCACGATACTGAGGCAACAAGGCTGCATGAACGTTGAATGTACCGTATGCCGGCATATCCCATACGACTTCCGGCAACATACGGAAAGCAACGACCACCTGGAGGTTGGCCTTGTAGCTACGGAGTTCCTCGACAAAAACGGGGTCTTTCATCTTCTCTGGCTGAAGTACGGGTATCCCTTGCTCCTGGGCATACAGCTTGACAGGCGGGGCCTGCACCTCTGTCTGATGACGGCCTACAGCTTTATCAGGTTGTGTCACCACTGCCACGACGTTATACTTGTTCTCCACCAGCGTTCTCAGTGTCTCCACCGCAAACTCGGGCGTTCCCATAAACACGATACGTAAGTCTTTCTTCTCCATATTATATTATTTTTATGTGGCTAGTCTTCAGACATGTCGGCGACCATTTTGCGGTACATCGTGTAGATACGCTGGCGGGAGATGTAGCCTTTCAGACGGTTCTCCACATCAAAGACCGGCAACCAGTTGGCACCTGTCTTATCAAAAGCGCGCATCACCTCTGCCATCGGTGTGGCATCACTCAGACGAGCCTTCGGCTCTGTCATCAGTTGATGGGCTGTGAAATGATGATATAATTCGATACGGAACAGCACATTGCGGATCTTCATGATGTCGATCTCTCCCATGAGCATCCCACCGGCATCAAGTACAGGCAAGACCGTGGAATGGCTGCGACTGATCTTATGGACAATCTGTCCCAACTCCATATCAGGCGTCACACTCAGATAGTCACGCTCGATGACAGAATCCAGGTTCATCAACGTCAAGACGGCATGATCGGTATGATGGGTAATCAGTTTCCCCTGTCGTGCCAGACGAGAGCCATAGATACTGTGTGGCTCGAAGATGATGATGGTGAGATAAGCACATACACTGACAATCATCAACGGCATGAACATCGAGTAGCCACCTGTCAGTTCTGCAATGAGGAAGATGCCTGTCAGAGGGGCATGCATCACACCAGACATCACACCCGCCATACCCAACAATGAGAAATTTTTCTCGGGGATATAGACCCCTATCTGCTGGATATTCCAAAGTCGCGAGAACAGAAAGCCCGTGAAGCAACCCACGAACAGCGAGGGAGCAAAGGTACCACCACAGCCTCCACCACCATTGGTGGCCGAAGTGGCAATGACCTTTGTCAACAGTACCAGAGCGATATAGGGTATCAGCATCGACGCCTGACCAGCAAACAGAGAATTGTTGAGTATCTTATCCCAGTCAGCCTCTGTCTGTCCGTTCAGCAACAGGTTGATGCTGCTATAGCCCTCGCCATAGAGAGCCGGGAAGAGGAAGATGAGCAGACTCAGCACCGTACCACCGATGGCAAGCCTAATATGCGGGTGATCCTTGAATTTCGAGAATATATTCTCGCAACTGCCCATCATCCGGATGAAATAGAGTGACACCAAGCCACAAGTGATGCCCAACAGTACACAAGCCGGGATGCGCTCCACCGACCACTCGCTGTCGAGATGGAAGGTAAACAGAGCCGCATCACCTTTAAAGATATAGATGAAACAGGTGGCCGTCACACATGAGACGAGAATCGGCAACAGGGCAGACATCGTCATGTCGATCATCAGCACCTCCAACGTAAAGACCAGTCCGGCTATTGGTGCCTTGAAGATTCCTGCAATGGCACCTGCGGCCCCACAGCCTACGAGTGTCATCAGCATCTTACGATCCATGCGGAACATCTTACCCAGGTTCGAACCGATAGCAGAACCTGTCAGTACAATAGGCGCCTCAGCACCTACGGAACCACCAAAGCCGATGGTGATGGCTGAGGCAATGACTGACGACCAGCAGTTGTGCGACTTCAAACGTGACTTGTTCGACGAGATGGCATACAGGATCCTTGTGATGCCGTGGGAGATATTATCCTTAACTATATAGCGCACGAACAACGAAGTGAGATAGATGCCTACGACGGGATATACCAGATAGAGCCAGTTGGCCCTCGTACGACTGAAGTGACTGGTCAGCACATACACAATCTGATCGATGATCCAGTGGAGTACGAAAGCTGCTACCGCGGCGAAGAAGCCGACAATCAGTGCGAGGATGATCATGAACATCTTCTCACTGATATGCTCCACCCGCCACTCATGCAGTCGCTGGAGCCATAATGGCCGTCTATCGATTACTCCGTCCATTCGTTAGTTTCTAACAACCTCTACTTCCCCATTCTCCCTCAGTCGAATGATGCTCGACGGGGAATGAGGCTTGTGCTCCTGTCGACGACTCCAACAGACGTAGTCCACAGCCTCCAGGATCCTAGGGTCTATGTCGGCATAGTTCTGTGCAGCAGGATCTCCACTGATATTCGCAGAGGTAGAGACGATGGCTTTCTGGAACCTGTAACAGAGTTCCTTAGAGAACGGTTCGTTGGTGATTCGTATGCCCACACTGCCATCCTCGGCAATCAGGTTCGGAGCCAGGTTGACGGCTCCATCGAGAATCAGCGTCGTCGGTTTTCCCTCACTATCCTTCAGACTGTCGATGAGCTGCCAGGCGACATCGGGCACCCTGCGGAAATAACGCTGCATCCGGGCATCAGAGTCCACCAGGCAGATCAGCGCCTTAGAATCATCGCGCTGTTTGATCTCATACACCCGTTTGACGGCCTCCACATTTGTGGCATCACAGCCTATGCCCCAGACCGTGTCAGTAGGATAGAGAATCACCCCACCCTTCCGCATCGTCTCAACAGCTTTCTTGATATCTTCTTCTCTGGTCATTGTTCCAACAGATAACGCTCAGCCAATATGGCAGCCTGACAACCAGAGCCCGCTGCAGAGATAGCCTGCCGGAACACAGGGTCTGCACAGTCGCCAGCCACAAATACACCAGGGATCTTCGTCTCGGGCGTACCATTGATCTTCTTCAGATAGCCCACCTCGTCAGTTTCCAGCCACTCCTTAAAGATATCTGTGTTCGGTTTGTGGCCTATGGCGAGGAAGAAACCGTCGATGGCGATATCCACCAAGGTTTCGTCAGCCTCACCCTTACGTCTCACCAGATGAGCGCCTTCCACCCCATTCTCTCCGAAGAGTCCCAGTGTGTTGTGCTCAAACAGGATCTCAATATTCTCACGTTCCATCACCCTCTGCTGCATGACCTTCGAGGCACGCAGGAAAGGCTTACGAACAATCAGATAGACCTTCTTGGCCAGTCCCGACAGATAGAGGGCATCCTCACAGGCCGTATCACCGCCTCCCACTACAGCAACGGTTTTCTTCCGATAGAAGAATCCATCGCAGGTAGCGCAGGCCGAGACACCCTGACCGTTGTACTTACGTTCATCGTCGAGTCCGAGGTATTTGGCAGAAGCTCCTGTGGCAATGATCACCGTATCGGCAGCGATCTCCGCACCATCGTCAGCAGTACAGACATAAGGCGCCTTCGAGAAATCCACCTTCACGATCTCACCATCGCGAATATCAGTACCGAAGCGCTCTGCCTGTTCACGCAGATCCATCATCATCTGGTTGCCATCCACCCCCTGGGGATAGCCAGGGAAGTTCTCCACTTCTGTGGTCTGTGTCAATTGACCACCTGGCTGCATGCCACTATACTCAACAGGACTGAGATTCGCCCTCGATGCATAAATTGCAGCTGTATAGCCCGCCGGGCCGCTGCCAATAATCAAACACTTCGTCTTTTCCATATCGTAAACTATAAACTATAAACAATAAACCGTCAACCATCAGAACGTCGGGTTAATGATAAAACGGATGCCGTGCTTTGCAGCTGTAGGCAGATAGGTGTAATTGATGCGATGAACGTACTCAATCTGTATGAGACTGAAAATGTTCTGAACACCCACAGCGTACTCGAAATAGGGACTCCGACTATTCATGATGTAACTGTTCGTCGGGAAGACCATTAGTCGTGTACTTGACTGGTTTTCGGACAAATAAGGATTGTTCTTATCCGACAGCGCCCCCCAGAGGCCCTTGAACTCGAGAATCTCACGCCACTTGAGTTTGCGGAGCAGGGGGATGCGATTGAACAACTTACCACCCATCTCCCATGTGAACATCAGTGAGGCAAAACGGTCGTTGAGGAACTCTATGTTGTTGATCATGTTGAACAGCTGAGGAGACACCAGATACGAGAGGTTGGCCTGTGGCATCGGCAACAAGGGCCAAGGCACCTGGTTCCACTGCATACCGAGACGCAATCGCGTGTCAATCTTACCCCAGCTCATGGGGAGCCACGTGCGACGGAACCACTCGAACTCAGTATAGTTGTAGGCATACTCACCGCCAAGCAGTCCCTGATAACCGACGGTGTGCTGCAACTGAGCGTACCACGCATCTTTATTCGTGGTTCGACGGCGCTGTTTGGTGTTGATAAACTTCTCTTCGGGTGCAAAGCGGATACCGAAGGTCGACTCAGTGTATCGCATCTTGTCGAGCGGTTCAGCACTGGTGGCAACTGGCTGAAGTACCAGCGAGCCGATAGGATCGATGCGCTCGGTCTTCAGATCTGCCGTGAAGCGCCAGTGCGTAGATGTCTCGTATTCGTAGGCCAGTCGCTGAGTGTTGTACATGAACATCTTGTCGATGTCGTGGACCTTAAACGAGGCAAACACATTATCTTTATCGTTGACGGCGTACTTATCGCTTGGCAGGGCTACGTCACGCTTCGAGGAGAAGATGATGTTGTTGACAGGAAACTCCTGTGGCAGATACTGTTTCCGATTGATTGAATACGTCAAATCAACATTATAGTATTTCTCATGCGTCTTCGTTCCATAGGCAGCATAACCTTTAAAGAACAGATGAGGGTTGAGATTGGCTGTCGTCTGTCCGCCAAGACGGAACCGGAGTCCATCATAGAAATTCTGCGATATGGCGGTGTTGATAGGCCCCACGTCGAATTTGCTGGGATCTTCGCGCGAACCAGTCTCGAGATAGTTCTCTACGAGGGCCTTGAGCACGAAGATAACATACTTGAAGCCTTTGAGCTGTTCGAGATGGGTCAGGAAGCCAGACATGCCCTGCTCACTCTTGGTAAACTCCACCTGGCGATGCTCCTGCCAAAAGGCCTCACTACGGTTGTCAGAACCTGGCTCCACTTGCAAGGGATTCTTCTTTTTAAAGCGTTTATCGTCTATCGGGTCGAATGAGAAGTCGGTCTTACGGGTTGTACGCGTCACCACTCCTTTCTGGATGAAGTCGGTGAGCATGAGTTCCACGACCATGTCATCGATAGTAAGCAGCCACTCGCCGTTGTCCTGTTTTGAGAACTCTTGCATACACTGCATCGATTCCACCCAGTTCACGTCACTTGAACGGGGAATGTACAGTTCGCAGCGCTTCACCTGATAATGATAGATGGTGTCGGCTATAATATAGATCTGTCCACGGAAACCGAAGTCCTGTTGGTTATTCGGCAGGAAATCGAGTTGGATACAACGGTCTGAACCCACATAGACCGTATCGGTGATGTAATACCGGTAGAACTGGATGGCATCGCGACCGATAGGCGAACTGAACTTATGACGCATCAGCAAGATATAGTCATCGTAGATATCAACGTCGGCAAATGTCTCGCGCATTACCGTCGTCAGGATCTCACCCGTCTGGAACAGGTCGTTCACACCACTTGACTTCGTACCTTTCACGATCGTGCGCTCAGACTTTGGGTTCTTACGCCAGAGCTGTTCGGTCACCATCTCGTCTACGGTCAGCGGCAGCACCATCTTATCGGTATACTGGCTGGTGTCCACCTGCTCGCGCAACCAGGGGTATCGCTTAAAAATGCCCTTCTCCAACGTCTCTGGCTTCAGGTCATTCAGTCCAAGGGCAATCTTCTGATAACTCTGGTAGCGATAGTAGTCGTGACGTTTCAGATCGGCCTTCTTCTTGTTGGCTATCACCTGACGCATCAGTTCCACAGCAGGGTTGTCCTTACGACGATAACGGGAGCTTTTCTTTGACTTGACCGTTACCTCGCTGAGTGTGCGATTGTCAGTAGTCAGACGGATCGTGAGATGGGCAGGTGTCTGAGGATTCACGTTGATCACCTGTTCACGGTAGCCCACAGAACTGATGGTGAGTCGCCAACCATTGTGGCGCTCTATGCGGAAACGTCCCTGACCATCGGCCACTGCCGACACACGGTTTCCTTTGTACTGGACGGTCGCATAGGGGACAGGACCTCCATCCGATTCATCGACTACCACGCCGGAAATCTGCGCCAGCGTCAGCAGAGGAACCATCAGCAGAAAGGGAAGGAGGAACTTTCTCATACGCTTAGAACTCGCTTGTAAAATGGAACTTGATATGCTTGAAGTCCTCCTGCGCCATCGAGAGCACATAGCCCGAGTCGGCGAGGAACACATCGCGACCCTCCTTGTCCTTGGCCATATACTGGTACTTGCGCTTCTTGAAGTTCTCCAACTCCTGATCGTCGTCACTCTCGATCCAACAGGCCTTATACAGATGCACAGGTTCCCAGCGGCACTTGGCGTTATACTCATTCTCCAAACGATACTGAATCACCTCGAACTGCAACTGGCCCACGGTTCCGATAATCTTACGGTTGTTGAACTGGTTGACGAACAACTGGGCCACACCCTCGTCCATCAGCTGGTCGATGCCCTTCTGAAGTTGTTTTGACTTCATCGGGTCATCGTTCTCGATATACTTAAAGAGTTCTGGCGAGAACGAGGGCAGTCCACGGAAGTGCAATTGTTCCCCCTCCGTCAGGGTGTCACCTATTTTAAATATACCACCTGTATCAGGCAGTCCTACGATATCTCCCGGCCACGCCTCATCGATGGTCGACTTACGCTGGGCCATAAATTGAGTGGGCGAAGTGAAGCGCATCGTCTTCCCCTGACGCACATGCAGATAGGGCTGGTTACGACGGAACTGACCGCTGCACACCTTACAGAAAGCAATACATGAGCGGTGGTTGGGGTCGATATTGGCTGTGATCTTGAAGATAAAGCCCGTAAACTTAGACTCCTCGGGCTGTACGTCACGCTCCTCAGCCTTCGTAGGACGAGGACTAGGGGCAATCTCTACAAAACAGTTCAGCAACTCCTGAACGCCAAAGTTGTTCAGGGCCGAGCCGAAGAACACAGGGGCCACTTCTGCCGAGCGGTAGGTCTCCACATCGAACTCTGGATAGACACCATCCACCAGTTCCAGATCCTCGCGCAGCTTCACAGCATCCTGGTCCCCTACCCGTTTGTCAAGCTCCTCACTGTCTATATCCACTTCCACCTTCTCCGTCACACGCTGCTTGTCGGGTGTGAAGAGGTCGAGCTTCTGTTCATAAATATTATATACACCCTTGAACTTCGCACCCTGATTGATAGGCCACGACAACGGGCGCACCTTGATCTCCAGCTCCTGTTCCAGTTCGTCGAGCAGGTCAAAGGGATCACGACCCTCACGGTCCATCTTGTTGATGAAGATGATGACAGGGGTTTTCCTCATACGGCAGACGGTCATCAGCTTCCTTGTCTGCGTTTCCACACCCTTCGCTCCGTCCACCACGATGATCGCCGAATCGACGGCTGTCAGCGTGCGGAAGGTATCCTCGGCGAAGTCCTGGTGACCTGGGGTATCGAGGATGTTCACCTTATACTCTATATCAGAGCCTTCTGGCTGATAATCGAACTCCATCACCGACGTACTCACCGAGATACCACGTTGTTTCTCGATGTCCATCCAGTCGGAGGTGGCTGTCTTTTTGATCTTATTGTTCTTGACGGCCCCAGCCACCTGTATCTGTCCGCCGAAGAGCAGGAACTTCTCTGTCAGCGTGGTCTTACCAGCATCCGGGTGGCTGATAATGGCGAACGTTCGCCTTCTATCTATCTCTTGATTCATCTTTTTATCTTTTTGTTTATTGTTTATAGTTTATTGTTTATAGCTGATTACCTTGCAAGCCCTTCAGCCTATAGAACATATCATCTATAAACTATAAACTGTAAACTATAAACTTAATTTCCCTATACATTCCTCCAAGCTCTCCTCCCAATAGGGAACTTCTATACCATAAGTCTGTTTGATCTTCGTCTTGTCGAGCACGGAGTAGTGGGGACGGTTGGCTGGCGTGGGATACTCCTCTGTGTGGAGTGGACGCACATGACAAGTGGTGATGCCTGCGATGCGATGGATGGCCTTCGTGAAATCGTACCACGAGATGACACCCTCATTGGAGAAATGATAGACACCCGGCTTCACGCCCTGATTGATGGCAGCGAAGATTGCCACGGCCAAGTCCCGGGCATAGGTCGGGGTACCTATCTGGTCGAAGATGACGCCCAGTTCCGGCTTTTCCTTTCCCAAACGGATCATCGTCTTCACGAAGTTGTTGCCGAAGGTGGAGTACAGCCAGGCTGTACGAATGATCATCGCCTGCTTGCACGCAGCCATGACAGCCTCCTCACCAGCCAGTTTTGTCGAACCGTAAACGCTGTTAGGACAGACAGGGTCGGTCTCCACATAAGGCGTGTGATTCGTGCCGTCGAACACGTAGTCCGTCGACACCTGTATCATCCATCCACCACGTTTTCCGATGGTCTCAGCCAGATATCCCGGGGCCACAGCGTTCAGCAAGTGGCACAGTTCCTGATTCTCCTCGGCCTTGTCTACAGCGGTATAGGCTGCACAATTGACGATGCCGTCGATCTCGTTCTCACTCACGAACGCTTCTATGGCTTCCTTATTAGTGATATCCAATTCCGCCACGTCCGTATTAAAATAGGTATGCTGGGGATTCACCTTCTCCAGCAACTGCATTTCGTTTCCCAATTGGCCATTACAGCCTGTAATCAATATTCTCATATTATTCAAATTTCAAGCCTTCTTCTCTGTCTTTCTTATAATAATCGGATAACATCCCTATGAAAGTCGATATCTCCTTCACGGCATGCGCGGTATCTGGCGTGATGTCCTTTTTCTGCAGACGGAGCAGCATCACGCCGTAGAGCGAGTTAAAGCACGTCTCGATCTCGTTCTCCTCCTTGCTGGCACCACGATTGCGCAGCTCTACGATAAACGGCAACACCTTGTAATACTCCGCGTTGTAGAACGGAAACTTCGTCGACTCCAGCAGCTGGTCGTGCAGTTCGATGAGCGTCTGCATCGTCACCTTATTGATCTGCAGGTGTCCTTGTTCGCGACAGCCTTCCTGATTCATCATCCTGATCAGGTTTCCGAACCAGTCTATCTCCTCCTCTTTCTGTTCATCTGAATAGTCGAAACGTTCCACATACTCCCGCTTGATCCTTGTCAGAGAGCAGTCGAACGCCCTGATCGTATCTTCCACCTGCCACATATACAGCAGGTATTCTGCAATATTCTTTTTCCTTAGTTCGTTTGCTATGTACATCTTTTTGCGTCAATCTGTGAAATCTGTGGCTAAAAGAACCTCAGCAGGTTCGTCGTCGTTCCCAAAAGCATCAGCACACTACCCACAATCACCGCCACACCGATAATCTGGTTGATGATCCGGATGCCAGCCGTATCGAACTTGGTACGAATCCTGTCTACCAACCAAGTCAGGCCCCACCACCACAGCAGCGCTCCACCCACGATACTGGCAAAGCCCACGAGCATCTCAAACGGATGGTCGGGCAGCACGAAGGCAAACTGGGCATACATGGCCAGGAAGAGGAAGATAATCAGCGGGTTAGAGAACGTCACGAGGAATGCCGTCCAGGTGTTGTACCACAACGTTCCCTTCTGCTGCCCACTCTGGTGCATCTTCCTCGTAGGGTCGCTCTTATACGTGTACAGTCCGAAACATAACAGCATGATACTACCACCTATCTGCAGATAGAAGCGGTTCTGGTCGTTGTTGATCAAGTCCATCACGAACGACATACCGAAACCAGCAAATCCAGCATAGATAATGTCGCTGGCAGCGGCTCCTATACCTGTGGCAAGGCCGTACCACCGCCCTTTGTTCAGTGTCCGCTGCACGCACAATATGCCAACAGGGCCCATCGGAGCGCTGGCAATCATCCCAATCAGGATTCCCTTAAAGATGAAATCCAATATATTAATAGGTATATGTATCGGCATATCGGGTGCAAAGGTACAAAAAAAAGAGGAAAGATGTGTGTAATTAAAAAAAAAAATGTAACTTTGTACCCCAAAAAGGACATATAAACATAAAACCATATTAATATGAACGAACAGAATGCAACAATCAAGCCCTATGTGATTGGCTTGGACTTAGGAGGAACGAACTCCGTTTTCGGCATCGTGGATGCCCGTGGTGAAATCAAGGCTACAACGGCCATCAAGACGGGCGGCTACGACAAGGTGGAAGACTATGTGGACGCTTGTGTGGAGGCTCTGCAGGTGATTATCGACCAGGTGGGCGGTATTGAGAAGATCAAGGCCATGGGTATCGGTGCCCCGAACGCCAACTACTACACTGGTACGATCGAGTTTGCCCCGAACCTGCCCTGGGCTCACAATGGTGTGGTGCCTCTGGCCAAGCTGTTCAGCGAGCGCCTGAACAACATCCCCGTTGCGATGACCAACGATGCCAATGCCGCTGCCATCGGCGAGATGGTCTATGGTGTGGCCCGCGGCATGAAGAACTTCATCGTGATTACCCTCGGCACAGGTGTCGGTTCGGGTATCGTGGTAAACGGTCAGCTGCTCTATGGTCACGACGGTTTCGCAGGTGAGCTGGGACATGTCACGATGGTCCGCGGTGCAGAAGGTCGCAGTTGTGGTTGTGGTCGTACAGGCTGTCTGGAGGCCTATTGCTCAGCAACAGGTGTGGCCCGCACAGCCCGTGAGCTGTTGGCAAAGACCGATCGTCCCTCCCTGCTCCGCGAGATGGATCCCGAGAAGATCACTTCGCTCGATGTAAGTATCGCCGCAGGCAAGGGCGACGAGCTGGCCAAGGAGATCTATGAGTTCACGGGTAAGATGCTGGGTGAGGCCTGTGCCGACTTCGCAGCCTTCTCTTCGCCCGAGGCATTCATCTTCTTCGGCGGTATGGTCAAGGCCGGAGAACTCATCATGAAGCCCATCCGTGAAGCCTATAATGCCCACGTGCTGAAGATCTTCAAGGACAAGGCCCAGTTCCTCGTCAGCGGTCTCGACGGTGCCAGTGCTGCTGTACTCGGTGCATCGGCCATCGGCTGGGAAATCCAGTAGGAAACATGGTTAAAGATAACGTTTACGTTATTTTTCCATCGATATAGTTCGTAGTTCTCACGGAATATGTGTACCTTTGTGCGCAAATTGTGAGACTACGAACTAAATACATAACAATATGAAGAAAAGAACCCTATGGCTCACGTTCATCCTGCTTGTCCCCATGCTGGCAGTTGCCCAAGGTTGGGACGCGGCGATGTACAAGCAGATTGAGCAAAGCATCCGTGAGCCGCACTTTGCGGACAACGCCTACCCGATTACCAAGTATGGTGCACGTCCAGAGGCGACGGCCGCCAAGAACCAGAAGGCCATCCAGAAGGCCATCGACCAGTGCTCGAAGAAGGGCGGCGGTCGTGTGATCGTGCCTGCCGGCAACAAGTTTCTCACAGGAGCCATCACCCTGAAGAGTGGCGTAAACCTCGTGGTTGAGGAAGATGCCGTGCTGGAATTTGTCTTTGAGCCAGAGCTCTACCCCATCGTAGAAACCTCGTGGGAAGGTCTGGAGTGTTTCAACCTCTCACCCTGTGTCTACGCTTTCAAGGCCAAGGACATTGCTATCACAGGCAAGGGAACCATCGACGGTGGCGGTTCGAACGATACGTGGTGGCCTTGGAATGGTAATCCCCGTTTCGGCTGGAAGGAAGGCATGATCAGTCAACGGGCAGGATCAAGGGCTCGTCTGTTGAAGAACGGCGAGGATGGTATTCCCATGAATAATGAAAAAGGTGAACGTACACCCGAGCGCTGCTTCGGTCCACAGGACGGTCTACGCCCCCAACTCGTCTCGTTCAACAAGTGCGAGGGTATCCTGTTGGAAGACGTCACACTGCTGCGCTCACCGTTCTGGGTGATCCATCCTCTGCATTCCACAGACATCACCGTGCGTCGTGTGAAGATGATCAACGACGGTCCCAATGGCGACGGTTGCGATCCTGAGTGCTGCGACCGCGTGCTCATCGAGGACTGTTACTTCAATACGGGCGATGACTGTATCGCTATCAAGAGCGGTCGCAATCGTGACGGTCGAGAGCGCAACATGCCTTCTAAGAACATCATCATCCGCAATTGTGAGATGAAGAACGGTCACGGTGGAGTGGTCATCGGCTCGGAGATCTCCGGTGGATGCCAGAATGTGTTTGCCCACGACTGTGTGATGGACTCTCCCGAGCTGGAGCGCGTACTCCGCATCAAAACCAACTCCTGCCGCGGAGGTATCATCGAGAACATCAACATGAAGGACATCAAGGTGGGTGTCTGCAAGGAGAGCGTGCTGAAGATCAACCTCGACTACGAACACAACGAGGTGTGCTGCCGAGGCTATTACCCGACGGTGCGCAACATCTACATGGAGAATGTGACCAGCGAAAAGTCGCAATATGGTGTACAGATCATCGGTCTCGATGAAGACACTTATGTCTATGACGTCAAGGTCAAGAACTGTAAATTCAATGGTGTTCAGTCAGGCAACTTCAGGAGTGGCAAGACACGCGACATCACCTTCGACAACCTCTTCATCAACGGCTCCCTTATCCTGAGTGAAATGCCCTACAAGCACTATAGTGAGTGGCTCACCTACTCGGAGATGAAGCGCGTGCCAAAGAGCTATCTCCTCGACTTCTCGACCATGCCCAAGTGGAGCTATGTGATGGGCATCGAACTGGAGGGCATGCTCGACACCTATCTTAAATATGGGGGTGAGGACATCCGGCGATACTGTCAGGAGTACACCGACACAATGATCAATGCCCAAGGCGACATTCGCGGCTATAACATCCTCGACTATAACCTCGACAATATCCGCACGGGCCATTTCGTAACCCGTATGTACCAGCAATGGCCCGAGGCCAAGAACCTGTTGGCTATGCAGACCATGATGAAGCAGTTGCAGGATCAGCCGAGAACCATCGCAGACAAGGTGTTCTGGCACAAAGCGATCTACGCCTATCAAGTGTGGCTTGATGGAATTTTCATGGGACTGCCCTTCCGGGTACTGACTGCGCCCATCACCACTTCCGCCAAGGATGCCAAGAAGGGAGCCATTACAAAGATCTACGATGATGCCGTAAACCAACTCGTCATTACTTATCAGCGCACGCTCGACCCGAAGACAGGCCTGAACCGACATGCCTATGACGAGACACGCAACACCTTCTGGGCAGACAAGGAGAGTGGTCTCTCGCAGCACTGTTGGGGTCGTGCCCAGGGCTGGTATACAATGGCACTCATCGAAGTACTCGATGCCCTACCCGAGGATTATGCCCGTCGTTCAGAAGTCATCGACCTATTGGTGAAGGACTTTGATGCCATCCTCAAGTGGCAGGACCAGAAGAGTGGTGTGTGGTATCAGGTGATGGACTCTCCGAAGCGTGAGGGCAATTACCTCGAAAGCACCTGCTCTGCGATGTTCACCTACGCCCTGCTGAAGGCATACCGCAAGGGCTACGTCGGAGCAAAGTACCGCGATGCAGGCATCAAGGCCTACAAAGGTATCATCAACAACTTCATCCGTGTGAATGCTGACAAGACTATCTCGCTGACCAATTGTTGCAGTGTGGCCGGCCTTGGCCCCGCTGCCACGCCAGAGGTTATCGCTGCCATGAAGAAGGTGAACCCCAAGGGCAGCGTCAATGAGAACAAACGACGCGACGGTAGCTACGACTACTATCTCTCTGAGCCCATCCGCGATAATGACGCCAAGGGTGTGGGGCCGTTCATCTGGGCCTCCTTAGAGATGGAGATGTTAGGTTACGACACAGAGAACACGACGGCTGCCATCGACAGGCAAGCCGTCGTCACTCGTAATAACCCCGTCATCACCGAGGCCGATCCCCTCGCCTCGCTCTCTGTCGGCAACGGCCATTTCGCTACGACTGTCGACATCACAGGCCTGCAGTCGTTCCCTTTTGAATATGGGGCAGGTGTGCCCCTGACAGCCATGTCCGACTGGGGATGGCATAAGTTCGAAAACACCACCGGCCTGAAACCGCAGGAATCGGAGAAAGCCTTCGACCTCGGCCACGGCCATCAAGAGGTCTATGCTGTGGAATACAAGAAGGCGGAGGATGGCCGCCACAAGGAGGCCACAGAGTACTTCCGTGTCAATCCGCACCGTCTGAACCTCGGCACTATCGGCCTCGACCTCAGGGATTCCCACGGTTCCCTTCTCCCCCCTACCTCCCTAAAATCCCCTAAACAAACCCTCCATCTCTGGGATGGAGAGATTGAGTCTTCTTTCAAGGCTGACGGCGAATCAGTTGAAGTCACTACTGGCGTACATCCCTTGAAGGACGCCCTCTATGCAAGAATCCAAAGTAACCTTTTATCAGACCGGAGGGCAACCATTGCCCTCCGGTTCTCCTATCCTACAGGAAAACACGCCGACGATGCCAACGACTGGACGAAACCAGAGCGCCACCAGTCGGTCATCATCTCCCAAAACGACCATTCTGCCATCATCGAGCGAACACTCGACGATACCAGATATTATGTAGTACTCCAGTGGGAAGGTCAGGCCTCCCTCCAAGAATGCGACCGCCACCACTTCGAGCTCTCCACCACAGAAGATATCCTCACCTTCGCTGTGGAATACCTCCCCGCCGAAACCAGTTCAGTATACGGTAGTGCCACTGCCGTCCCTACCTATGAATATGACCAATACCACAAAGCCACCCAGCGCCATTGGCACCAATGGTGGAATGCAGGGGCTATCATCGACTTCTCACATTGCACCGATCCCCGCGCCAAGGAACTGGAGCGTCGAGTCGTGCTCTCCCAATATCTCACACAGATTAATTGTGCCAATAACATGCCCCCACAAGAGACTGGCCTTACTTACAACTCCTGGTTCGGCCGTCCACATCTGGAGATGACATGGTGGCACGCCGTTGACTTCGCCCTTTGGAACCGTCCAGAAGTCTTAGAGCAGATGCTCAAATGGTATAACGAAACGGCCTACCCCGTTGCCCGACAGATTGCAGAACGGCAAGGGTTCAAGGGTGTTCGTTGGATGAAGATGACCGACCCCTGGGCTGGCGAAGCTCCCAGCAATACAG
>JAEETC010000165.1 GCA_016286585.1 Prevotella sp. | reverse complement strand
TGCAGTATGATTCTCCTGTGTCAGGCTGGGCTTTGCCGTCGGCTGGTGAGCTTCGTGCCTTGTCGGAGAACCTGTTTGTTGTACGCCGTGCGATGGAGATAGTCGGTGGGGATCCTTTCTCTGACGGGCAGTACCTAAGTTCCTCGCAGGACGGGGCGACCTCGGAGAGTGAGCAGATGTATTATTTTAGCGTGAGTCTTCGCAACGGCTTCGTGACTTCGACTGTCAAGACGACTCCTGGCAGGGTTCGCCCTGTCCTTAGAATCAGATAAATTTTTTCTTTCATACGATGTGGGGTGTGCGCTTCTCTCTCGGCGCATGCCCCTTTTAAAAACAGACTATGCCTGTAGAAGAAACAAAAGAGCAGCTTCAAATATACGGAATGTTCCGCAGCTGCATATACATTTTCCTGATTATCGAACTGGTGATGAACCTCCCAATCCCTGCAGAGAGCCGTTTTACCTGTTTTCTGCTGGAGCTGATTGCACGGTTTCATATCTTCAACAGTGTCCTGTCATGTAAGGTCATTGAACTGATCTGTATCTTTGTGACATGTATCGGCACGAGGGCGAAGAAGAGCTTGAAGTTCAACCTGAAGACAATGGTGCTGTATCCGATCATCGCAGGATTCACCTTGATTATTCTGTGTATTGTCGTTCAGCAGGGTAACTGGGGTGGTATCCTCTATGGCCTTCCTTCCAACAGGGTGCTGTATGCGCTCATGTCTATCATCGGTACGATGCTGGTACATCAGGGCGGTGACGCTATCGCCAGATATTATAACTACAAGGTAGGGGAAGACAGGTTCAACTTCGAGAACGAGTCCTTTGAACAGTCTGAGGAGCTGAACGAAACGGAATACTCGGTGAATATCCCGATGGTGTACTATTTCAACAAGCGGATGCATAAGGGATGGATCAATATCATCAACCCGTTCCGTGGTACTATCGTGCTGGGTACGCCCGGTTCTGGTAAGTCCTTCGGCATCATCGACCCGTTCATCCGTCAGCATGCCTCCAAGGGTTTTGCGATGATGGTGTATGACTATAAGTTCCCCACTTTGGGTAAGAATCTCTTCTATCAGTACTGTAAGAACAAGAAATACGGCCATCTGCCTGAGAACTGCGGCTTCCATATCGTGAACTTTACGGATGTGGAGTATTCCAACCGCATCAACCCGATTCAGCGAAAGTATATCCCAGACCTAGCAGCGGCCTCGGAAACGGCGGCTACGCTGCTGGAGTCCCTGAACAAAGGCGGTGACAAGAAAGGCGGTTCGGAGGCTTTCTTCCAGAATTCGGCAGAGAACTTTCTGGCCTCCATCATCTATTTCTTTGTAACCTTCCATCCGACGGGTTTCAAAAACGGTAAGAAGCTGACGCGCTATGTCCTTTGGGACAACAAGAAACTGAAACTCGTTATCAGGAACTGGAATGACTATCAGGCCATCGATGGGGCAGGGAATGTGGTGCTGGACTTCGTGGACTACTCCAGCAGGAACGTTTCGACGGATCATGACGGCATGTTTGTGGAGCTGAACGGCTTCAGCTATACCGATATCCACGGCAACTATATCTTTATCAAAAAGTCTTGGTATGAGGATGAAGAGGGGAATGTCGTGGAGCCAGACACCATTACAGGTGAGTTCTCGGACATGCCTCATGTGCTTTCCTTCCTTGGCCAGCCGTATGCGGACGTGTTCGATATCCTCATGCAGGATGAGAAGATTATGTCTCTGATGGCTCCTTTCCAGTCAGCTTGGCAGAACGGTGCAATGGATCAGTTGGAAGGTATGGTCGGTACGCTCCGTGTCAATGCGGCTCGTCTGGTATCACCGGAGGCCTACTGGGTATTTACGGGTGATGACTTCGACTTGAAGATATCTGACCGTGAGCATCCTTCCTATCTCGTCATTGCCAATGACCCTGAGAAGGAACAGGTGATAGGTTCGCTGAATGCTTTGATCCTGAACCGTCTCGTGACCCGTGTGAACAGCAAGGGAAATCTGCCTGTGTCTATCATCGTGGATGAGTTGCCGACGCTGTATTTCTATAAGATTGATCGTCTGATAGGTACGGCTCGTTCGAATAAGGTAGCTGTGACACTCGGCTTTCAGGAACTGCCGCAGCTGGAGGCTGACTATGGCAAGAACGGTATGCAGAAGATCCTGACAACGTGCGGTAACATTTTCATGGGTGCCGCCCGTAACAAGGAAACGCTGGAATGGGCACAGAACGACGTGTTCGGAAAGGCCAAGCAGACCTCGAAGTCCGTCACCATCAATGATCAGAAGGTTTCTACGTCGATATCGGAGAAGATGGACTATCTGGTGCCTGCCGCCAAGATAGCGGACATGGCCACTGGATGGCTGGCTGGTCAGGCCGCCCGTGACTTCACGCCGACGGATATGAGTACGCTCAACGGCATCAATATAGAAGAATCGGAAGAGTTCAAGACCACCAAGTATTTCTGCAAGACGAACTTCGATATGGAGAAGATCAAGCAGGAAGAATCCTATTATGTTGACCTGCCAAAGATATATGCTTTTACCTCGGAACGTGAGAAGGAGGTGATGCTGAACCGTAACTTCAAACGTGTCAATGATGAGGTGAAGGCCATGATAAATGAACTGTTAGGAAAGACAACTGAACAAGAGTAGAAGACTATTCCTTTATCTCTTAGCTTTGTAACAATCATAAAAAAAGAAGGTGGAGAAACGAATCTCCACCTTCGTCGTTAAGACAGCAGAAATGAAATCCACTGAATCATGTCCGCAATGTCGCTGGCATATTCGAGCAACCAATACAGTGCTTCATGGTTCTCAACGATGAAACACCTCATTCTTGTTATGAAATAATTTTGTTTCATAACAATCCCGCAAAACGTTGTCTGGGGTTTACCGAAGTTTAGAGGTTGGTTTTAGGAAATTCTCTGATAATGAGGGAATTAGCAAAAATGGGTATTTTTTCTTTCTGACTAAAATCCTATTTTCTTACAGATAATTAACTGTTTTCACAGAAATTTAGAAAATAAGGGTATGATATACACTAAATAGTCTTTTGTGTGAAAACTGATTTGATTCCACACAAAATTTGTTTTTATAATGGAAGGATAAGACCTAGAAAGTGATAGTCGTATCACCTGCCCATTCGTCATCTACCTCAATCGTTAAACGAAGGGTTGCGTCTTTGATGTTATCCATTATCAACTTGTATTTACTATGATTTTTGGCTTGCGGATTTGTAACTACATACCCGTTCACTTTGTCGCTGAACCTATTCACACTGTCCTTTGACACTGTTTGTAAGCCTTTGGACTCTGTATAGAAGCTTTCCATAATTGTAAAACTGTCTGTAGCCGTTTTCTCACATGAAGGGAGTAATATACCTGCCCCAATCATCATTAACACACAAAGAGCTGTCTTTCTCATAATACTATCATTTTGATTCAACGGTGCAAAGATAGCAAAAATAATGAATATGACAAAGGATTTTGGACAAAAACTCTATTTCTATACAATTCTTCTTTCTCAAATACTTCCTCAAAAATAGAGAAAATATATAAATTTCTATATATTGTTATTGTTTTTAGAAAAAAAAGAGTACTTTTGCATCAAATTTGATAATTTATGGACGAGTTTATCAAGAATGTAGATGTCAAGGAGATGGGGCGACGCTTCAAACTGGTGCGTCAGCGTCTCGGCTTGACTCAGACGGAGGTTGCTAACGAGCTGGATACAACTCAGCTGATGATCCACAGGATTGAGAAGGGTGACAATATCCTCTCACCGATGTTCCTTGCATTAATATTGTTCTATTCCCGTTCAGTTTCTTTGGAGGGTCTTCTTGGTAAGAACTTCGATATTGAGGATGAATCACTATTCAGCAAGGACTATGCAGTTAATACCATTGTCAAAGCCAAACTGAATGCTATCCGTGATGAATATCTCGGTAAACTGAAAGAGGCAGAAAACGGTTTCAAGGAGCAGATGGATGCTGCCGTTGATCTGTTGTAATCTAATATGATGGCCCAGCCTTCCCTTCCGATAGTCAATAAAAGTATGGCCGAATCCCTGGAAAAGCTGGGATTCTCAGAAACAACACCTTTTTGTTATAAGGATGGTACCTTGACGGATAATGAGGAGGATGGCCTCCTTGCTCCTTCGCTTCAGGAGGTGCAGGCATGGATTGGCAGACGTAAGAGGCTGGATGTGCTGGTGTATCGGGAGGTGTTCTTCAATCAGGTCGGCAAGTTCTATGCCGTCATCATCAACCGAAAGGACGGCATGATGCGTGAGACGGCAAAGTGCCCGACCTATAACCATGCACTTGAAACAGGCCTGAGAGTAGCTATAAACTATTTGGGAAAGAAAAAGAGAAGACGCAGGAAAGGATGACGGATTGCCTAAGACTCGGTTCTCTGAGCGGAAGCAGCCTGAAGGTAATAGCCATCGTTTCAATGACCATTGACCATCTGGGTTTGTATATGCTTGGCGGTGAGGATGCCGCCGGTGCTTCTGTGACCTACCATCTGATGAGGATGGCGGGCCGTCTGGCGTTTCCTATCTTCGCTTTCCTGCTGGTCGAAGGGTATGTGCATACCCGTGACATCCGGAAATACATGCTCAACCTTTTCGTGGCCGCCGTCATATCAGATATTCCCTGGATGCTCCTCGGTGGCTATGACAGCCATAACGTGATGTTCACGCTACTGCTGGGACTGATGGCCGTGTCGTTCATTGACAGGTTCTGGCATAACAGGATTCTTACTCTGGCTGTCATAGGAGGAATCGCCATCCTCGCGGAATGGCTCCAGACAGATTACTCGTGGCGGGGAATCTTCCTGATATGCGTCCTATTCATGTTCAGGCAAAAGCCGTTGCTGGCCTTTATGTTCGGCCTGCCGCTTCTGATGGTATATGGCCTTGCTGGCTGTGCCACTGGGCTGATGATGCCGATGCTGTATTCCGGTCAGCGCGGTTTTGCTACTGGATGGCTCGCCAAGTATTTCTTCTATGCCTTCTATCCTTTGCATCTGATGCTTATCTGGCTGATGCTATAGCGTCTTGGCTATCTGATGTACCTTGACGATATAGTCGGGGTCTTCGGCATAACCGATCCTTTTCAGGAACAGCAGATAGTCGCCTCCCTTATACTTGTACTGTACATAGTCTTTATAGGCTTTCACACTCTCTTCCCATCGGTCAAACTCATAGTAGCTGCCGTCGGATGGCCGTCTCAGTCCGAAGAGGTTGTTGCACTCCAGACAGACTCTTGAGGTGAAATAGCCCGTTTCCAGCAAGGCCTGGGCAACGACATACCGCTGGTTGGTGATGCCGCACCTGTCCATCTCCGTGACGAGGTTCTGGATGTTCAGCTCCTGCTGGGGCTTGATGCCGTCTCTGACAAAGGCGATCTTATCCTGTAGTCTGATGATATAGTCATTCAGGAAGCTGATGAACGGCTTCGGATCAACGCTCTTGCCGTTCTTTCTGAGCCGGATATGCAGGTGGGGGCCTGTGGACTTACCCGTATTGCCTGATATGGCTACGACACTTCCGGCTGGGAGAATCTCACCTTCCTCCACGACAATGGCACTCAAATGGCCATAGAGGCATTCCATGATGCCGTGGTCGAGGATGACATAGTTGCCGTAGCCTTTGTTGCCGTGGCATACCTCCTTCACCGTGGCAGGAAGCATGGAATAGACATAGTCGTAGCTGCATTTCAGGTCGATGCCGTCATGAAACTTCGTGCACTTCAGGACGGGATCATTCCTGTAGCCGTACTTGGAGTTGACCTTCAGGAAGTCCAGAGGCAGGCAGACGTTGAGCCTGTCGTGCAGCAGTCCTGCCATGATGCTGTCCTTGACGGTGACAAAGACGGGGACATCCTTCTCGATGCTGACCTTCAACCCTGAAGTGGGGGAGAATATCTCCTCTTCAATCTCTTCCGATGCCATTTCTTCCATCATCTGCTCTTCTGCCTGTCCTGATGGGCGCGACAGATGCGCTGTATCGGCAGAAATGGTGTAAAACTGTGCCAAAACTGGCAAAACTGATAATTTTAATGTTAAAAATGCGAGAAAAACCGTTCTTTTATTCATTCTTTGATATATTTTTAGTAATTTTGCCGCAAAATTACAACATTTATATTAAATATGATAGGAAAATCGAAATTTTTAGAGGAAGAAATTCCCTATGAGAAGCTGGAGAAGATCGGTATCACCCGGAAAGGGGTGCTCTCCATGCCGAAGGAAATTATCGGGCCTCTTGTCAACGGTCAGGTGACTCCGCTCATCATGACCCGATACAAGGCCGATAACGGCAAGGTGATAGAGATGCCGATGAAGCTCCAGCTCGACAGGGCTGAGAACGGTGACGTGCGCCTGATGACATATCAGGTTCGCAGGGACATCGAGCGGGAGAACCCCAAACTGACGGACAAGGAACTGGAACTCGTCAAAAAAGGCGAGGCTGTCAAGAAGGAAGTCAAGGAGGATGGTGTCCGCAAGCAGAAGTTCATCCAACTTGACCAGGAGACCAAGTCCCTCATCATGAAGGATGCCGCCGCAGTCAAGATCAGTGAGAAACTCCGTGAGATGGAGAAGGTTAAGGACATCGGCCTTGGTGCTAACCAGAAGCAGGCCGCCATCGAGGGTAAGCCGATAGAACTGTCCGTCGGCGACCAGAAGGTGACGGTGGGCGTTGACCTCCGTGAGCCGCAGGGCTTCAAGGTGGTGAACGGTGACATGCAGGAATGGGAACGCCAGATGAAGATCCGCTATGACAACGAGCATGAGGGCTTCATGGGCTATGTCCAGACCGACGAGAACCGCTGGGAGTACCAGAAGGTGGTCGATATGCTGTCATCGAAGGAAGAGATCTCCGTCAATAAGACGAAGGAAGAGAAGAAGAGCTCCGGCCTGAAGCTTTAAAACATCAGGCAAGCCCATTTCAATATAATCTGGAAAATTATATCTATCGAATCAAGTGCCGAAAATGGGTGTCTTTAATTTGAACCGTGCCGCAGCATTCGTAGGCTGACAAGTTCACGGAACCTTTAATTT